>NZ_JAGPYY010000007.1:0-117327 GCF_024454075.1 Corynebacterium sp. CCUG 71335
GAAGAAGCAACAAAAAATATATTTCCAATCAGTCACACACGACCAACCAGCACAGTGACACCCCATCAATAGGTTCAAGCACCACCGACCAGCACACACCACACACAAACACGTGCAGGCATCAAGGTCGCACACAACCAACCAAAAAACATTGGCACACTATCGAGTTCTCACACAACACACGCACGCTCTTCGGGAACTTTTGTTTTTTGCTCCGTCTGAAGCGGCTTGATCGACTTTACTGGAGATCAACACTCTGTGTCAATTCCGTTGTTAAGTTCGATTTGTTTTCGTCATTACGTTCCGTTTACCAGTTGGTAACGTCTCGCAGCGACGGAACAACACAATAACTCCAAAGCTCCGAAGAACGCAAATATTATTTAGAACCGGTAGTCTACCTGCTTAAACGGGCCCCGAACCCGAGTATCAAACTGGGCGCTCAACCGTTGAAACGCGCGCCACATGCTTCCAGCTTCTAAAAGTAGGCGGCTACCGGCCCGCGCGAGGTGTTGATCACGTCGATGGATGTGCCGAAAATCGAGGACAACAGGTCGGAGCGAACGACATCCTTGGGAGGGCCGAATTCAACAATCTGGCCGTCTTTGACCGCGCAGATGTAATCGGCGTAGCGGGCCGCGAAGTTGATGTCGTGCAGAACGACGATGATGGTCCTGCCCAGGTTCTCTGCGGCATCATGCAGGTGGCGCATCATGTCCACGGAGTGGGAGATGTCAAGGTTGTTGAGGGGTTCGTCGAGAAGCACATAGTCCGTCTCTTGCGCGAGAACCATGGCGACGTATGCACGCTGACGCTGGCCGCCGGACAACTGGTCCAGGTACCGCCCCTCGAGCCCGCGCAGACCAAGGAAGTCGATGTAGCGCGAGATGATCTCCTCGTCTTCGGCGGTCAGGCGCCCCTTGCTGTAGGGGAAACGGCCGAATCCGACGAGTTGGCGCACAGTGAGCTTGGTGACAAAGTTGTTCTCCTGGCGCAGGATCGACAATTCCTTGGCGAGTTCCTTGCTCTTCACGGCGGAGATGTCGTGGCCTGCCACAGTGACGGTGCCGGAGTCCTGCTCCAGAAGCCGGCCAATGATGGTGAGCAACGTGGACTTGCCCGCGCCGTTCGGTCCGATGAGGGCGGTCATGCCGCCAGCGGGAATTTCTAGGTCGATCGGCCCGATCTCTGTTTCTTGGCCGTACGTTTTCTCGACCGAGGACAGCTTGATCACAGCGACCCCTTTCTCAGAATCACAGCGAGGAACACGACGCCGCCGACGAGTTCAATGATGATGGACACGATGCCCTGGGCGTAGAAAATGTGGTTCATCACGAAGTACGCCCCGGTCATGACGACGAATCCGATGAGCGCAGCCATCGGGAAGATGTACCGGTGATCGTAGGTGTCCGCGAACTGGTACGCCAAAGTGGCCACGAGGAATCCGAGGAACGTCATCGGCCCCACCAGCGCGGTCGACACGGCCATGAGCAGGCTGACAAGGACCAGAACATAGATCGCGTGGCCGCGGTGGTTCACGCCGAGGTTGATCGCCGGGTCGCGCCCGAGCGCCAGGACGTTGAGAATCCGCGAGTGCAGAAGCAGCAGCAGTGCGCCGCCGAGCGCCAGCGGGATGGCCACCGGGAAGTAGTCGGGGTCGGCGTTGTTGACGGATCCGAACAGCCGCGCTGTGAGCACGTCGAATTCGCTCGGGGTGAGCATGCGCTGCATGAACGTCGACAAGCTCGCGAGTCCGCCGCCCATGACTACACCGACGAGCAGCATTGCGTGCATGTTGTTCTTGCCGGTCAGCAGCCACGAGTACAGCAGCAGCGAAAACCCGACCATGACTACGAGCTGCAGCAGAAACATCTCCACCGTGCGCGCGTTGGTCAAACCCACCGCACCGAAGAAGTAGACGGTGGTGGTGTGAATGGCCACGTAGAGGGCCTCGAAGCCCATGATCGACGGCGTGATAATGCGGTTGCCGGTCACCGTGTGGAATGCCACAGTTGCCATCGCCTGGCATATCGCCACCAGCACCATGACCAGGACGGAGTTCGCGCGGCGCTCCGCAATGAGCCAGTACCCCCGGGTACCAAAGTCCATCGGGTTCTCATATGCAAGCAGCCCCCACGTCAGGCCCGCGGCCAGCACCAGCAGGCACGCGATGACGATCCAGTAACGCCGTTTGCTTGTCGACGACTGAAACGCCCCCACATGCCTGCCTCGAGCTGCAGCAATTTCCGTTGTTACTGCCGTCATGACCGCTCCTGCCTGATGATCAACACCACGAACACGACTGCACCGACGACGCCGAGGATGACCGAGACGGGCATCTCGAACGGCGCGATGATGGTCCGGCCGATGATGTCGCACACCGTCACCACGGCGATGCCGAGCAGGCACACCCAGGGAAGGTTGGAGCGCAAATCATCGCCCCGGAACATGGACACCAGATTGGGCACGATCAAACCGATAAACGGCAGCATGCCTACTACGACTGTGACCACGCCTGAGGCGATGGCGACCAGACCGACGCCGAGCAGCACAACCCGCTCGTAGTTCAAGCCGACATTCGTGGCGATGTCTTTACCCAGGCCAGCCACAGTGAGCCGGTCAGCGAAGACGAACACGAGGACAACGACAATGGCAACGACCCACAGCACTTCATACTGCCCGCGGATCACCGACGTGTAGGAGCCGGCGAACCAAATGCCCAGCGACTGGAGCATGTCGGTCTGCATGGCGAAAAACGTGGAGATAGAACTGACCACCGCCCCGAGCATGATCCCGATGATCGGCACAATCAGCGAGGATTTCAGCGCCACCCGGCGCAGGAATCCAAAGAACACCATGGTGCCCACGAAGGCGAACACCACTGCGACGACCATGCGCACAGTCAGCGAAGGGTTCGGGATGAAGTAAAGCGCCACCAACAGGCCGAGCCCGGCCCACTCTGTTGTACCAGTCGTAGTGGGTTCGACGAACCTGTTCTGGGTAAGCAGCTGCATCACCATGCCGCTCATGGCCATCGCCATCCCTGACAGCACGAGTGCGATGGTGCGTGGGACGCGGGTAGTCCAGAACATGTCGGTGCCGTCGTCGTTGCCGAGGATGTCGTACTGTCCCACCACCAACGAGACGGCGAGCAACCCGGCAACAACGGCGATACCCGCCAGCAGCTTCCATTCGGCGAGCGGCGGGCGGGTTTTCGCGGATAAGCGATGCGACACTAAGCGCCAGCCTCCCACTGATCGGCAAGGTCGTTGAGAATCTCGGTGTAGGTCACAATCGACTCGTTAGTGTACGTGTCCGCAGGAGCAATGTAGATGTTGCCTTCCTTCACGGCGGTGACGTTGCCCAGAGCCTGGCTCTCATCCAGCACCTGCTGGGCGGGTGCGGAATCCTCGGTGCGCACGCCGGCGTCACGGTCGAGCACGAGCATCCAGTCCGGGTTCGCCTCGGCGATTGCCTCCACGGAGATGTCGTCGCCCTGGTGGTCATCACTACCGCCCTCGATCTCCAGGGCGGGGGTCAGGCCAAGCAGGTCGAACAGCGGCCCCCAGGTACGACCGACCTTCGGAGCGACATAGCCGATCTCACCGCCGGAGACGTTGACGGCCATGACCTTCCACTCATCGTTGTAAGCCTCCTTCGCGCGGTCGAGCGCGGAGGTGAAGTCATCGGCCATCTTCTTGGCTTCTTCTTCGCGGTCGAAGATCTTGCCCAGGGCGTCGACCTGGCGCAGGAGCTCCTCGTCCAACGGCTCGCCCTCGCGCGGCTCGAGGTCGATGAGGACTGCATCCGGAACCAGCTTCTCAATCTCCTCGTTGTATTCGGAGAAACGCTGACCCGAAACGATCACCTGCGGCTCAGCTGCGACAATCGCCTCGAGGTTCGGCTCGCGGTGGTTGCCGATGTCGATGATGTCTTCATTGTCGGCGATGCCCGGAATAGTCTCCGGCACGAGCGCGCGGGCGGCAGCGACAGGTTGCACACCCCATTCGTCGAGGATCTCGAAACTGCGGTTGTCCAGGGCGACGACGGAAGACGGGTTGACCGGAACCTCCTTGGATCCCTCGTTATCTTCGATGGTGACCGTGTCAGAGGCTCCGTCTCCCTCAGCACCGTTGTCGGAGGAACCGGAGTCTGCCTGGGTGGTTTCAGCCGAATCGCCGGCAGAGTCATCCGCGTTGCCAGCGCAGCCGGCGAGGGTCAGTGAGGCAGCAGCCACGATGGCAGCGAGCCGGGAAACACGTTTCATAGGAGATCCTCCGTACATAGAAAGTTGGTAAGCTTTGCCTAACCTAGCACATGATCCCTGAGGGTCAATACCCCTCCCCCGACATCACATTTCCTAACCGTTGATTGACCAGTGGTCGGCCAACTCGTTGAGGATGAGGGTGTACGTGCTTGCCCCTGCCACCTCTGGGACGTCAAACGGGCCGACGTAGATGTTCACGTTCTCAACCGCCGGAGTTTCCGCAAGCTCTTCATCATCCAGAAGCAGCTTCAACGCCGGTACATAATCGGACGAGCGCATATCCGGTTCACGCTCCTCGACGAGAATGACGTCTGGCTCTTCGTTCAGCTCCACCGGAGCGAGGCCCACCATGTCCATCACGGGACCCCACAGTTTCCCACCGTCTACAGGAAGGAGCTCGGCAGCATCACCATTAGCTTCCACAGCCGCCGCCGACCAGTCTTCCCCGACCGCGTTGCGGGCCCGCTCGAGAGCGTCGGAGAAGTCGCTGTCCATCTGCTCCGCTTCTTCTTCTTTGTCGAAGATGACGCCCAGAACCTGCACTTGACGCACCATTTCCCAATCCAGCGGCGGATCGGGGCGCGGAGTGAGATCCACCACCGGCGCTCCCGCGACATCTTGGAGCTCGGAGGCGCTGTGGGACGCTTCTGCGCCGACCAGAACCATATCCGGTTCGGCATCTGCAGCCTCTTCGGGGCTGGTCGCGACAATTGCGTCGATACCGAGATCTTTCAACAGCGCCGCCATGCGTGGGTCGAATACCACCACCCGCTCCGGTTTGAACGGCACAGTTTTCGCGCCCTCGTTGTCGACGACGTCCACTGTGTCCCCCGCCCACTCGCCACCCGCGTGACTTTCAGTGGACTCAGGGGCACCGGCGGTGGCTTCCTCCCCGGCCGGCACGCACGCCCCCAGAACCACGGTCAACGTGGCGCACGCTGCGAGGCAGCCCAGCTTCTTCGACATCGTCTTCGCGGTGGTCATAGCGCGCCCAAGTCTACGCGACGGGGTAAAACGCAAGCGGCCCCGGTCCTTGATCAGAACCGGGGCCGCTTGTTGTGGAGATGGCGGGAATTGAACCCGCGTCCTTCGCCACCGCACCAGGGCTTCTCCGTGCGCAGTCCGCACAGATCTCTGCTCGACCCTCCGGATCAGGCGAACATGTCCGGATGATGGGCCCAGTCAGTGAGAGGTGTCCCCTTCAATCACCGCACTGACACGGTGGAAGGGCAAGCTCCCTAGTCGATGCCAGGGTCCGGGACGGGAGCGAGCCCGGCCTGACAGACACGCGGTCGCTACTTAGGCAGCGAGGGCGTAGTCACGCTGAGAGTTCTTCTCTGCGCTTATAACATGCTGCGACGCTTCAATCGGTGGTCTCCAGCCTGCACCGGCACGCTTCCCCTGGCTTAGTCGGCGAAGTCGAAACCAAGTCATCCCCTTGGAGTGAACTTCACTTCCCTCCTGCGGCGGGAACGTACAGTAACACCGCAGGAGCAGTTACTTTACATCCCTGACGGGGCCACACGCAAGTGCTCGACAGTCGCGCCCGGCCCCGCGTCGACCGCCAAGCGCACGGCGTTGGCCACGTTGCCCGCGTCCATCTTCGGCCGGTCGCCGTGCTTCGGGTCCGCCAGCATGTCGGTGTCGGTCCGGCCCGGGTGGATCGAGGTCACACGGATGCGCCCCTTCTCCTCCAGCCGCAGTGAATCGGTGAAACCGCGCAGCGCGAACTTCGAGGCGCAGTAAGCGGTGTTCTCTTCCACCCCGTGGAAACCGGCGCCGGAGTTGATGGTCACAAGCAGGCCACCCGATCGTCGCAAAGCAGGCAGCAATGCGCGCGTGAGCGTAACGGGCGCGAGCACGTTGATATCCATCGTTTCACGCCATTGCTCATCGGAGATCTGCTCGAAGGGATCCTTGTGCAGGACACCAGCGGCAAGGACCACCACATCGACGTTCTCGATCCGCGACGCAGCCGCAAGCAGCGCCTCGGTGTCGCGTAGGTCAACCTCAAACGGCTCGGCGCTGGGCAGCGCACTGACAATGTCGGACGCGTCGCGCGATGCCCCCGCGATGATGTGGTGATCCTTACCCAGCTCTTCCGCGATCGCGCGACCAATGCCACGGGACGCTCCTGTAATCAACGCTGTTTTCATGCCACCCAGTCTAGGCAGGATCAGCGTTAAGCCTTGATCCCCTTGAGTTTCCGCCCCAGATCGCGCGTGATCTCGCGATCTTCAGTGCGCTGCTTAATGGCGCGACGCTTGTCGTAATCCTGCTTACCCTGGGCCAGACCGAGCTCGACTTTGACCCGGCCCTCTTTGAGGTAGAGCTTCAGGGGCACAAGCGTCCGGTTGCCGTCGCGCAGTTTGCCCTCGAGGGTGTCAATCTCGCGACGGTGCAGCAGCAGTTTGCGGGTGCGGCGCGGCGAGTGGTTCGTCCACGACCCCATCGAATACTCGGGGATGTGCAGATTGCGCAGCCACACCTCGCCGTTGTCGATGGTGGCAAAGGCTTCGACGAGGGACGCTTTGCCGTCGCGAAGCGACTTGATCTCCGTGCCCTGCAGCACGATGCCTGTCTCGTAGGTATCCAGGATCGTGTAATCGTGGCGCGCCTTGCGGTTGGAAGCAATGACGTTGGAGCCGTCGGTTTTCTTCTTCTTGGCCATAGGCTACTTCCGGACGTAGGAGCGCAGCGCGACCTGCGCGACAAGGCCGGACACGACCAGCGCGGCGAGGCTGACCAGCGGCATAACGGTCCACACCGCGGAATCCGGCAGACGGGCAATGAGCAGATTCTGGTAGACGGGGTCGAGCATCTGGTCGACAATCTGTGTCTTGATCAGCCACACGCCAACCGTAGCGATGATCCCGCCGATGAGCACCGAGAGAGCTGCCTCGAGAATGAACGGGGCCTGCGTGAACCAGCGGCTGGCACCCACCATGCGCATGATGCTGATTTCCTCGCGGCGCGAATACGCCGCCAGCTGCACCATGTTGGAAATCAGGAAGATCGCAGCAAGCGCCTGAGCCGCCGCGATGATGAAGGTGGCGTTGCGGAACGAATCCATCGAGTCAGCGAGACCACGCACATCACTGGCTTGGTCAGCCACGTAGGCAACCTGGGGCAGGTCGCGGACAGCATCAATCGGCGACGTATCCGTCGGATCCTCCAGCCGCACGTGCAGTGCCGCTGGCATCGAATCGCGGGATGTCTCCTCCACCAGGACCGGGTCAGACTCCTTGAACAGCTCAACGAAGCGCTCGTAGGACTGATCACGGTTGCGGAAAGTCACTGACTCGACGCGTTCATCGGCCTGCAAGATATCGCGCACCTGCGTGCAGCTTTGCGACGAACAATCCTTGTCCGTCTCCGAAACCTCATCACTGAGTTCAACCATGACTTCGACGCGGTCGAGATACAGGTCCTTCGTCTCGCTGGTTACCTGTGACATGAGGATGCCGGCGCCCACGAGCGCCAAGGACAGAGCCGTGGTGATGATCAGCGCGACCGTCATGGTGAGGTTGCGGCCCAAACCGCGGAAGCCCTCACGGAAGATGAAGTTCCAGTTCATTAGCTTTCCCTCCCGTAGACACCGTGCTTATCGTCGCGGATGAGCTTGCCCAGGTGGAGCTCAATGACGCGTTTGCGCATGTCGTTGACCGCACGGGCGTTGTGCGTGGACATCACCACTGTCGTTCCCATCCGGTTGATCCGGGCGAGCAACGCCATGATGTCGTCGGCGGTGGAGGGGTCGAGGTTGCCGGTAGGCTCGTCGGCAAGCAAAAGCCGAGGGCGGTCGACAAACGCGCGCGCGATCGCCACACGCTGCTGCTCACCGCCGGAAAGCTCATTCGGCATCCGGTTCGCTTTGGCATCGAGCCCAACAATCTCGAGGGCCTCCGGAACAAGCTTGTTGATCTTCGTCTTCGACTTACCGATCACCTCGAGGGCGAATGCAACGTTGTCGTAGACGTTGAGCTTCGGCAGCAACCGGAAGTCCTGGAAGACATATCCGATGGACTGACGCAGCTTGTTCACCTCGCTCCCCTTGAGGGCGTTGACGTGGAATTTGTCGAAGTAAATGTCGCCGGAGGTGACGTTCTCTTCGCGGATGAGCAATTCCAGGAAGGACGATTTGCCCGAGCCGGACGGGCCGATGAGGAAGACGAACTCCCCGTTTTCGATGTCGACGGAGATGTTGTCGAGCGCCGGCCGCGTGGACGTCGGGTACACCTTTGTCACGTTAGAGAAAGTGATCACGCGTGTCACTCTAGTGACAGATAGCTCCCGGTTAGAAATCACGCGCCCCATAACCGCAGGTACTCAGACGTGCACGGTACCCCTTACCGCGGACCAGCAGATTCTTTCCCCTCACTCACCATCTGGCTCCGAACCTCTATAGTGACCCTTACCCGTGTAACTCACATCACATATCGGAGGGATCATGACCGATTACCGCTTTCAGCCGTGGCACGAATTTCATCAGGGAATCGAAGGATCACGCCTCCGGGATTCCTTCCGCTCTCTGACCGGCCAAGAGTTCGCCGAAGAAGTAGACATCCTCGCCCACCAGCTAGCCGCGATGGGCGTCGGCCCCGGCGACGTCGTAGCCACGTTCTTGCCCAACCGCCTTGAACTGCTGACCACCATGGCGGCGGCATGGCGGCTGCGGGCCGCGTGCACACCCATGAACCCGACCTTCGCGGCACCTGAATCCGCCTACCAGATCGAGGATTCCGGTGCGAAGGTCGTGGTGACCACGAACGACTTCGCCGCCCGTCAACCAGAGGACTACTTCCCCGGCGCTCGCGTGGCACCCCTCTTCGAGCTCGCAGTATCCGGCCAGCACCGCGAACATGAAGTGCCCAGCTCCCCCAGCTCCTTGCCCGAGCCACCTTCAGCCGATGACATCGCGCTACTGGTCTACACCTCCGGATCTACTGGCCGCCCGAAAGGCGTTATGCTCAGCCACAGCAACCTCAACGCCATGGTGGAAAGCATCTCCGGCGCCCTGGACATGGACGGTGAGATCCACGCGCTGATGCCGTTGCCGCTGTTTCACTCCAACGCGATTCTGGTCAGCTTCCTCGCGCCGTACAGCCGCGGTGGCAAGGTGACCATCCTCGACCGCTTCAACCCAATGGAGTTCATTTCCGCCGTGGCACAGTACCGGCCGACATACTTCTCCGCCGTGCCGGCAATCTTCGCTTACCTGCTGCAGCTGCCGCCGGACTCCGGTGTCGACTTCTCCAGTCTCGAGTTCGCTGTCTGCGGCGCCGCACCGGCCTCCGTGCAGCTCATCGAATCCTTCCAGCAGAAGTACGGTGTGAAGATCCGCGGCGCGTACGGCCTGACCGAGGGAACCGTCGGCTCGACCGCTGTCCGCCTTGACGACGACCCGCCCGCCGGCACCGTGGGCCGAGCCCTACCGGGACAAGAAGTGCGCATCAGCGACGGCGAGGGCGGCTTTCTGCCCACTGGGGAAGCCGGAGAGGTGGTGATCAAAGGCGACAACGTCATGGTCGGCTACCTCAACCGGCCAGAGGAAACCGCGAAGACCGTCGTCGACGGCTGGCTCCACACTGGCGACGTCGGCTACTTGGACGACAACGGTTTCCTGTTCCTCGTTGACCGGATCAAAGACATGATCATCCGCGGCGGAGAGAACCTCTACCCCTCCGAGATTGAGAACGCGCTGAACACCCACCCTGACGTTGTCGAATCCGCTGTGGTCGGGTTGCCGCACGAAGTGCTTGGGGAAGTCCCCGTCGCCTACGTGAGCAATTCCGACCCCGCCACTGTCGACACAACCGCACTATTGGATCACGTCCGTCCCCTGTTGGCCAAGGTCAAGTGGCCGGTACACATCACTACCGTGGAAGATCTGCCGCGCAATCCCGTCGGCAAGGTGGACAAGCCCACAATGCGCGATATGGCGATGCGAGAGTTCCTCCAGCAGGAAGCAAAGACAACGGAGAATAGCTGCTCAAGCACGGTGGAAAGCACCGCACACCACGACAGGGCGACCGGTTCATTCAGAACCTTCGCTGTCCATGCTTGAGGTCATCTCCGATGGCATGAGAGTCATGATCATGATGGCTATCGATCCAAGTACAGGCACAAAGACGAGAATCGTCAGAAGCCCTGAAAAACCCGCGTCTTGCAGCCTCCTCGAGATCAGTGCCAGAAACGGGATCAGAAGAATGACCCCGACCACCTTGCCAACCGGAATTCCGAAGTGAATCTCGAGCATACTGACCGGGATTGAGCCCACAGTGATAGCAAGAAAGACCCACCAATACTCGCTCCGCGAGGCTCGTCCCTTGAAAACAAAGAACTTCGCAAAAAATCTGTACACCGCTTGCGACAGAGACGCATCCCGCAGGGGCTTGTCCAGATTCGTACTAGAGCGCGCTTCACCCATAAAAAGGCTCCTTACGCCGAACGAGTCATTGCCTACCTAAGCCATAGTCAGATCATGCAGATTCGGTGCTGCGCCAACGAATGCCGCTTTCGAGGAACCCGTCGATGTCGCCATCGAGCACCTTCTGCGGGTCGCCTACTTCGTAGTTGGTGCGTAGGTCTTTGACCATTTGGTACGGGTGGAGGACGTAGGAGCGCATCTGGTTGCCCCAGCTGGCGTTGCCGCCAGCACCGAGGGCGTCGAGCTCAGCTTTTTCTTCCTGCCGTTTGCGCTCAAGCAGCTTGGACTGCAGGACGTTCATGGCGGAGGCCTTGTTCTGAATCTGCGACTTTTCGTTTTGGCAGGTCACCACAATGCCGGTGGGCTCGTGGGTGATGCGCACCGCCGAGTCGGTGGTGTTGACCGATTGGCCACCAGGACCGGACGAGCGATAGACGTCGATGCGGATTTCCGAGTCCGGGATGTCGATGTGGTCAGTCTTCTCAACCACCGGCAGAACTTCGACTTCGGCGAAGGAGGTTTGACGGCGCCCCTGGTTGTCGAACGGCGAGATGCGCACCAACCGGTGCGCACCCTGCTCGACGGATAACTGGCCGTACATGTACTCGCCGTGCACGACGAACGTCGCCGACTTGATGCCGGCCTCCTCGGCGTAGGAAATGTCGTAGACATCGACCTTGTGCCCGTTCTTCTCCGCCCAACGGATGTACATGCGCATGAGCATCTCTGCCCAATCCGCCGCGTCGACGCCGCCTGCTCCGGAGCGGATGTTCACCACCGCTTCGCGCTGGTCGTACTCGCCCGACAACATTGTGGTCACTTCGAGGGTTTCGACGGCCGTGGTCAGGTCAGCGAGTTCATCCTCGGCAAGCGTGTAATCGCCCTCTTCCGCGGCGAGCTCGTACATGACGGGCAAGTCGTCGATACGCTGGCGTAGGCTGCGCACCCTGCGCACGCGCGCTTGGACGCTGGAGAGTTCAGTGGTCACGCTCTGAGCGTGCTCGGGGTCGTCCCACAGGCTCGGGTCGGCGGCCTGCTGCTCCAGCTCGCGCGCCCGGGCGTCCATCTCCTCGAGGTCCATGACCTTCTCAATGGTGGTCAAGGTGGAGTCGAGCGACTGGATGCGGTTGCTGGTGTCGGGATTCATGTAAGCGCAGTGTAGTAGGAGACGATAGACTCGAACTACACCCCCACACGGGCGCCCGCGGCAGCGGGCTGAGATCGCACTGATAGGCCGTGCGAGCACCGTTCGAACCTGTCTGGTTAGCACCAGCGAAGGAAGTAAAGGAGAGGCAATGGCCGACATCTACGCCCAGGAAATTCACCTGAAGCACTCGTACGCGCCGATCGTGGAAGATGGTCTGGAAGTCCCGGAGACGGAAATCCAGCTCGATGACTCACCGACCGGCCCGAACGCGCCGTTCAAGATCTACCGCACACGCGGCCCGTGGGCTGAGCCGGAAGAGGGCCTGCCGGATCTGCGCACCGAGTGGATTGAAGCCCGTGATGACGTGGAGAGCTACGCCGGCCGCGAGCGCAACCTCGAGGACGACGGTGTCCGCGCGATGAAACGCGGTGCCGCTAGCGAAGAGTGGCGCGGGGCTAAGCGCGAGCCCCTGCGCGCGAAAAGCGGAAAGCGCGTGACCCAGATGGCCTACGCCCGCCGCGGCGAGATCACCTCCGAAATGCGCTTTGTGGCACTGCGCGAACACTGCTCTCCGGAGAAAGTCCGCGAGGAAGTCGCCGCTGGCCGCGCAATCATCCCGAACAACATCAACCACCCGGAGAGCGAGCCGATGATTATCGGCAATGCGTTCTTGACCAAGATCAACGCGAATATCGGCAACTCCGCCGTGACCTCCTCCATCCGTGAGGAAGTAGACAAGTTGCGCTGGGCCACCCGCTGGGGCGCGGACACGGTCATGGACTTGTCCACCGGAAACGACATTCACACCACTCGCGAGTGGATCCTGCGCAATTCCCCGGTTCCCATCGGCACGGTGCCGATCTACCAGGCGCTGGAGAAAATGGGTGGCGTCGCTGAGGACTTGACGTGGGAGATCTTCCGCGACACCGTCATCGAGCAGGCTGAGCAGGGCGTTGATTACATGACTGTCCACGCCGGCGTGCGCCTGCCGTACGTTCCGCTGACCTCGAAGCGCGTGACCGGCATTGTCTCCCGCGGCGGCTCGATCATGGCCGGCTGGTGCCTCGCGCACCACAAGGAATCCTTCCTGTACGAGAACTTCGACGAGCTGTGCGAGATCTTCGCCCAGTACGACATCGCCTTCTCGCTTGGGGACGGTTTGCGTCCCGGCTCCGTCGCCGACGCCAACGATGCTGCACAGTTCGCTGAGCTGAAAACCATCGGCGAACTGTGCAAGCGCGCCTGGGACCACGATGTCCAGGTCATGATCGAGGGGCCGGGCCACGTCCCGCTGAACATGATCCAGGTCAACAACGAGAAGGAAGAGGAGTGGTGCGGCGGCGCGCCGTTTTACACCCTCGGCCCGCTGGTGACCGACATCGCCCCGGGCTACGATCACATCACCTCTGCAATCGGCGCCGCCAATATCGCCATGGGCGGCACCGCGATGCTGTGCTACGTCACCCCGAAGGAGCACCTGGGCCTGCCCAACAAGGATGATGTCAAGACCGGTGTGATCACGTACAAGGTCGCCGCGCACGCAGCCGACGTGGCCAAAGGCCACCCGGGCGCCCGTGACTGGGACGACGCAATGAGCAAGGCGCGCTTCGAGTTCCGCTGGAACGACCAGTTCGCTCTCTCGCTTGACCCGGAGACCGCGCAGGCCTACCACGATGAGACGCTGCCGGCTGAACCTGCGAAGACGGCGCACTTCTGCTCCATGTGCGGCCCGAAGTTCTGCTCCATGCGCATCAGCCAGGACATCCGCGACGAGTTCGGTGATGCCATCGACGAGGCGCTGGATGACGAGAACAAGAAGCTCATCGCCGACCTGGGCATCCCCACCTTCGCGGGCGGGGAGGATTTCCGCCGCGGCGAGCGCGAGATGGCCAAGGAGTTCCGCGAGCTCGGCTCGAACGTCTACGTGAAGGAGTAATTCGGGGATAATGGCTGCTGTGTCTACCGCAGCATTCATCGAAAGCCATACCGACGCCCCCGACCACGAGCTCGCCGCGGCGCTGACCCGCACGGCCGGGGAGCTCGCTTTGCGCATGCGCAACGAAGGTTTGGAGACGTCGCAGAAGACATCCGTGTCGGATGTGGTCACGCAGGCTGACATGGCCGCCGAGCGCTTCGTGGCCGACGCGTTGATGGCGCTGCGCCCTGATGACGGCATCCTGGGCGAGGAGGGCGCGGCCAAAGAATCTACTTCGGGCCGCACGTGGGTGATTGACCCGGTGGACGGGACGTACAACTTCTCGTGCGGCTCGGATTACTTCTGTTCGGCGCTCGCGCTTGTCAGCGGCGCACCGAGCGATCCAGAACGCATCCTCACCAGCGCTATCACGCGCCCCGCGTTAGATACGACCTGGGTGGCACACGGCGGAACCTCCGAGCGCAACGGTGAACAGATCCCTCACTTGGAGAACGCACCGTTGGCGCAGCTCGCGCTGGCCACGTACCTGCACCCGCGCGACATGGACAACGCGGACATTCGGGGCGCCTGGATGCGAGCTGCGAGCCAGGCCGCCACGGTGCGCATGTGGGGCGCAGGTTCTGTCGATTTGGCCACGGTGGCCTCGAGCGGAATTGGCGGTTGGATCCAACACTCGGTCGCCGATTGGGACTGGCTGCCCGGTAAAGCGCTGGTCGAAGGTGTCGGCGGGAAGGCCATCAAAGTCGACGCAGGTGGGGTGACCTGGTGCGTGGCCGGCAACGAGCAACTGGTGGACGAGGTCGAGGCACTTTTGGCGGAGTAACAACGCCCCGATCTCGCTAGGATTGGGCGCCATGACCACCTATTCAGATGATCTAGCGCTCGCACTCGAGCTCGCAGAGCTTGCCGACGGCATCACCCTCGACCGTTTCGAATCCGCCGACCTCAAAGTCGACTCGAAACCGGACATGACTCCCGTCTCCGACGCGGATATCGCCGTGGAGGCTGCGCTGCGCGCCAAGCTGGAATCTGCCCGCCCGTCCGACGCGGTCCTTGGTGAGGAGTTCGGTGGCGACGTGCAGTTCGAGGGCCGCCAATGGGTCATTGACCCCATTGATGGCACCAAGAACTTCGTGCGCGGTGTGCCCGTGTGGGCCACCCTCATCGCGCTGCTTGACGACGGCCAGCCCGTCGTCGGGGTAGTCAGTGCTCCAGGTCTTGCCCGCCGCTGGTACGCCAGCCAGGGCTCCGGTGCGTGGCGCACATTCTCCGATGGCAGCGTGAAGCGGCTCGGGGTGTCGGGGGTTGCGGGGTTAGAGGATGCGTCGATAAGCATCTCGTCTTTGAAAGGCTGGCACGACCGCGGCTTGCGCGACCAGCTGATCTCCCTGACCGATGATGTCTGGCGGCTGCGCGGCTACGGAGACTTCTTCTCCTATTGTCTGGTGGCCGAAGGCGCCGTGGACATCGCCGCGGAGCCCGAAGTCTCGCTGTGGGATCTCGCAGCACTGTCTGTTCTGGTCACCGAGGCTGGCGGGAGGTTCACCTCACGCGCCGGCGAGGATGGCCCGCACGGCGGTGACGCGGTGGCCACCAACAACTTGCTGCATGATGCTGTTCTAAGGAGACTGTCATGACCGCACCTGCTCCCACCCAGAAACCCCCTCGCCTCGTTGTCCCCGATCTCGCTCGCGGGCTGGCTCTTTGGGGGATCGCCATGGCGAATCTGACCACCTTCTGGATTATGAACTCCCCTGAGGGTGCCATTGGTAAGAGCCTCGGCTGGGTAGACCCAGACAGTGCTTCAGACCGTTTCGCTGCCCTGTTCTCGGGCATGCTCGTCCACACTCGAGGCCTGCCAATGTTCGCTACCCTGCTCGGTTTCGGCATCGGGCTACTCACTTCGAGCTTGCACCGGAAGAACTACCCAGTGGGCAAAGCCACACGCATGCTGGTTAAACGCTACGGCATCCTCGCCGTCTTCGGCTTACTGCACATGTACCTGCTGTTCAACGGCGACATCATGTTCACCTATGGCTTGGCGGGAATGCTCATCGCCACGATGATCAAGCTCAGTTCGAAGACACTGCGCATCTTTGCTGCGGTGTCCTTCTGCATCGCCCTGCTCCTGTCGACGATGTCGGTGATTACCGCCCTCGCCGGTGTGGACGTCGTGCCAGAGTTCACCCCAACTGAGCAAATCACCACAGCCGGCACCTACTTCATCACGACTATCCAACAAGCACCATTTTTCATGGTGAACTCGACGTTCGCCGTTCTCGCGGTCCTATGCGTCATGCTCATCGGATTCATCTGGGCGCGGGAGGGGGTTCTGGCCAACGTCGACGCGCACCGAAGAACGCTCACTTTTTGGGCCACGCTCGCTGTAGTCATCAGCCTCGCTGTCGGCATACCGTGGGGCCTAGCGGCGATGGGTGTCATTAACGACCAATTGGATCAGGTCTTCATGGCCCTCAATATGGGCTTGGGCACATTCACCGGCCCCGGCATCTTGGCGCTGGTCGCACTGGCCACGAACGGGATTCAGAAGCGCATGTACGACGATGCCGCAGCCGGCCGGCCAGTCGCAGCCCCGAAGATCCTGTACCCCTTCGTCGCGCTGGGCAAGCGCTCAATGTCCGGTTACATCGCACAGTCCTTCCTGTTCATCATCCTGGTCATGCCCTTTGGCTTCGGTCTCGGCGTGGACAGCACCATCTCGGAGAAGCTCCTCATCGCCACCGGTGTCTGGTTGGTCACCCTGGTGCTCGCAGTCATCCTCGAAGCCACAAACACCCCCGGCCCGTTCGAGTGGGTCCACCGCCGTCTCGCCTACGGGCGCACGGGGCGGATCGAACCCTACGCGGAGGCCTACAATGGCCCTCATGACGCAGGACAAGCACCCGGAGAACACGCCCGGCGGCCCGTCGGTGAAGGACGGGGAGCTCTACCAACGCCTCCGCCAGGAGGGCAATTCGAAGTCGAAGGCGGCGGCCATCGCTAACGCGGCGGCGAACTCTTCGCGCTCCGATGTCGGTGCGAAGGGCGGCGAGTCTGGCTCCTACGATGACTGGACGCGCGAGGAGCTCTACTCCCGCGCGCAGGAGCTGGACATCCCCGGCCGATCCGACATGACCAAGGACGAGCTCATCGAGGCGCTGCGCAATGACTGAGCTTGATCTCCGCTGCTACTTCATCACCGGCCAGGGGCCTGACATCGTCGGCACTGCGCGCGCAGCCGCCGCTGGTGGCGCCGGAATGATCCAAGTGCGCAGCAAACCCATCTCTGCGCGCTCGCTGTTCGAGCTCGGCCAGGCCGTCGCGGAGGCTGTCTACGAGGTCAACCCCGCCACGCACGTGCTTATCGACGATCGCGCCGACGTCGCCCTCGCCCTCCGCCAATCCCGCGTTCCTAACGTCGCCGGCGTGCACATCGGCCAGGACGACCTCGATCCGCGCATCGCGCGCGAATTGCTTGGGCCAGATGCGATCATCGGCCTGACCACGGGGACGCTGGAACTCGTGCAGGATGCCAACCAGTACGCTGACGTCATCGACTACATCGGCGCAGGGCCCTTCCGCGCGACTCCCACAAAAGACTCTGGCCGCGAACCGCTGGGGCTGGAGGGCTATCCGCCGCTCGTCGCTGCATCTTCGCTGCCCGTCGTCGCCATCGGCGACGTCACCGTCGACGATGCCGCTGACCTCGCCGCAGCCGGCGTTGACGGCGTAGCTATCGTCCGCGGCATCATGAACGCCGAGGATCCGCAGGCGTACGTTGAGCGCGTGATCGCCGCCTTCGACAGGGGCAAGCAATCCCGCTAGAACAAGCTATACAGCGAGTACCCGCCGAGCACCACGGTGACCAAGAAGATGAAGCCGCCGAGGATGTTGGAGGCGAGGCCATTGGCGTTGTCTCCCAGCAGCTTCTTGTTGTTCATGGTGTAGAGCAAGAAGAACGCCACCACTGGCAGCAGGATGCCGTTGGCTGCCTGCGCCAGGACAATCACTTGGATCGGGTTGACACCGGTCACCGCGATCACCAGCCCGATGAGCACCACGGCCAGGTAGATCGCGCGGAACCTGTTGTCTTTCAGGTCAGAGGACCAGCCGAGCACGCCGGAGATCGCGTAGGCAGCGCCAAGCGGGCCGGCGATAGCCGAGGTCAGGCCAGCCGCGAACAGACCGATCGCCAACGCCCACGGCGCGAAGTCGCCGAGCACCGGACGCAACGGCTCCGCCAGCTCCGCAGCTGATTCGGCTGCAATGCCCTGGGCAAAGAGCGTCGACGCTGCTGTAGCCACGATCGCCAACGTGATCAACCCACCGATGGAGATCGACACAATGTTGTCCACGCGGGCTTTCTTCAAGCTCAGCTTGCCCGGCTCATCGCCCCACTTTTCCTGGACCAGGTTGGAGTGGAGGAAGACGTTGTAGGGCACCACTGTCGTACCGATCAGCGCGATCGCCGTGAGCACCGAGCCGTCTGGAAGGCCCGGCACGAAGATGCCTTTGAACATCGCGCCGAGATCCGGCTTCACTGCCACTGCGGTGATCAGGAAGATCAGTGCCAGGATGATCACCAGCGCGGTCATGAATTTCTCGATGACCTTGTAGCTGCCGGTCAGCAGAAGGACAACGATCACAGCGACGATGATGCAGGACAGGACGGGGATGCTCAGGCCGGTGACGTCGGAAAGCGCGAGGGCTGTACCTGTGGTGTCACCGCCAGCGTATGCGGCGCCGCCGATGCCGATAGCCGTGACAATGAGCGAGATCATCAGCAGCTTCGCCACCGGCGACTCGAACGTTTCGCGCATTGCTTCGCCCGTGCTCAACCCGCCCATGAGTCCCAGGCGCGCAGACATTTCTTGCAGGATGATCGTGGCCACGATCGAGAACACGATCGCCCATGTCAGGGCGAAACCGAAGCTTGCACCTGTGACCGTCGCCGTGGTGACTGTGCCCGGGCCAATGAACGAGGCACTAATGAGCAGGCCCGGACCGAGCCAGCCTGACCGTCGTTTAGCCGTAACCTCAGAGTCGTCGCGATCGTTTACTGCAGTGGACATCGCTGTTCCCTTCTGCGGTTGGTGACATGTTCCGAACTACTTTATCCGGCGAAACTGTCGGCCCACAGGGGTTCGTTCAAATCGGCAGTCTCGTAACCGTCATTCCGAACGGGCAGGGAATGGTTGTAGGAGACGTATTTGGAACCGTCGCGGAACTCGAAGACGATCTCATGGCCATTGCGCGTGATGGTTGTGTACCCTTCTGTGACCAGAGAGTGGCATCCGGAGCACAATGGCAGCAAATTATCCAGGTCGGTCATACCGCCCTCAGCCCAGTCGCGGATGTGGTGCATTTCCATGAAGCGTCGATGCGTACAGCCCGGAGTCGCGCACTGCCCGCCCCACATGGCCATGAGCGCGTTGACCTGTCCGTCCGTTGCTAGGCGGGTTGACCGACCGGTGTTCAGGATGAGGCCCTGATTACTCACCGTATCCAACCTGACTAAGGCGTTGGATACGAGGTGCTCCAGCGTCTCGGTCGTCGCTCCAGCGTTGTTAGGCAAGTAGGCTCGCCCGTCCACGGTCATCATGACGTTCACGTGCGCGCCCGGCGCCCGAAGAGTGCTGATGGGTTTTGTACGGGCCATGTTCACTATTCCCATGAGGGAGAAGACCAAGGCGCGCGGCGTCGGCAAGCCGAAGCCAGACACCTCCCGCTTTGCCTGTCGAGCCTCCTCATCCTTCTCTTTTTCATGGATGAGCTCATCTACCTTCTCATTGTCGACCACCCCATCCCCACCCAGCAGCTTCTCTAGCTCCCCATCCTCGGCAGCGGACGCGAGATGCCCAATTTTGAGCGCAGCCTTGAAAGCTTCACCATCTGCGGCGTTGAGCCTCCCCCACAGCTTCAGGCCACCGTCTGCCTCCTGCTTCAACCGCAGGTAATACTCCCTGCCCTCCTCCTTCGCCTCGTTAGGTTTCTGCTTTCCGGCGAGAGCGCTTTCCAGGCCGTGGTAGTTCAGCTCCATGCCCATCTTCACCAGCTCGAACTCATTGTCAGCGGTCAGGTACTTGAGCAGTAGACGCACCGCAGAGTAGCTCAGGTTACCATCGAGGAACATCTCCGTCAGGTATGGGAAATCGTTCAGTTGCCGTGCAACACTCACGTACTCATGCGCCGTCGACTCCGATACCCCGAGCCGCCTGATTAGCCAGGCCGCCGTACTCGTCGCTCCGCACTCATTCGCTAACCCCATCTGATCGAAATCGCCAATCAGCACCATCAATCGCGCTTTCGAACGAACAACCGTAACGTATGTCGCCACGATTTCCTCAGCCAACCACTCCAGATCCAGCTCTTCATCCAGTATGTTCACGCTGACCACCACCCCTGTTAATGCCCCACGTTGTCGGTTACCCCGACTCTACACAACGACCCGGACACCCATCGATCAATTGTTCGAATATCACCGATGAAAAAGACTCCGCATTGCGGAGTCCCTGGGGTTTTGCGGCGGACTAAAACGTCGTAAAGCTAGTCCTCCATTTCCGCGAAGGCTTCCTCGACAGAATCGTGCTCCTCGCGCGCTTCTTCCCACACTTCCTTGGCGGCGGAGAGGTTCACCGCGGCGATGATCGCGCCGACCACGATGTCGAACCACGCTGTCGGCCATACGAAGGTGAGTAGACCGGCGAGAATGATGAGGATGTTGGCAAGGGCGTCGTTACGCGCCGCGAGCCACGCACCTGTCGCGAGTGACGAGCCCTGCTCCCGCAACTGCAGCAAGATCACTGCGCAAATGACGTTGACCACCAGCGCACCGAATGCCACCGCAGTCAGCCCTTCCGCAGATGGCGGTTCCGGGTTGAGAATCTTAGTCACAACCATCACGATCGCTGCGATCGCAGGAATCAGGATGAGCGCCGCGAGCACGCTTCCTGCTTTTCGACGGCGCGACGCCGGCCACGCCACGGCAAAGAAGACCAGCAGGTTGATCGCCGTGTCCTCGAGGAAGTCGGCCGAGTCGGCGAACAACGAGGCTGAGCCAATCACTACAGCTGCGGCGAACTCGACGAAGAAGTAGAGCAGGTTCAGCAGCGCCACGATGAGAACGGCGCGGCGGATTCGGTCAGTGTTCATACTGCCCATGGTGCTCGCAGCAGGCCTTTCACACAAAAAGAGACTCCGCATTGCGGAGTCCCTGGGGTTTTACCGTGTTTAGTAGGAGCTGAAGCCGTCCTCAGTCAGCTCGTGCTTCTCGTCGCCGGTGATGGCCGGGTTGAACACGGAGACGAGGATCAGATCCTCGTCCTTGCCGCCGCGGAGGTAGTGGGCATCGTGCTCATCAAGCACATAAACCGTGCCCGGAGTGATGGGGTACACGTTGCCCTCGGTGTCCTCGACCTCGCCGGAACCGCCGATGCAGTAGCAAGCCTCGAGGTGGTTACGGTACTGCAGCTTGGACTCAGTGCCAGCACGGACAACAGTGTGGGCGATGGCGAAGCCCATGTTGTCCTTGGCGGTGACGACACGCTCAGAGGTGCCGCCGCCCCACTCGACCTTTTCCACTTCGTCGCGGGAACGGGTGAACATAGCTAGTGCTCCTTATCGATCGGTTCGCAATCTCGACCCCAGGCTAACACCCATGACAACTGTCACGCCGAGATCGTGACAGCAGGGCTACGCTCGCCTTCCCGGCGCGCAGTGGAATGTGAAGCATGATCGAAACACAGAACGTGAGCAAGCATTTCGGATCGGTGAAAGCCGTTGAAGATGTCAGCCTGAGCATTGGCCGCGGTGAAATCGTCGGCCTGCTTGGGCGCAACGGAGCAGGCAAAACCACCCTGGTGGACCTCATTCTCGGATTGACCAAGCCGACGAGCGGCACAGTGCGCGTGGCCGACATGACCGCGGCGCAGGCGATCCGGGACGCACGCATCGGTGCGGTGATGCAGACCGGCGGTCTCCTCGACACTGTCACCATCAAAGACACCCTGGCCATGATCAACTCCACGCACCGCGATTCCATCGGCGTGGAGGCCGCGATCGAGCAGGCGAATCTCACCAAGATTCAGAACCGCCGGGTGGGCAAATGCTCTGGCGGCGAACAGCAGCGGGTCCGCTTCGCCATTGCGTTGCTGGGCAAGCCGGACATTCTCATCCTCGACGAACCAACCACCGGGATGGACGCCACCAGCCGCCACGAGTTCTGGGACACGATGCGCGCCCAGGCCCACTCTGGACGCACCATCATCTTCTCCACGCACTACCTCGAGGAAGCTGAAAACCTCGCGGAGCGCATCATCGTGCTTGACCACGGCCAGGTCATCGCGGATGGGCCGACAGACCGACTCACTGCCGACGCGAACAAGAAGCGGGTCACAGCGCAGTCATCGCAGGGGCTTATCGACGTCACCACCAGCGACGCCGATTCCTACGCCCGGAAACTACTCACCGAGACCGATGCTCACGACCTGACCATCACCAGAACGTCCCTAGAGGACTCCTTCATCGCACTCACCTCAGATGACCCAGAAAGCGAGGAGCAACCATGACCACCCTGAAGTTCGCGCTGCACAACCTCAAACGCCTCAAATCCGATGCCTCTTCGCTGTTCTTCAACATCGTTCTTCCGGTGATTCTCTACCTCATTTTCGGTGCTGCCCAGCAGTATTCAGACGATGAACTGGGCAACGGCAACGTCGCCGCCTTCGTCATGCTCGGCATGGCCCTCTACGCGGGAATTTCGGGAGCTGTTTCCCAATCGTCCCTGGTGGTCGTGGAGCACAACAGCGGATGGGGGCGGCAGCTAGCGCTGACTCCCCTGACGAACATGCAGATTGCGGTCGCGAGATTGCTCGTCATCATCGTCAACGTCGTGCTGCCCGTAGCTGCGGTGTTCCTCACCGGCGCATTGGTCGACGCCAAGATGGACGCCAGCGCATGGTTCTGGAGTTTCCTCATCACCGTCGGCGTGTCCTTGCCTTTCGGCTTCTACGGTTTGGTCTGGGCGCAATCGCTGAAGTCCCTCACGGCAGTCTCGATTGCTGCCACCTCAGTCACTCTGTTGGCCTTCGCTGGAAACACCCTGTTCCCGCTGACGAGCAACTTGATCGACTTCTCCCGGTTCACCCCGATGTACGGCGCCACCATGCTGTCGCGGTGGCCTGTGGCCGAAGGGCTCCAGCTGATCCAGGACGAACCCTTCCAAGTCACCGACCCCCTGTGGCAACCCGTGCTCAGTATCATTGCCTGGACAGTCATTTTCGCTGTGATCAGTCTGGCCTTGGATAGCCGCGAGAAAGGGCGTGCGTGACCCAGAAAACGAACGGTGGCCACTACCACCTCGTTGAGGCCGGCATCTGGCTGATCCTCTTGGTCAGCCCGCTCGCCGGCTTGTTCACCATGGAGCTCCCCACCTGGCAGTACGTAGCCGGTGCCGGATTGATCGTGGTCTTCGGCGCGGTGTACCTGTGCGCGCACACGATCCGTGTGCACAGTAAGGACACTGTCAACGCGGCGTTGTGGGTGATCGCCCTCCTGATCCCCATGATCGGGGTGACCGCCATCATGGGGGTGTGGGGGGCCACAATGCTCCCCTACATCACGGCCGTGACCGGATCACTCATGCCAGTGCGCATGCACACGATCGTGGATCTCGCCATCATTTCGGTGTTCGGTGTCTTCGTATTCCTCACGGGAAACCTGACGGCGTGGATTTTCTTCGGCGCGTCCGTGCTCATCGCGGTGACGGTAGGAACGCAGGTCAGCGCGACCAGGCTTAGCGACGAGCGCGTCCACCTCGCCGCTGAGCTCGAGCTGGCGCGACAACGCGAGTCGATTTACCGGGACGTGCACGATCTATTGGGTCATTCGCTGACCGTGATCAATGTGAAGACGTCGCTGGCGCGCAGGCTGGTGGACGTCGACAAGCAAGAAGCGGCGAAGGAGCTGGATGAGATCGTGGAGCTGTCCCGCCAATCACTTGAGGACGTCCGGCGTGCTGTGCGGACAACCCACACGCCGTCGTTGACCGCCGAGGTGGAAGCGGCGAGCTCGGCACTGGCGGCGGCTGGAATCGAGCCGCGGATCAACGTTCACGGCGCCACCGACTCGTCACTGTTCGGATGGGTGCTGCGAGAGGCGGTGACCAACGTGATTCGGCACTCCCAGGCGACGGAGTGCGAGATCGACGTAACTCCGCACAGGCTGGTCGTGGCCGATAATGGCATCGGCTTGCCGCCGGGCACGCGTCTGGGGAGCATCGCCGACAGGGTGAGCGCTGCGGGCGGTTCACTCGTGGTTCCACCCACCGATTCCGGAACGCGGCTGGAGGTGACAGCATGATTCGCGTGCTCATCGCCGACGACCAAGGGTTGCTCGTGGGCGCGCTATCGGCCTTGCTCAACCTGGAGAAGGATATTGAGGTCGTAGCCACCTGCCGGACCGGTGACGGTGTCGTCGACGCTGTGCGGGAGCATAACGTAGATGTGGCGTTGCTCGACATTGAAATGCCCGGCCGGACCGGGTTGGAACTCGCCGCTGACTTGGCAGGGTCGCCGTGCAAGGTAGTCATTGTCACCACGTTCGGCCGGCCCGGATACCTGCGCACAGCCCTGGAGGCTGGGGCCGCGGGGTTCATCGTCAAGGACACTCCCCCGGATCAGCTCGCCGACGCAGTACGGCGCGCTCACGCTGGCATGCGGGTGGTCGACCCGCAGGTTGCGGAAGAATCCCTGTTCACCCCACCGTCGCCACTGACTGCCCGGGAGGTCGAGGTGGCCCGCGAAGCCCTCACCGGCGCGGAGATCAAGCAGATCGCAGCACGGCTGAACCTCTCAACTGGGACGGTGCGCAACCACATCTCGGCCATCATGACCAAGACCGGCGCGCCCAACCGCTACGCTGCCGCACGCACCTGCAACGACAATGGCTGGCTCTGAAGTCCTGAGAAAGGCGTAGGCTGGATGGCAATATGGCAGGGAATATTGCAGTCGTTGGGGCAGGCATCATTGGCCTGTCCACCGCTCTGACGCTAGCGGACCGCGGCCACAGCGTCACTGTCTATGACCCTGATCCGGTCAGCGGCGCGACGTGGCACGCGGGCGGCATGCTCGCCCCCGCCGCAGAGGTCGTGTACAAGCAGGACCCGCTCTTTCCGCTCATGATTGCGGCTGGACAGTGGTACCCCGAGCTCATCAATCTCACCGCGAAGCACACAGATAAGCCCACCGGTTACCGGACCGACGGGACAATCATCGTGGCCAAGGATCGCGCGGACAAGACGCACCTTGAGGAGCTGCAGGAATACCAGGAACTGCACGGCATGACTACCGAGCGCGTGACCACCCGCGAGGCCCGCACGCTCGAGCCCGCGCTCCATCCCGCTATTGCCGGCGCCGTGCACATCCCCGGTGACCACCAGGTTCGGCCGCGGCTGTTCGCAGAGGCGCTTATCGACGCCTGCCGCAACGCAAACGTCACCTTCATCCACGAAGCGATCCATGACGTCGATGAACTCGATGCGGACCAGATTGTGTTGGCCAACGGCCTCGGCGCCCGAGAGACCACCGGCTGGTTCGAGGGCGAGAACCCGCTCAAGTTGCGCCCCGTGTATGGCGACATGGTGGAGCTGCGCGTGCCGGAGCACCAGCGCCCGTTGGCGGACCGGGTGATCCGCGGCTTCGTCGAGGACCGGCCCATCTATGTCATTCCGCGCGACGGCGACGGGCTGACCCTCGGTGCGACCACCCGGGAAGACAACCGCCCCGACCCGCAGGCCGGAGGCGTGTTCCAATTGCTGCGTGACGGGATTGAGATCCTGCCCGCCATCGAAGACTGCGACATCGTGGAAACCCATGCCGGTGCACGGCCGGGCTCCCCCGACGACCTGCCATACCTCGGCAGAGTCAGTGACCGAGTGGTCGTGTCCACGGGGTACTTCCGGCACGGTATCTTGCTCGCGGCGGTGGGGGCTCGGTGCGGGGCTGAGCTCGTCGAAAAGCAGGAGCCGTCCGTAGACTTGAAAGCCTGCGATCCAATGCGCCACAGGAGGCAAGAATGAATCTGATCGTGAACGATGAAAACGTCACCACCGACACCACCGACGTTCAGAAGTTGCTGGAAGAGCGCCTGGGCGAGGTGCCCAAGGGCACCGCTGTCGCCATCAACGGCGATGTTGTGCCGCAGTCGGAGTGGGCCACCCGCGTGCTTGAGGACGGCGCCCACGTGGACATCCTCACCGCTGTCCAAGGAGGCTAGGCGTGCTCGAGATCGCCGGCAAGCAGTTCGACTCGCACCTGATCATGGGCACTGGCGGGGCGACCTCGCAGGACATGCTCGAGCGTGCGCTTGTCGCATCGGGCACAGAGCTGACGACAGTCGCGATGCGCCGCTTTGCTGCCCAGAAGAACGACGGCGAGCAAGGTGAGAGCGTCTTCGACCTGCTCGAACGTCTTGGCATCGCTCCCCTGCCCAACACTGCTGGGTGCCGCACCGCCCGCGACGCGGTCATCACCGCGAAGCTCGCGCGTGAGGCGCTGGGTACCGACTGGGTGAAGCTCGAGGTCATTGCGGACGACCGCACGCTACTGCCCGACGTCGTGGAGACCGTCGACGCGTGCGAGATGCTCATCGATGAAGGCTTCACCGTCCTCGCTTACAGCTCTGATGACCCGGTGGCCGCGAAGAAGCTCGAGGACATCGGTGCGGCGGCCGTGATGCCGCTGGGTTCGCCCATTGGCACGGGCTTGGGCATTCTCAACCCGCACAACATCGAGCTCATTTGCTCGCGGGCCGAGGTTCCCGTGCTTGTCGACGCTGGAGTCGGCACCGCCTCGGATGCCGCCCTAGCCATGGAACTCGGCTGCTCGGGCGTGCTGCTCGCCAGCGCCGTCAACCGGTGCCAGGACCCCGAGGCGATGGCGCGAGCGATGCGTCTCGCGGTCGAGGCCGGTTTGTCTGCGCGCGGGGCGGGGCGGATTCCGAAACGGGAGCACGCGGTGGCGTCGTCAAGCTTTGAAGGGCTAGCAAGCTGGGCAGACCAGGTGCTGTAGAGCCCATGGACGAGCAGAAACTGCTGGAACGGTTCATGTGGCTGTCCATCGCCGCATCGGTCTTTGTCATCGGCCTGAAACTCGTCGCGGCCTGGGTGACCGGGTCGGTCGGTTTCTTATCGGACGCGATCGAATCGACCATCAATCTCGTCGCCGCGAGCGTCGGATTGTGGGCAATCAAGCTGGCCGCGAAGCCAGCAGACGACAACCACAACTTCGGCCACGCCCGCGCCGAATACTTCGCTGCGCAGGTGGAAGGCTTCCTCATCCTGGTGGCGTCGGTGGTCATCATCATCACCGCGGTAGGGCGCATCATCAACCCTCAGCCGCTGGAGCAGCTCGGCATCGGCTTGGTGTTCTCCATCGTGGCCACCGCCATCAACGCTGGTGTGGGGATTATGCTCATCCGCGCCGGCAAGAAGTACCGCTCCACCACCCTTGACGCGGACGGGCGTCACCTGATCACCGACGTGTGGACCACCGTCGGCGTCATCGTGGGCATGGCATTGGTGTGGCTGACAGGTTGGGAGATCCTCGACCCGATCGTCGCCCTGCTGGTCGGCGCGAACATCCTGTTCACCGGTTACTCTCTGCTGCGCGGAGCCATCCTGGGTCTGCTAGCGGAAACGCTGCCGGAGGACGAGGTCGCCACTGTGAAGTCCTTCCTCGCCGACTACTCCGCTGCTCACGGCGTCGAGTTCACCTCCGTGCGCACGACAGCCGCAGGCCGTCAGCGCTTCGTTGACCTGGTGATGCAGGTGCCGGGTCAGTGGACCGTGGATAAGTCCCACGACCACGCTGACGCCGTCGAAGAAGGCATTGCCGCAGCCCTGGGCGGGGCCGAAACGATCATTCACGTTGAGCCGTTGGGCCACCCGACCACCGTCGGGCCGATGACGCCGCAAAGCCCCCCGGTGAGCGCTGACTAGCGCTCACCCTCAACCTTCGTCGACCCTGCTGACTCGACGGTGTCGATCTCAACTGGGGTGCCCTCGGGAACTTCAACCTCGACGACCTCTTCATCGCCGTCTTCGGTCTCGGCCTCGCCTTCGATGACGAGGGTCTCGGTGAGACGCCACGTCTCGTTGTCGTAGTCGTATTCGAGCTCAGGGCGGTCGATCTCATTGCCCTCTTCGTCATAGCCCGGCGCGGGCTTCGCTTCAGCTTCCTCGTACTTCTCCGGGGTGTCCGTCTTCTCCCACTGGCGGGAGCGGAACTTACGGTCCGCAGCAGCGTCATCATCCATCGCCTTGACCAGGGCGAACATCATGATGAAGTACACGAAGAAGAACGGCAGGGCGATGATGATCACCACTTCCTGCAGCGCCTGGATACCGGAATCGTTAATGAACAGCAGCGCGGCCGTGACCACGCCGACAGAGATCGCCCACGCAACGCGGTAGTACCACGGCGTCGCTTCCTCTTCGCCAGTGGCGAATGTGTCCATCACCAGGGCGGCGGAGTCGATCGAGGTGACAAAGTAGAACACGATGACCGCCAGCGCGATCGTTCCGGTGATCATGTACAGCGGATACTGCGCCAACAAAGTGAACAGCGCCTGCGGAGTATCGCCGTCCTCGACGACGGGGCCGGTAAGGACTCCCGGGTCGTTGCGCTCCACTTCGATGGCGGTGCGGCCGAAGGCGGCGAACCAGACAATGTCGAAAATGGTCGGCGCAAGGATGGTACCGGCGATGTACTGGCGCACGGTGCGGCCGCGGGAAATGCGGGCGAAGAACATGCCCACGAACGGCGACCAACAAATCGTCCACGCCCAGTAGAACGCGGTCCAGGTGGCGTGCCAGCCGGGGTTCTCGTTGTTGGCATCGACCCAGAACATCAACTCCGGCAGCGAGGACGCGTAGATGCCGAAGGACTCGGTCAGGTGCTGGACAATCTTCAGCGTCGGTCCTGCCAAGACCAGGAACACCAGCAGAATCACGGAACCGACGATGTTGAGGTTGGACAGAATCTTCACGCCCTTGTCCAGACCCGTCGCCACAGAAATCGATGCGGCCACTCGTAAACACGCTTGCCCAGAAGCGGCGAGAAAATCGACGAGTAGCGGGCGGGCATCTTGCGCTTGTACACGAACTAGCCCATGGCCAGCCCCGGCAGGGTGAAGATCACCCACATGTGGATGCCAAAGTGGTAGTAGGTGAACTCGAATGCTTGGCGCACAGCACCGTCGCTCATGGACTCAAACCCGCCGCGTGGCGGGTTGAATGCGTGGTGCAGCGGTTCTGCGGCACCCCAGAACATCAGGGTCGCACCCATGCCGGCTGCGAAGAGCATGGAGAATCAGACGGGCAGCGAGTACTCTGGCTCGTCGTCGTCATCACCGAGACGGAAATTTCCGTAGCGGGAGACGAAAATGACGATGAGGAACAGGAACACCGCAGAGACTCCGCCGATGTAGAGCCACGAGAAGTGGTCCATCATCCAAGCGGAGACGTGGGAGTAGAGTTCTCTAGCAGAGTCGCCGAATCCAATCGTGGCGGCGACGAAGACTGTGATGAATCCGGCCGCGGAGAAGAAGATCAGCGGGTCCGAGCGTAATTTGGACATGGTGATTAGGTTTAGGTTATGAGCGATCTACACGAGAATGAGCTTCGCCGTACTGCCCGGCAGATGAACCTGCCCGGCTTCGGGCCTGAGCAGCAAGAAGCGCTTCAGCGCGCCCATGTGTTCGTCATCGGCGCAGGTGGCTTGGGGTGCCCGATCATGCAGACGCTTGCGGCGACAGGCGTCGGGCACATTTCGCTTATCGACGATGACGTGGTCGACTTGACCAACATCCACCGCCAGATCCTCTTCGGGGCCTCCGACGTTGGGCGGAAGAAGATCGAGGTGGCAGCAGAACGCCTCCGGGAACTGCAACCAGGCATCCGCGTTGACACGATCGAGGGCCGGCTGGATGCGTCGAACGCGACGGATCTCCTCGACGGGGTCGATGTGCTGATCGACGGCTCCGACACCTTCTCCACCAAGTTCCTCGCCGCCGACGCCGCCGAGATCACCGGCACTCCCCTGGTGTGGGGCTCGGTGCTGCGTTACCGCGGCGATGTGGCGTTGTGGTGGACCGGCCCCGGTGCACCTGAGACCGGAGCTGGCATGCGTGACCTCTACCCCGAGCAACCAGACGCGGACTCCGTGCCGGATTGCGCGACGGCGGGTGTGCTCGGTGTGACTACGTCGGTGGTCGGCGGACTCATGTCCACTGAGGTGGTGAAGTTCCTCACCGGCATCGGCGACTCCACACCCGGCAAGCTGCACATTTATGACGCTCTGACCGTGTCCATCCGCCAGTTCACTGTCACCCGGGATCCAGGCCGACCGCTGGTCACCAAGGTAGCTCCAGATTATGGCGAGGTGTGCACGGTGCCGGAGGGGGCGGGTCCACTCGTCGATAAGCTTGAGCGCGGTGAGGCGATCGCGCTCGATGTGCGTGAACCGCACGAGAAAGCCATTAAAGACCTGCCGGTGCCCGGGCATTTGTTGCCCACGTCCGACATCGAGCTCCACCCGAACATGGCCGCGGAGCTTATCGACGATCTCCCGGAGCACTCCGAAGTCGTTGTCTACTGCGCATCCGGCGTGCGGTCCCAATGGTTCGTGGACACGTTCCAGCCACTGGCAGACCAGCGCGACATCCGGCTAGTCAACCTGCCGGGCGGTGTGAACGCGCTCTAGCGCATCTTGCTGCGGTGGTACAGAGTGCCCGCTAGCGAGGAAACGCAGGCGGAGCCGATCAGGACGAGGATGGTGTAAAGGATGCCGCTGACGCCCAGCATCGACAGGATCCACCCCGTCAGCAAGGCACCAATGACAGCTCCGGCAATAGCAACGACCCAGTTCATAATTGATTCTCCTTAATTATTAATGGGCCCCATGGTAGGGCATTGCTGGTGCTAGCGTTGTGGGCATGACTGATTCCGCGTGCAACCAGCTCCCCCGCCACGACGTCGACCCCGGCGGTCTTCTTGAATACTCGGCCGTGTTCAGCGACCGGTCTCTCAACCACATGTCCGCCCGCTTCATCGGCGTCATGCAAGAGCTGCAGGAGATTCTGCGCTCCACCTACAACGCCTCCAGCATGGCTGTGATCCCCGGCGGCGGCACCTTCGCTATGGAGTCCGTCGCCCGCCAGTTCGTGCGCGGGAAGAAGGCACTGGTCATCCGGACCGGCCAGTTCTCCTACCGCTGGTCCCAGATCTTCGAGATGGGTTCGCTCGCCGACGAGACAATCGTGCTGGGCGCCGAGCCGACCACCGAGGAGGCACGCCCGTCCTACGCCCCGCCGGCAATTGAGAATGCCGTCGCCCGCATTCGTGAGGAGCGCCCATCCTTCGTCATCGCCGCGCACGTGGAAACCGCAGCCGGTCTTGAACTGCCGGCCGACTACATCACCGAGCTGGCCCGCGCCGCCCACGACGCCGGCGGACTGATGATTCTTGACTGCGTCGCCTCCGGCGCGAAATGGATCGACATGGCAGCAACTGGAGTGGACATCTTGCTCACCGCCCCGCAGAAGGGCTGGTCTGGCTCCCCGGCCACCGGTTACGTCATGTTCTCTGAAGCTGCCCGAGCCGAGCTGGACAACACCACCTCCGACTCTTTCGCCATGGACCTGGCCAAGTGGACCGCCATTTCTGAGGGGTACGTGGGCGCTTCCGCTGCCTACCACGCGACGATGCCGACGGACACCATCGAGCACAACCTCGAGGTGATGAAGGAAGCGCAAGAGACCGGCCTGGAGCAGCTCATCGAGCGCCAGGTCGAGCTGGGCAGCCGCATCCGTGGCGTGCTGGCAGACGCTGGCTTCCGCTCCGTCGCCGCCGAAGGTTTTGAGGCTTCCTCCATCGTGGTCATGCACGCCACCGCCCCCGAGCAGCAGAACGGCTCCGCCTTCAAGCAAGCCGGTCTGCAGATCGCCGCGGGCGTCCCGCTCCAGATTGGTGAAGCTGAAGACTTCTCCACCTTCCGCATTGGCCTGTTCGGCCTGGATAAGTGGGGCGATGTTGACCGCGCTGTCGAGCGCTTCGAGGACGCGCTCAAGCAGGTGCTGTCCTAGCGCAGCGCAGGCAAAACGTGTTCGGTCAGCTCGTCGATCTGCTCCTCTGCCGGCCGCGTGGAAGTGCGGAAGTTCACCGACACATGGTGAATGCCCATGCTGCGCTGTGATTTCAGCAGCTGGACGAGCACATTGCGCCCGAGCCGGTAGCCGAAAGTCCCGCCGCTGGCTGGCTCATCCGGGTCGGTGGACAAGTCGAGCCACAGCGACTCAGCGAACGGCTTGAACGCTGCCGGCCCCGTGGCGCCCTCGCGTGCGGCCCACTCGGCGACTGCGGCATTCCAGTTCGCCACGTTCACCCGCTGCACGTCGAGGCCCTTGTGGTACATGAACCAGCCGTGGGTGTGCTCCGCACGCCACTCAAGGGTTTGCTGGCATGAGCCAGTGGCCAGCAAGGGCACTTCACGCGCAGACGGCTTAGGCACCACATCCGCTCCGCCCATCTTGAAGCCCTGCCCGGCAACTTCCCAGCGGAGGGGTTTGTGGGAGGTGGTGGTGGCGCGTCGATAAGCATGCACATGCTCGCGGAAGACCTCCGCGCGGATGCCTTTGTCCATGCCGAACGCAGGGAACTCTTCCGGCCGGTCCCCCGTGGCCACACCCATGAGGAAACGTCCGCCAGACAGCCGGTCAATCGTCGCTGCGCGCTTAGCCAGCAGGAGCGGGTGCTGGAAGGGCACCACAATCGCCGCTGTACCCAACGCGATGTCAGATGTGTGCGCGGCGAGGTAGCTTAGATACATCCACGGGTCGTAGACTTGGCCAACATCGCCGAAGGTCTCCACGCGCAGCGGGATATCGCGCACCCACACGGCTGCGATCCCACCGTCCTGCGCTTTCTGCACAAGACGCAGCTGGTTATCCAGGCTGTCGGTGGGGTTGGCCTCGGCGTTCTCTTCGATCGGCAGCGACAGGCCCACTGTGAGCTCGCCGGGACGGAAGGTCCGCTGGAAACCGGGAAGCTCCCAGTACGGAGAGGTGGAGAGGTCAAGAAGCGACTGTTCGTGGTCCATGCGCCCAGCCTAGCGGGAGTGTGTTAAAGCACGACCGCGCCAACGAGGGCGGCGCCAATGACCACTGCCCACGGCGGAACCTTCCACGACGTCAGAGCCGTAAAGCAGACGACAGCGACGGACATCGTCGCCACGCCCGTGATGCCCGCGGTGAACACCGGTGTGTACAGGGCCGCGCCCAGGATGCCGACCACTGCTGCGTTCGCTCCGGCGAGCGCACTGCCTGCTCGTGGCATCTGGCGGATGCGTTCCCAGAACGGCATCGCGCCGAGCACCAGCAGCGCGGCGGGTAGGAAGATCGCGACCGTGGCAATGGCCGCGCCCACAAGCCAGTGCATGCCGTCCGCGCTGGCCCCGAGGAACGATGCGAACGTGAACAGCGGACCAGGCATGGCCTGGGCAGCGCCATACCCAGCGAGGAAAGTGTCATGGCTGACCATGTCGGGCACCGTCACCGATTCCAGCAGCGGCAGCACCACGTGTCCGCCTCCGAAGACGAGCGCGCCGGCGCGGTAGAAGGATTCGAAGATCCCCATGCCGGTTCCGCCGACAGCGCGTGCGATCGCCGGCAGAGCGAGTAACAGCACCACGAAGAGCACGAGGCAGACAATGCCGACTGTGCGCGAGCCGCTCCCTTCGCTTGCCGACGGCTCCTCCTCACGGCCCTCCCCCTTCAGAAAAGCCAGACCCGCAACGATGCCCACCGCAATCGCGAGCACCTGCACCAGCGGATGCGGCACGAGCAGCACGACGACGAGCGCCGCCACCGCGATGGCCGCACGGATCTTGCCGGTGATTAAGTTCTGCGCCATGCCGTAAACCGCCTGGGCGACGACGGCCACAGCAGCTGCCTTCAAACCGATGAGCCAACCGGCGTCGCTGATGTCGCCGAGGTATGCCACCCCGGCAGCGAACACCACCATGAGCACGACCGACGGCATAGTGAATGCGAACCACGCCGCGAACATGCCCATATATCCGGCGCGCTGCAGACCAATGGCCATGCCGACCTGGCTAGATGCCGGACCGGGAAGGAACTGGCACAGCGCTACGAGGTCGGCGTACTCCTTGTCTCTGAACCACTTCCGGCGCTCGACGAATTCGTCGCGGAAGAAGCCCAGGTGCGCCGTCGGGCCGCCGAACGAAGTACAGCCGAGGCGCAGGAAAATCCTGAACACTTCAAAGGCCGAACCTCGGCTAATGTTTGCTGCTCCAGTTTTGCCGGTCGAGGTTGTCACGATGCCCTTTCTTACCAGAGCCGCTTTGAGCTGGCCCGATAAGTTCACCCACAGTTTCTCTTTTGGCTAGTCGCCCGGGCGGGGCGTTTCGTTGACTCCGCATTGCGGAGTCCCTGCGGTTTTGCTGTCGCCCGGGACCTGGGCCGCGGCTCGCACAGCGACGGCCCACCCATCCAGCTAGGCTGGCCTGACCGACAAGCTGGAGGGGTAAACGGATGAGCGAACCGAACGACGATCACCTAGGAGAAATTGTCCCTTGCAGATTCACCGAAGCTGATTTCGAAACGGGCCTGGCATGCATGCCGGGGTGGGTTCCCGCTGAATACCGGAACTTCCTTGAACAGCACGGAGTTTTCCACATCGCCGGTGTGGACTGGCTTTCGCCGGCCTCCGCACCAAATAGCCCTTTCAGCGTTGAATCTGGGCATGAGCAACTGACCCAATCAGCAGAGATGTTCGGAGAAGACCCGGATAGATGGTTCTCGGTTGCAATCTTTGACCTCGATGAATTCGCGTTGTACCACCTCAAGGACGACGGCTCCACGGAGTTCGGCCACTTCCACTTCGAGGACCTGGAATATGTCGAAGGTCCATTCCCGACAATGACAGACTGGATGCGCACCTACACGGAGGAAATCTGATGACCGATCCCGCAAACGCACTGCCCGACAAGGTCATGGGGCCTGTCGACGACATGCTTTTCGACGAGCACGTGTTTGAGTCCGTGACGTTCCATGGCGCCCTGTTCCGCAATTGCACATTCAATGCCGTGGCTTTCCACAATTGCACGTTTAGAACCGTGCGGTTTGAAAACTGCCGCATTCAGCAACCACGGTTCGAAAAATCAACGGTTGAACACATCGCCTTGATTGATACCGCAGTCATCTCCCCCGTTCACCCGCTGAAAGGCGATTGGTTCGACCGGATCAGTGGAAGCACGCTGACCGATGTCGTCCTGCGCAAGGGTAAATTCCTCTACGACATCGTCGAGCACACCACGATCAGCGGACACCTCGAAGACGTCAGCTTCATGGAGCATCACACCAAGACGCAGCTGGACGAGGTCGACCTGTCCCAGTGCACCCTGGCGAACGTCAGCTTCACCGGCGTGCCGATGCAGCGCGTCAAACTGTCGGAGCATGACCAGAGCTTTGTCGACGAGAACTGGATCCAGACCGCTGATGAACTCCGCCAGCTCACATTGTCCTACTTCGACGACGAGAACTCGCGCAAACGTAAAGCGGCAGAGCAGCTGTTCAACATCATCGAAGCGGACGCATCCAACTTCCGCTCGAAGTACGACCTTCATCGTCCCGACCTGGACAGCCTCGGTTACGACGAGCGGCGCGGAGCACGCTACATCGATGAACTGTCTGGCACGACGAAACCCGAATGGATCCGCGAACCGATCGCCGAACTCTACGCAGAGATCGGCTGGACACCGCCGAGACCCGCACAATAAGGAGACCGGCTCATGTCCACTACGTTCAATCAGATGTTCGGCGAGTCAGGATCATCGAGCATTGAGTTTGAAGGGAAAACCCTTCACGGACGCCTGAGAATCAATCCTCAGAAGGAGCACCAAACTCTCATCGAGTGGTACTTTGACTCGCCCCACCCTCCGGAAGAGGTCGCCATCCGGGTCAAAGCGTTTCGCTGCAGCTTCCGGTTCCCCGGCATGGACACATCCAAAGAGGTGCTCGGGGTGCACGCGGAGGCGAACCGGGGGTGGGTGATCGTCGATAAGCTTGGCGACGATCCCATCGTGACCGTCACGAACGCCTGGATGGACCGCACATTCGGTGGGCAGTTCATCCAAGACCTCGGCAACCACGCCATGCTTATCGACGAAGTCGAGCCAGGCACCTTCCGCATCCGCGCAAACAACGCCAGCCCGGAAGACCGCATGGCCTTTAGCGACTTCACTGGGACCGTGAAAGTGACAACCCTGGCCGAGCCCGCTGACTACGAGGCGGGATACGGCGTCATCCACCCCGACTACCCCATTGAGCACTACCGCTACATCGACACCGGCGGTGAAGCTCTCACCCCCGAGGCCTACGCCGAAATGGCTTTCGTAGTTGACGACACGGCAGAGCCCACGAAAGCCATCGACATAGTTGGCTATCGGTGGTGCGATGTCGTCGACATCATCGGGCATGGCGAGAACTTCATCGATATGCGCCTCGACCTCGAAGAAGAATCCATGAGCGAGTTCGGCATCCGCGACGAAGCCAAGTTGTGGGGCTTGGCTGCTGTGCGTCTGAGCGATGGCACCATCCTCGAAGACGGCACCATCCGATACAAAACCCCCTAGCCGGTATCACGCCAGCTAGGAGGTTTGAACGTTGGTAGCGGGGGCAGGATTCGAACCTACGACCTCTGGGTTATGAGCCCAGCGAGCTACCGAGCTGCTCCACCCCGCGTCGAGTGAGTTATGAACTTCACCTGCTGCCGTATCGGCAACGGGTGTTAACTATACGCAGACTTGTCCTGAACAACAAATCCCCTGGCCACACGTGAAAGTGGGCCAGGGGCTCGTGGGGGTGTTCACCGCCCGTTCGCCGGGGGTTCGCCAGCTATTCAGGTTGAGACTGCGTGAACGATTTAGCGCACCGACCCATAAGTCCAAGACAATAACTGCCGGTCAGGAGCTTATGGCGCGACCGTTATGGGGCTGGAACCCTCAAATCGTTCACCGCTAATGGGTCAGGTACGGCCGTCGGGCCGCACCCGACTACTGCCCCTTCTGGTAGTCCTCAACGGCACGATCGAGCTCGTCAAGGGCTCGGCCGTATTCCTCGAAGGAACCGTCACGAGCGTCCTCGAGGCCGCGCAGGGCCTCGTCGATAGCCGTCAGGGCTTCCTCTTGGTTAGCCGGCGGGGCTGTGTCGCCGTCGGCCTCGCTTTCCTCGCTCTCCGCGTCGGTGTTGTCCGGGTCCGTTGCCGTGGCCTGATCCTCAGCGTCGGAAGTAGTCGAGTCGTCGGAGTCCACGATGGAGATGTCTTGGGCCTCCTTGGCGTCAATGCCCACCTGGCTGAGCGCCTGGGAGATCGTCGGGGCGTAACCGACACGGCCCTTGTAGAACACCAGCACACGCAGCAGCTTCGGGAACGCGGACTCCTGGTCCTTGCGCTGCGAGTAAATCGGCTCGACATACAGGATCTCGCCGTTAGCAACCGGCAGGGTGAGCAAATTACCATTCTTCAGCGTGTTGGAGCCCTCCCACAGGGTGCGGTCGCGGGCGACCTGGTCAGAGGACATCAGCGCGTCCTGAGCCTGCTTCGGACCCTGCGTCTGCGTATTAGTCGGCAGAACGCGGACGGTGATCTGGCCGTAGTTGTCCGGGTCGGAGGTGACCGTCATGTGCGCAGCGAGGAACTCACGGCTCAGACCGCGGTACGGGGTGATCAACTGGAAGGCCGGGTCACCCGTTTCTGGGTCCGCGGCCACGACGTAGTACGGCGGCTGGTTGAGCTCCTGGCGGCCTTCCGGCGCGGTCGGATCGTTCGGGACAGACCAGAACGCGTCGTTGTTGAAGAACACGCCCGGGTCAGACACGTGGTAGCGGGCCAGCAGCTCGCGCTGGACCTTGAACAGGTCTTCCGGGTAGCGCAGGTGGTCGCGCAGCGAATCGGAAATCTCCGAAGCGGGCTTCACCGTGTCCGGAAAAGCACCCATCCACGCCTTGAGGACGGGGTCCTCTTCGTCGAAGGCGTAGAGGTCGACCGAACCGTCGTAGGCGTCGACTGTCGCCTTGACGGAGTTGCGGATGTAACCGACCTCGTTGTTGACCAATCGCTGGTTGGTGCCCTCCGGGTTGAGCGCGTCCTGCGTGGTGTTCTGCAGGGATTCACGGGTGGAGTACGGCAGGGCAGACAGCGTGGTGTAGCCGTCGACGATCCACTTGATGCGGCCGTCGATAACAGCGGGGTACGTGGTGCTGTCGGTGGTCAGCCACGGTGCGACCTTCTCCACGCGCTGGCGCGGGTCACGGTCGTACAAGATCTTGGACTCGCTGCCGACACGGTCCGACAGGATGAGGTTGAGTTCCTGGTACTGCACCGCGTACGCGAGGCGGTCGATCCAGTTGCCGATGCTCACGCCGCCTTCACCGTCATAGGTGAACGAGGAAGAGTCGGTGTCGTACTCGAGCGGGCCCTGGCCGACATCGCCGACGATGGCGTAGTCGAGGCCATCTTCAGCGGACGCAATGACTGGGCCGTAGTAGACGCGCGGCTGGTCCACACGGATACCCAGCTCTTCGGCGTCTTCCTTTTCTTCCGCGTTGGCGTTGGCTTGCAGGTCCGACACCGTGAACACCGGCAGGCCACCGCGGGTGGAGCCGGCGTCCTGGGCAGCTTCGTCGACAATGTTGGCCTGTGCAGCCACAAAGCCGTTTCCGTGCGTGTACACCGTGTGGCGGTTGAGCCAGTCTTGCTGGTTCTCACGCAGAGCATTCGGGTCGAGCTCGCGAGCCGCGACGACATAGTCGCGCAGCTCCCCGTCGACTGTGTAGCGGTCCATGGCCAGCTGGTCGGGGAAGCCGTAGAAGTTGCGCAGCTGCTGATTCTGCGTGAACGTCGGCGACAGGATCTCCGGGTCGAGCAGACGGATGTTGGAGATGGTCGCGGAGTCGCGGCCCACTTCCCCGTCGTTCGTGCTTTCGGAACCCCAGTTGCTTTCGTAGGTCACTGTGGCGTCGGTAAGCCCGTACGCCTCACGCGTGGCTTCAATGTTGCGCTGAATGTACTCGGACTCGCGCGCCTGGCGGTTGGGTTTGACGGAGAACTGCTCAACCATCGCGGGCCATGCCTGGCCGATAATGAGCGAGGAGAACAGCATCAGCACAGTCGCCAGCACGGGGATGCGGAAATCGCGGAAGATGATCGACACAAAGAATGCCGCCGCTACCAGCACCGCGATGACTACCAGGATGATGCGCGCCGGCAGCTGAGCGTTGATATCGGTGTAGGAGGCACCGGTGAAGATGTCATTGCTGTCGTAGAGCAGCGTGTAGCGCTCCAGCCAGTAGTCGAGCGCCTTGACCAGCATCCACAGACCGGCAGTGACCGCGAGCTGGACGCGCGCAGGCTTGGAAATGTGGCCCTTCGTCCCGCTGACTTGGTTGGCCACCCGGATGCTGCCCAGCAAGTAGTGGGTCACCAAAGCGACAAGGAAAGCAACGATCAGCAGCATCGACAGCACGCTGACCAGCGTGGACAGCGCCGGCAGCGCGAAGGCGTAGAAGCCTAAGTCACGGCCGAATTGCGGGTCCTGGGAGCCGAAGGAAGAGGAGTTGATCCACAGCAGGAATGTCCGCCAGGAACCCTGCCCGATCATGCCGCTGATGAGCCCCACCACGATGGGCAGCCACACCAGCATGGAGCGCACGCTGGACTGGATGGAGGACTGGTATGCCGCCATCGGCGAATTCGGGTCGGCGAAGACGGAGACCCGTTCGCGGGTGCGCCACGCGATGAAGGCTGCGGCCCACGTGATCGCGCCGCCGAGCAGACCGAAGATCACGAACAGTGCCACACGGGCGAGGATGACGTTGGTGAACACCCCGCGGTACCCCACCTCACCGAACCAGCGGAACTCTGTGTAGAGGCCCACAAGTAGGGGGACGAGGAACAGAATCAGCGCAATGATTCCGAAGGTCACCAGTAGTTTATTCGTGGATTTCCCCGACTCCGGGCGGGGGCGGTTCAGGCGCGTGGCCAAATCCAGCTCCTTATAACGGCTTAGAACGATGAACTATTAAGCTTTAACACTAAAGTGCCTAACGCCTAAAAGACCAGAAGGGTTCCCCAGTTGCGCCAGCAAGCTCTCAACAAGGCCATGATGGAGGCCGTCGAGTTCGTCCACGCGGAAGGCTGGGACGCGCCGCCCACGCTGTTCGCCCTGGTGCCGACGGAGTTGGTCGTGGACCAGCTCGCCGCACTCGACGAGGAGGCGGATTCCCCGTTGACCTTGGTGGTTCAGGAGCTCCCGGAGCACATCCTGCCTGGTTCAGACGAGTTAGGCGACTATATCGCGCGCCTGGCATGGCCAGCAGAGGTCGAGGGCGTCATCCTGGCGCAGGAGATCGTCTTCATGGACACCAGCGGCACTGCCGAAGCGTCCCCGGCCCGGTTGTTCTCCGGCGTGCTGCGGGACGAAGATATTGAGCAGACCTTGCTGCAGATCCGCCCGACCGAAGAGGAGCTGGAAGCGGCTGGCCCGTTCGCAGAAGACGATATCCAACTGCGCGGCGGACCCAACGTCGCACCCGCAGTCATCGGCGCATTGCGGTACAGCTTGGAGAACGATCCGCAGGAAGACGATCTACACTAAGGGGGTCTACTTTAAAGGAGTTACCCCCGTGCCGTCTTCGTCCCTGCCCCGCCATCGCCGTGCGCCTGTCGCGCTCGCGGCGATGAGCTTGGTTGTCACGCTCGCCGCCTGCTCTGACAAAGAGAGCAAAGAGCCTTTGCCGGCACCTGCGCCGGAATCCACCTCCGCTGAGACTGTGGCCGACGAATCCACGGCTGAGGAATCCACGGCGGAAACCAGCAAGCAGAACGGGTGGCGCCGCCGCAGCGACGATTCAGAACTCGTGGCTCAAGTCGCGGAGCAATTCGCGGCGCTTGCGCCCGCAGAGCTTTTCGACGCACTAGATACCTGCTCGGAAACCAGCCTGAAAGGCTCCATCGAATGCACCGGCGCTGATGTGGGAAAGATCCAGTTCTTCGAGTCCGAGTCCATGGCCGCAGACACAAAGGATCTGCTGACTGGGCTGAGGAGCTCCCGCATCGTTGAAGAGTCCGAGGACGGCAACAAGATCGTCGGCTGGTCGATGCTGGGCCGGACCGCCGTCCTCACCGTGGTGGACTCCGACAAGGGCCAGCTGCTGCAGCAGATGGTCGACAGCGGAGATGTTGACCCTGAGCAGCGCATTTACGAGCTGGGGCTAGCTGAAGACGACGGCAGCGGAGTGAAGACCCCTGCGCTCGCCACGGATGAAGAAGAGCAGGAAGGCGAGCAAGAAGAGCAAGACGCGAAGCAGCTCACCAACGAGCAGTAGCGCGCTAGTCCGCCGCGCAGGTTTTGACGGGGGATCCTTCGGAGAAGGCGGACATGGCGGCTACTGCGTCGTCAAGCGTGGCGACGCTCGCGACAACCATATCCCCCGCATCGACCTTGCTTGCTTCCTTGCAGTTGTTCTCGGGCGCGAGGAAGAGTTCTGCGCCGCCGTCGCGTGCGCCTTCGATCTTGTGCGTGATGCCGCCGATCGGACCGACGGAGCCATCTTCGGAGATGGTGCCGGTGCCCGCGACGTGCTTGCCGCCGTTGAGTTCGCCGGGCGAGAGCTTATCGATGACCGCGAGCGAGAAGATCATTCCTGCGCTCGGGCCTCCCACGTCGTTGAAGTTGTAGTTCACCGCAACATCGCCAGTGGGCTCCGAGGACATGGTCACACCCAGCAGCGGGACGGACTCATCCTGGGGGTTGGTGCCGAGGGTGATGGTGGCCTCCCCCGGCTCACCGTCGCGCTCGTAAGAAATAGTGAGCTCGTCTCCGGGATTCTTTGACCGGACGAGGTCCTGGACCTCCTGCGGGGCGGAAACATCGGTGCCATCGACAGCTGTGATGATGTCTTCGGGCTTGAGTGCGTCGGCCGCAGCGCCGTCTTCGAGGACGTCGTGAATGAGGACGCGGGTCGGCTCCCCCAGGTAGCGCATTGCCGCGACCGTGGCGGCAGCTTCGGAGGCGACGAACGTGGCCTCATTGTGCTTGCGCATCTCCTCGTCCGACATATTTGCCGGCATGATCTGGTTGATCGGTACGAGCGTGTCATCGGAGATCAGCCAGCGGCTCAGTGCTTGCCCCACGGTCATGTTGGTGCGCACAGACACTGTCGTCATGTCCAGGTTGCCTGCGGTCGGATCGACATCCACCCCCTCAATTTCGATGACGGGAGTGCCATCGACTTCTTCCAGGGTGTTGAACGTCGGCCCCGGCCCCTGCGCCGCGAACGGCACTGTGAACCGGATATCGGTCCCCGGAATGCCCCCGGCCACGAACAACGCCGCCGCCACCGCAAGGGGAATACCGCCCCACACCACCGCAGCACGGCGGCGTTTCACGGAAGGAGCGGGTTGGTCCGCAGTAGCAGGCAAAGTCACGGCAGTAAAGCCTACAACAGCCCGTTCAAAAGACCGTGTTCGCTTAGAGCGTTGCCTGCTCAGCCCGTTTTTCATTGTAGGGCGTGTTTCACCGCCGGTAGGCTGGCCACCATGGTTAATGGATTCGGGTTCTCTTTCCCTAACGACGACCGCGATGATCGCGACGACCGGGACGGCCAGGACGGAAACGGCCGCAACGACGGCAACGGCCGCGACGATCAGGGCCGCCAGGACAACCCGTTCGGCCAGTTCGGGTTCGGCATTGGCGGCACCCAAGGCTTTAGCGGCGGCTTCGGCAACCTCGGCGAGGTCCTGGGCCAGTTCAGCGAGATGCTCTCCGGCTTGGGCGAGCAGGCCAATAAGGCCGGCCAAGAGCGCCCCAAGCAGGACGCGGTCAACTACGACGTGGCGCTGCGCGCTGCCCGCCAGGTGGTCAAGAACCCGCGTGGTGCGACTGCAGGCGACACGAACGCCGTTACGGAGTCGACGAGGCTTGCGAACCTGTGGATTGATGACGCAACGGCGCTCCCCGATTCCGGCTCCCGCCCCGAGGCATGGAGCGCGGACGACTGGCTGACCAACACCCTCCCCACCTGGAAGCGCATGGTCAGTCCAGTCGCGGAGCACATGGCCCGCGCCCAGCTCGACGCGATGCCGGAAGAAGCACGCGAGATCTTCGGCCCCATCACGCAGATGCTCGGCCACTTCAACTCGATGAACTTCGGCGCCAAGCTCGGCCAGGCACTCGGTGACTTAGCCAACCAGGCGCTGACCGGCAATGACTTCGGCCTTCCGGTCGCGCCGAAGGGTGTCATCGGCATCGTGCCGAAGAACATTGAGCCGATTTCGGAGCAGCTGTCTGTGCCGGGGCAAGAGGTGCTCGTCTACATCTCGGCGCGCGAGGCCGCTCGCCAGCGCCTGTTCACCCACGTGCCGTGGCTCGTCGAGCGCATCGTGTCGTCGGTTGAGGAATACTCCGTCGGCCTGGAGCTGGACACTTCCCACATTGAGGAGAAGATCCGGGATCTCAACCTTGAGTCGGGCGACCCAGCGAAGATCCAGGAGGCGATGCAGGAGATGCAGGGCATGGACATGTCCCCGCGCGTCACTTCGCGCAACGCTGCCGCAGCAGATCGTTTGGAGACGCTGCTCGCGCTCGTCGAAGGCTGGGTCGAGGTTGTCGTCGAGGACGCCCTCGGCTCCCGCATCCCGTCCACTGCGGCGATGACGGAGTCGTGGGCACGCCGCCGCGCGACCGGCGGGTCCGCTGAGAACGCCTTTGCCAACGTCGTCGGCATTGAGCTGGGCGCTCCGAAGACGAACGAAGCCGCTGACCTGTGGCGCCGCGCTACCACTGCCGTCGGTGCGGAGCGCCGCGACAAGGTGTGGGATCACCCGGACCTGTTGCCCACGGGCGAGCACCTGGAGAATCCGGCAGCCTTCATCGACACGCTTCTCGACGATGCTCCGGACGACCAGTTCGACGAAGAGATCGCCAAACTCGAGGAGATGCTCGCTGAAGAGCCCGGCCCAAGCGAGGACGACCGCGGTACTGACGGCAGCTCCGGCACCGAGGACGACAAGAACGACTAGTTCTGCCCGAACCTCTGGAACGCCTCTAAATAGCCCTTCGCGCGTTCAGCGCGGGGGGCTTTGTCGGCGTGCTCCCAGAACTCAGGGCCGTGGCCGGGGATGAAGGTGTGCACGAGTTCGTGGACCAGCACAGCGTCGACCACCCAGTCGGGCACGTCCCGTAGCCGGTCAGAAATGCGAATGTCACCGGTCGCCGTGCTGCAGGACCCCCACAGTGTCGACTGGTTGGAGGTCCACCGCACGGACCCGATGCGCGCTTGCCCGTCGAGGACGGAGTCGTTGAGGGATTGAGCGCGAGCGAGCAGATCTTCATCGGAGACCGTGCTGGTAGTGAGCTTGCGCTCCATCTTCGCCAGGATTCCGTCGACAGCTTCGCGTTCCTGTGCGGCGGTGAAACGTGCCGGAATGCGGACTTCAATGCGGTCGCCTTTGAACCGCGCCTGTACCGTGCGGGTCCTGCGCTCAGAGCGGATCACGTCCACGTTGTCGCGGTCGAGCATGCGCAGTGTCCTCCCGTGTGCTGCAATGGCTCCTATGGGGGACTCAACATTAGTTCGTTTGGCGCCCGGTGTGAATGTGCTGGTCCGTGGGGAGGGATCGGTGCAGTTCGGGCTGGATGCGTCGAGAAGCGCGGTGCTGGACACGGCGCACCCGCGCCAGCTCAAGGCCATCCTGGATGCCATGCTCGAGCCTACGGCCGTGCGCGATGTTCTCAACGCCCTGCGAGGCATTCCCGAGATTGATGAGCCGGAGGCGCGGGCGCTGGTCAACGATTTGCTGAACTACCGCATCCTCGTCGACGCCAGCGAACGCACCGTCGTGGTGCTCGGCACTTCAGCTTTGGCGGACGAGGTGGTGCGGTTGCTGCGCACCGGCGGGATCACAGTGCGCACACCGCTTATCGACGAACCCCTCCACCCCTTCCTTTCCCGCCAATCCCCTGATACACCCGTCGTGGTTGTTGACCAGGTGCCCCAGCTGGTGCGGCTGCGCGAGGCGCTGGCCGATCACACCGGGTGGATCATCCCGGTATTCACGTTGGATTCGCGGGTGGTGGTCGGCCCGGCAAGCCTCGACGGGGACGGTCCGTGCCTTGAGTGTGTGCTCATGCACGCCCAGGAGCGCGACCCGCACACGCATGTCACCGCTACGGCACTGTCGCAGGCCTCGAGCACGAATGCCCCGGATCCTGCGGTGGTCGCCGCTGGCGCAGCTGCCGCCGCGGTGATCGTGCGCCGGTGCGCGGAGGTGCCAGAACCTCCCGGTGTGCTCGTTCCGGAAGCGGAGCCCGGAATCGCGCTGATCATCGACCCCTTCGGGCCGCAGTGGGTGGCTGAGCACCCCCTGGGCACGCACAAGAGCTGCCCTGCCTGCTTGTGAGGGGGCACGGAAGGGGTCAGCGGAAGTCTTCCAAGACGGCCAGCACGTCCTCGCCGTACTGTTCCAGCTTGGACGGGCCGATGCCGGAGATGTCCAGTAGTTCTGCGAGGCTTGCCGGCATCGCCTCGACGACAGACAGAAGTGTCGCATCAGTGAAGACCATGTACGGCGGGTGCTGCTTCTCGCGGGCGGTGTCCAAGCGCCACTGCTTCAAGGCTGTGAATGCGGCCTCGTTGTAGGTCGGTTCGCACTCCTCGTGCCGGCCGAGGGTCTTCTCGGCGGGCGTGGTGATGGGGTTGCCGCACACCCGGCATCTCTTCGGACGCTTGAGGCGGTCAGGGGTGGTCTCGACGTCGAGCTGCGGGGCAATACCGTCGAGGAACCGGGACCTGTCGCGGCTTTTCCGACCACCCTCCTGGCGGGCAAACGACCACGACAAGTGCAGGTGTTCGCGGGCGCGGGTGATGCCCACGTAGAACAGGCGCCGCTCCTCCTCAATCTGCTCGTCGCCAGCCTTGATCGCATGCGAGATGGGCAGCGTCTTCTCCACCAGGCCAACAAGGAAGACCGCATCCCACTCAAGGCCTTTGGCGGCGTGCAGGCTGGCCAACGTCACACCGTCGACAGCCGGGGGCTGCTTCGACTCCGCGCGCTGGCGCAGCGACTGCAACACTCCGGGCAGCGAGTCTGCTTCCCCAGTGTTCACGATGTCGGCGATGAGCTCCACCAACGCGTTGAGTGTCTGCCACCGTTCACGCTGCTGCGCACCCTCGGGTTCCGTGGCACTCAGACCCAGCGGGGCGAAAGCGGCGCGGGCGACAGTCACCGGGTCGTCCGGCAGGTCGTTGCGGCGGGTGGCCTGCACGAGCACGCCGATCGCCTCGCGGATCTCTGGGCGGTTGAAAAAGCCTTCGCCGCCGCGGACTTGGTAGACGATGCCAGCGTCAGACAACGCCTGCTCGAACACCGCCGACTGCGCGTTGAGGCGGTAGAGGATGGCGATCTCGCGGGGTGGGACGCCGCCGTCGATAAGCGTGCGAATCTGTGCCGCGACTTCGCGCGCCTCCGTCGGCTCATCAGCATAGGACGCGAACGTCGGCTCCGGGCCTGGTGCGCGCATGCCCTGCAGCTCAAGGCGGGTGCCAGCAGCGCGGCCGGACGCTTTGGAGATCACGGTGTTCGCCAGATCCGTCACCTCCGGGGTGGAGCGGTAGTCGCGCTGCAGCTTGACCACGGTCGCGTGCCCGTACGTCCGCGAAAAGTTCAGCAGATAGTCCGGGGAAGCCCCGGTGAACGAGTAAATGGTCTGGTTAGCGTCGCCGACGACAGTCAGATCATCGCGCTGGCCCAGCCAGCCTTCAAGCACACGTTGCTGGAGCGGGGTGACATCTTGGTACTCGTCGACGACGAAGGTTTGGTACTGGGTGCGGAACTCCTCTGCCACCGCTGGCGCGTTCTCCAGGGCTCCGGCGACGTGGAGCAGCAGGTCGTCGAAGTCGAGCGCCATGCCCTCGGGGCTGGTCTTCGACTGCTCGTAGCGCTTGTACACGGCGGCGACCTTCTCCGCGTCCGTTGGCGGCTCACGGTGAGAGTTAGCGACGGTCTCGGCGTAGCTTTCCGGGGTGACTAGAGACGCTTTGGCCCACTCGATCTCGCTGAGCAGGTCACGCACCATATCCTTGTGGGACTCGAGCCCCACAGAGCGCGCTGCGCGACCGACCAGGGGGAACTTGTTGTCAATGAGGTGCCACGGCATGTCGCCTGCCACCTGCGGCCAGAAGTAACGCAGCTGGCGCAACGCTGCAGCGTGGAACGTGCGCGCCTGCACACCACCGATACCCATGTCGCGCAAACGGTCACGCATCTCCCCTGCCGCACGCGAGGTGAACGTCACGGCGAGCACGCGCTGCGGGGCGACAAAACCTTGATCGATGAGGTGCGCGATGCGGTAGGTGATGGTGCGCGTCTTACCGGTGCCAGCGCCGGCGAGAATGCACACCGGCCCGCGCGGAGCGGTGGCGGCGACGAGCTGATCGGGGTCGAGCTGAGTTTCGAGCTGGCTCAGGTCGATCATCGGCTAGCGGTCCTCTTCCTCTGCGCGGGCGGCTTCGCTCAGGTCGTCCGGAGTCTCGTCGGTGTAGCGGATGTACAGCAGGCGGTCGCCCGGCTCGACGGTCTCCGCTTCCGGCGAATCGAGGCGGTAGAGCTCGCCGGAGCGGACCACGCCCAGCACAATATCGGCGAGGTGCCGGGGGTTGGCGCCGACTTCGTCATCAATAATCGCGCGCTCAGCCACGGCGAAACCGGCATCGGGGCTGAGCAGGTCCTCGATCATCTCCACCACCGTCGGTGTCGACGTAGCGATGCCGAGCAGGCGGCCCGCGGTTTCCGAGGAGATGACCACCGAGTCCGCCCCGGACTGCTCGAGCAGGTGCTGGTTCTCGCCTTCGCGTACCGACGCGACGATGTTGACCCCCTGGTTGATCTCGCGCACCGACAACGTGACCAAAACGGCTGTGTCGTCGCTGGACGGTGCGACCACGACAGAGCGGGCGCGGCTCACTCCGGCGATTTTGAGCACATCGGACTTCGTGGCGTTGCCGTGGACGGCAATGAGGCCACGGTTTTCGGCGTGGGACAAGGCCTCCTGATTGTCGTCGATGACGACAATGTCGGAGGGTGGCATGCCTTCTGCGATCAACGCCTCGACCGCGGAGCGGCCCTTCGTTCCATAGCCGACGACGATGGTGTGGTTGCGCACGGTTTTCCTCCAGCGCTGCAGTTGCAGGGTCTTACGCGAGTCTTCGGTCAGGACGGACAAGGTGGTACCGACGAGCAGCATCAGGAACGCCACACGCATCGGGGTGACCACCAAGATATTCACTAGGCGCGCCGTCTGCGTCACCGGGGTGATGTCGCCGTAACCTGTGGTGGATAGCGACACCGCTGAGTAGTACACCGCGTCGATGAAGGTGAGGTGCTCCGAATAACCGTCCTTGTCCAGCCACACGAGCACAGCGACGATGACAACAAGCAAGATGGCGTACAGGAACCGCCGGCTGATCAGTGCCCACGGCGTCGCCTTGTCCGCCTGCGGCAGACGGATGACATTTAGTAGAGCGTGGTCTGGCAACGCCGTCAACTCGTCGCTGCGGTTATCGCGGAAACGGATCGGCGGACGAAACGATGGCGCCATGGGTCACCTCCTTAATGCTGCATGTCTATATCGGACTCTAGACCTGTCGCCGCGGCGGTTTGCAGCAGCTCCTCCAGCTCGCCGCGTTCTGGCAGGTCGTGCGGGGCGAAGTCTTCCCCGGTGCGGACGTAGAAGAACACTGCGTTGACTGGCAGCCCGTCGCCGGCGATGCGTTTCCACGCCTCCCGGTAGACGGCCAGCTGCAGTTTCGCGGCCCGCATCTCCGTCGCCTGGGGTTTGGCGCCGGTCTTCCAGTCGACGATGGTCCAGCTGCCGTGCGGCGCCTCTGGTGTGGGCGCGTCACGGTACACAGCGTCAATGCGGCCGCGCACGGTCGCCGAGCCCAAGTCGATCTCAAAGGGGTGCTCGATGTGCGCCGGAGCGCGCTGTGCCCAGTGGCTGGCCTCAAAGGACGCCTTGAGGCGTGCCAGTGTGGTCGCGTCGACGTCGGGTTCGGTGTTGCCGGGCAGCTCGTCGTCGTCGAGAAGCGGACGCGCGCCGAAGAACCCCTCGATCCACTCGTGGAACGCTGTTCCGCGCTTGGCGTAAGAGTTCGGTTTGAACGGCACAGGGCGGCGCGCGCGGCGGGCGAACTGCTCCGGGTTAGCGCGCAGCGCGACGATGTCGGAGGCGGTGAGCATTGCGGGCATGATGACCGGCACCGACGGGCTCATGGTGGCCTCATGCTCCTCGATCAGCGCTGTCACATCGCGCTCCCACAGCCCGTAGAGCTCACCGGCGGTGAGCTGCGGCAGGTCCGTAAGGGCCGCGTTGACGCGCTCAGCGGCATCCACTGCGGCAGGCTCGGCGCTGTAGTGCGGCCAGAAGCCTTCGCGTTCGCGAATGTCCGTCAGCTCATCCGTCACCGTCCCGTCCCACCAGGACAACACCTCCGCCATATCCCGGAAAGGCAGGAAGTGGGCGTAGGGCTCCACCGGCTTCTTCCGCGTCGGAGAGATCCCGGACGCCGTGACCAAAAGACGCCGCTCCGCCCGGGTCACCGCGACATAGAACAGGCGCGCTGACTCTTCGGCAAGCTCGGCGGTCTTGTCCTTTTTGTACTGGTTGGTGAGCTTCTGGAAGTCGCTGCGGGTGTCGGCTTCGTCGAGCGCCGTGTACGTGTCGTCCGGGATCGTCGCCACATACCCAAGGAAAGTCTCCGCCGTTCCGCCGTACGTTGCGGCGTCAGCGTGGGCGACAGCGACGGTGCGCCATTCCAAGCCTTTCGCCTTGTGCGCGGTGAGAATCTGCACTCGGTCGCCGGTGTTGGCAACAGTTCCGGGCGCCAGGCCGTCCTCATGCTCGGTGGCTAGCTCCAGGTAGTTCAGGAAGCCTTCCAGATCCGCACCCGGATAGGACGCGACCGTTTCAGCGAATTTGTCCAGATGCACAGTGCCGGTGTCGGAGGGGCGGGAGAGCACCTCGGTGCGGATGCCGAAGATGGAGACGATGTCGTCGAACAGGTCCGGCAGGCGCTTCCCCAAGCTGCGCTTGCGCAGGGCGCGCAGCTGTGAGGACAGCACCTGCAGGCGGGCCAGACCTTCCTCCGTGTAGCGCTCCGGCTCACCGAGGTCTGCCACCGCGTCGGCTAGACCAACGGAGCGCTCGTTCTCCCCGACGGCGTTCTCGGCCTCGCGGATCAAGTCGGTGAGCTGGGCTTGCAACCGTTCCCGCGGATCTGCATCAGGCCCCAGCCCCGCTACGGCGCTGTCTTCTTGGTCGTGCGCCCGGCCGCCGGCCAGGTTCACTGCTCGCCGAGACAAGGCCGTGATGTCTTTCAGCCCCAATCCGCATGCGGGGCCAGCCAGGATGCGCAGAGCAGCGGCAGAATCTTGCGGGTGAACGAGCATTTTCGCGACAGCCACCGCATCGGCGACCTCCGGCACGGTCAGTAGACCTGCCAGACCGACAATCTCATATGGAATGCCGCGCTCCTCCAGAGCTTCAGCGATCAGCGCGGACTGCTTGTTCTTGCGCACCAGCACAGCCGAGGAGACATCACCGTGCTCAGCGAGCTGCTCGTGGAAGTCCGCGGCCAGCATGTCAGCGACGGCGGCGATTTCCTCGTCCACAGGCCCGTAGAAGCCTACCTCTACAGTGCCAGGCTCAGACGCCGGATTCGGATTGAGCGGTTCGACGGCGCGCTGCGGCCCCGGGGCGCCGAGCACGGCCGACGACACTGAGTTGGCCAGTGCCAGCACTTCCGGTGGGTTGCGCCATGAGGTGGTGAGCTGGGCTTTCGGGGCGGAGGCACCGTCGGCAAGCGGAAAGTCGTCGACGAACGCCTGCAGATTAGCGGCAGTGGCTCCGCGCCAGCCGTAAATCGCTTGCATCGGGTCACCGACGGCGGTGACGGTCAGCGGGTGCGGGTGCCGCGCGGGGTTGTCGCGGTTTTCGCCGAACAAGCTGCGCAGAAGCACGCGCTGGGCGTGGGAGGTGTCCTGGTATTCATCCAACATGACCACCCGGAAGCGGCCGCGTTGGCTCTCCCCGACCGACGGGTGGTTGCTGGCCAGTTGCGCCGCGACGGACATTTGCTCGTTGAACGTGACCACTCCGCGTTCGCGCAGCTCGCGGCTGAGCTCCTCCGCGAGGTCGGTGTAGGCGGCGCGAAGACGCTGCTTGTCTATCCAGCCGCGGACTTCCTTGGCGTACTGCTCTTTCGCTCTGCCGCGGGGAAGGGCTGCGACGTTATCGATGAACGCCTCCGCTTCCTCCCGCACCCGCGACGGCGGCATGAGGTCGTTGCCCATGTTGGCCACGAGCCGCAGCAGAGTGTCCACGACGGTGCTCACGCCCGGGTTGGCATCGACGCCGTCGAGCAAAGCGCCACCGTGATTGCTCACTACGTCCCAGGCGATGGAATGCAGCTCGGCGTCGGTGATAAGCCGCGCGTCAGGCTCCACGGGGACGAGCAGGCCGTATTCGCGGATGAGGTCGCCGGCATAGGCGTCATAGGTGGACACGGTCGGCGCGATGACCTCGAGTGTCTCGGCCAGTCCGCCGCTGGGGTCCAAATGGCGCACCAGCTGCTCATTCGCGGCGAGCTTCTCCAACCGGGTGCGAATGCGCCTACCCAGCTCTTGCGCGGCCTTTCGCGTGAACGTCAGGCCGAGCACTTCCTCCGGCCGGACGTAGCCGTTGGCCACCAGCCACACGACGCGGGCCGCCATCGTTTCGGTCTTGCCTGCGCCCGCGCCGGCGACAACGAGGAGCGGGCCGGGGTCTGCCCCGATGACCGCCGCCTGCTGATCGGTCGGCGGGAACTTCTCCTTCAGATACCGCGACAGTGTCACGGGTTGCATGTCAGCCACGGGTGGTCACCTCCCCTTCCGGTTGCACCGGACAGATTGCTTTGACATGGCAGAAGTCACAGTGCTTGCCTGTCACAGCGCGCAGCCGCGGCCCCGTCATCTCCGCAGGCAGCGTGGCAATGCGCGCCGCGAACTCCTCGAGTTGCTCCGCGTCCTTTGGGGCTTGGTGGGCAGCGGTCACCTTCACCTGGTCGCTGCCAGGGTAAATCAGCGTTCCCCCGCCGACGTCGAGGGAGTCGGTCTCACCCGCCGTCGCCACCGAGGCGTCTGTGCCCTCCCTGAGAGCCCCGCGCGACAGTGCGAGCTGGTAGGCGAACAGCTGCGGGTTTTCTTCCGCCTCTGCGGCAGACGGATGATTCTTGCCGGTCTTCAAGTCGACGATGTGGACCGCTCCGCTTTCCTCGCGCTCCAGCCGGTCGATCCGACCGCCGATGCGCAGCCCCGGTGCGACCTCCACGTCGACCGGAACTTCTGTGTCCACAAGCTCGAACGTGCCGCGCGTCTCCTCGACCCATTGCGCCGCGCGACCGAGCAGACGCGTGAACTCCCCCAGATCGCTGACCTCTTTCCAGGACGGAACGGTGAACAGTGCGCGGTATGCCTCCAGCGTGTCCGCTTGGGCGAGTTCCACATCGGCCCCGTTTCCGACAGCCTCGAAGAAGTAGTGCGCGAGCGTTCCGCGTGTCATTGCGTCGCTCGACGCAGGCGCGACATCGCGCTCCAGCACGTTGCGCATGGGGCATTCCAGTAGTCCCTCAATGCGCGACGGCGACAGGCGTCCAGGCGGTTCCACACCTTCGCTTATCGACGCCTCCCTGATCCCCCACCACTGACCCGGATCCGCCCCAGGCACACCGGCCTCGGCGAGGCGGGCGAGCTGGCGGGCAGCCTGGCGTTTGACGTCCTCGCTGGAGGACTCGTCGGCGATGGCGCGGCGCAGTTCAGCGACAATGTCTTCGACTGCGAGCACCCGGACCGGTGCCACATCGACGTGCACTTCTTCTCTACCGGTGGTGCCGGTGTCCACCCCGTCGAACAGGGGCTGCTGCTCGGCAGCTCCGGACGCGGCAGTGCCGGTGCTAACATGCTCCGGAATGGTGCCACGCGCGTCGGCGAACTGCTGTAGGAAGCGCGAGGGCTCGATGACCTCATCCCCGTCCGGAGCGTCCACAGCGGTGACGATCACCTGCTCCGTTGCACGGGTGACAGCGACGTGGAAGAGGCGGCGTTCCTCCTTGAGGCGGTCCACGGTGTGAGAGACCGGTGTCGCTGGATCAATGCCTTGATCAACAAGGTCGATGAGGTCTTCCTGGCGCATGAGCGTGCCGGTCTCGCTCAATGTGGGCCAGGACAGCTCCTGCACTTCACTGACGATGACCCGGGCGAACTCACGCCCCGCCACACCGTGGGCCGTGAGCAACGGCACCGCGTCCGGAACGGCGGTGCGCCGGTCGCGCACACCGGTGGGCAACTCCTGCTCCTCAATGTGCGCGATGAAAGCCTCAATGGTGGCAGTCGGGCGACGCTCAGTGAAGTCACCCGCTGCGTCGAACAGCGCCATCATCGCGTCTAGGTCACGGTCTGCCTGGGATCCGGCCGCCCCGCCGCGCAGCGCAATGGCCATGAGGGATTCTGCCAGACCAGTCTGCGCCCAGACGGCCCAGAGCACCTCTTCGACGCTGCCGCCGTCATCAAGCGAAGTGCGCCCAGCTTCCAGAACCCCGCGGATGCGGTCCAGGATGTCCAGCTCGCGCTGGGTGAGCATGGCTCCGAAATCGGGCAACTCTCCGCGCAACGCCAGCAGTTCGCTCAGCGTGTCCTCCGCGCGGACCTCTGGCCGCCAGCGGCGCAGGCCGCGCAGCAGACGACGCAACGTGACCGGATCTGCACCACCGACCGGTCCGAGCAGGAGCTCACGCCAGTGCGTGGCATCCAGACCGTTCAGAGCGCGCAGACCCAGCAGCATCGCAGCGACAATGCGTTGCTCCCCCAGCACGAGGTCCGTCGGGTTGATCGCCACTGGCACCCCTGCTTGGAGGAGCGTGCGACGCAGCGGTTCGATCATCCCTACCGAGCGCACGACGACTGCCATGTCCCGCCACGGCACCCCCTCTTCCAGATGAGCGCGGCGCAAGGTGTCGGCCACGAACGCGTTGTTCATCGCGGCATCCGGAGCGATGACTGCCCGTGCAGTGGGAGTGCGCCGGGAAACACCGAGGTCGATGGTGGGCGCGGCCAGATTCTTGAAAAACAACGGGGAGGCGCCGCGGAACCGGAATACAGCCTGCTCCTCGTCACCACCCACCACGGCAAGGTCCGCCTCCGCGATGAGTTGGTTCACAAGGATGCCGGAGGCGGGGTCGAGGTGCTGAGCATCGTCGATAAGCACTGTGCCCCACGTGCGCGGCAGCGGGCGCCGCACGACCTCGGCCACGAGCTCGGAGGCGGAATAACTGCGAGCGCCGTAGAGCGCCATGACATCCTGGTACTCGGCGAGGAAATCCCCCGCCGCGGACCAGACCGGAATGCCGTGAGTGCGGCCCATGTCCCGCAGCTGACCGGGAGTGAGGGTGCGTTCAACGGCGCGGAGCAGGAAATCGCGCAGCTGGCGCGCAAACCCGACCATGGGCAACGCAGGCCGCAGCTCCTCCGGCCACGAGCCAGTGCCGTCGGCGGCATTGCCCTGCAACAGCTCACGGATGGCGAAGTCCTGCTCAGCACCCGAGATCAACCGAATCGGGGTCGCCGCGGCGGCCGCCGGATCCTCGCTGGCGCGCAGCAACGCGAAGGCCAAGGAGTGGACGGAGCGGGCGATCGGCTCGTCAGCCACGAACCCGGAAGAGGTGAGCTTCTCGGACAATTCCTCGCGCACGCGGGCAGCCGACTCCTTCGACGCTGTGACGAAGACGATGCTGGAGGGGTCCTGTCCAGCTGCGATGCGGGCGGCGGCAACGTCGATGAGGAAGCTCGTCACACCGGCCCCAGCCTCACCGGTGACCTTGTGCACACCGCGTTCGGGCAGATCAACCGGCCACGACCGCGTGCTGTCGCGGCGCTCCCGGTGGACCAGGTAGGCCTGCGGGTTCGGAGGGAGAGTCAGGTGCGGCGAACTCATGGATAACAGTCTCTCATCTCACCCCGACACCGGGGCGGAACACGCCGCAAAGGATTGGAACACGTTTTCTAATCGGGTCCGGTGCGCGCCCCGCTCGGCGAATAGGGGTCCGGTGCAGGCCCCACCCGGCGAATAGCTAGAGCCAGACAGCTAGATTGTCCGAATTTTGGCCCGAAACGGAGCCTTCTAGTCGTCTGGATCTAGCTAATCGCCATGGGGAGGGGGCCGCAGGCCTCGGCGAGCCCCAAGCGCAGACGGCTAGAGCGCCAACAAAGCCCGAACGCGCTCGATCCGCTCGGTCTGTGCCGCCGCCACGCGAGGGTTACCGGCCGCTAAGATCGCCCTGTACTCCAACGCGCGCTCGCACAGGAAGAACAGGTCCGGGATGTGGGACCAGCGGCTGAGGACGTGGTCGTCGACGGCGCCGGCCAACAGCCCGTCGATAAGCGTCAGGGCCGCGGTGTAACCGTGCGGGCGCGGCTCAGCGCTGGGCACAATGTCGCTGAGCGCGGGGGCGAGCGAGCCGGAGAAAAGGCAACAGGCGAGGAAATCCGCGTGGGTGAGCTGCCCGCCCTTGACGGCGGCGCCGGGCGCGGAAGACCAAGCGGCACGCTCGGCGCGGGCCCAAGCATCATCACGCTGGATGGCGGGGGCGGGGAAATAGGCGACAGCGTCGTCGAAACGCAAGGCTGCGGCGATCGCCTCGTCGATACGGGGGCCGGGCTGGCCCTCGATGAAGTCGGTGGCGCGGAAACCGGCCAGAGTGAAGCGGCCGTCGGTGGTTCGGACGGGCCGCGCGATCCGCAGACCCGGAACGGTGACCTTTTCCCGCAGTTTCGACGACCACGCGGCGTGCGCGGGCGCAGAAGAAATGACGATGCGCCCGTAGCGTACCCCGTTGCCCCACTCGTTGCCGAGCGGCTCCGGGCGTGCGTCATCGACTTGGAAAGACGTCAATACATGCCCCGGAATCGCCATATCAGCCGCCCTTCCTACAACGCAGCCGGGCGCGGATACGGCCACGGGTTCGCAAGGCAGGTGTCCGCGTTATCCGGGTAGACCTCGCTCGGCGCGACACGCAGCAGCTCAGCGTTGTTCAGGCTCAGAGTCTGCTGCATCATGATCGGCGCGAGCTCCCCGTTGGTCGGGCACGGCTCGTGGGCCGCATACCCCAGGGCGTGGCCGACCTCGTGGTTGATCACGTACTGGCGGTAGGACCCCAAGTCACCGTTGAAGGGGGCGGCACCGCGGACCCAGCGGGACTCGTTGATGAGCACCCTGTCACCGTGCTCCTCACTGAAGAGACGGCACGACGTTTCCAGGCCCAAGTCGTCGCCGCACAACTCGCGGGCTGTTCCCACCGATGCCAGTTGGATACGCAGATCCGGTTCATCACTGGCGCTGACGTGCTCGAAGCGCACACCCGGATCATTAGTCCACCCGCGCGGGTCGGACAAGGTGGTGTCCACCATCGTGGCAAAGCTGTCATCACCACCGAAGCGGCTGGTGTCAATGCCGTCTTCAACCTCGGTGCTGAAGCGCACCACCTGCTCTTCGCCCTTGCCCACGTTCATTCCGGGCGCACCGATGGGGCGGAACGTGCCCGCCCCTTCCTCGGTGTAGGGGCCGCCTGGGGGCAACTCCGTGATGGCTACCTCCCCCTCGGGCATCGGGGCCACCGTTTTGCGGGTCTCCTGCTCCTGCTCCTCCACCTGTCCCGGAGCGCGGTCTGATGCACCGATGGTCTCCCCGGACGGGGTGTTGACAATGCTCCAGATGACCAGCGCCGTCACCACAATCAAGACGGGAATGGCATACGCGCGCCAACCGTAAGTGCGCGCGAAGCGTGCCAGAGCGCCGTCGCTGGCGGTGTCGGGGTGGTGGCTCATAGGGGTTAATCTATCCCGGGCTTAACCGGAGAAGCCAACAGCACGCGGGGTGGAGTTACCCAATTCCACATACAGGATGCGCTCGGTGCGCACGACGAACTTCATGCCGCGCTCGTCCTCCAGGGTCAGCGTCGGTGCGCCGGATTCGATGGCACGGGTAATCTGCCCCTGGATGTCCTCCTGGTTCTGCGGGGAGGTGATGGACAGTTCGCGGTGGCTGTCAGCCAAACCAATCTTGATTTCCATTGTGTCCTTAAACTTCGTTGCTACTTGCTCGTTGCTGCAATGGTCACATTGTAACGGTGGGCAGTTAAGATGTTCACGTGTCCGATCAGCAACCCACCTTCGCCGAGCTCGGTGTCGCCGCAGAGATTGTGGAGGCGCTCGGAGAGTCCGGCATTGAGCGCGTTTTCTCCATCCAGGAGTTGACGTTGCCGCTCGCGTTGGCGGGCCGCGATCTGATCGGTCAGGCCCGCACGGGCATGGGTAAGACGTTCGCCTTTGGGGTTCCCCTGTTGGACCGCGTGTTCGACGATGCGGCAATTGAGGAACTTGACGGCAGCCCGCGCGCTCTGGTGATCACCCCCACGCGCGAGCTCGCAGTTCAGGTCAGCGAGGATCTCACGCTGGCAGCGTCGAAAACGCCCGTCCGCTTGACGACGATTTATGGCGGCCGCCCCTACGACGAGCAACTGAACGCCCTGGAAGCCGGTGTCGATGTCGTGGTGGGCACGCCCGGCCGTCTGCTGGACCTGCATGAGCGCGGCGACCTGGTCTTGGACCGCGTGGCCATTCTCGTGCTCGATGAGGCCGACGAGATGCTCGACCTGGGCTTCCTGCCCGACATCCAGCGGCTGTGGGGAGCGTTGAGTCAGCCGCTGCAGACGATGCTGTTCTCCGCCACGATGCCAGCACCGATTCTGAAGCTGGCGCGGGAGATGATGAACAAGCCGGTGCACATCCGCGCCGAGTCTGCTGATTCCTCCCAGCTGCACGACACCACCAAGCAGGTCGTGTTCGTCTCCCACAAGATGGATAAGCCGGAGGTTGTCGCCCGCGTGCTGCAGGCCGACGGCCATGGCCGGACCATTATTTTCACCCGCACGAAGCGCACCGCCGCTGAGGTCGCCGAGGACGTGGCGCGGCGCGGTTTCGCCGTCGGCTCCGTGCACGGTGACCTGGGGCAATCTGCCCGCGAGCGGTCGCTGGAGGCGTTCCGCAAGGGGGATGTGGAAATCCTCGTGGCCACGGATGTCGCCGCCCGAGGAATCGATGTCGACGACGTCACTCACGTGATCAACTACCAAACTCCGGATGACCCGATGACCTATGTCCACCGCATTGGCCGCACCGGCCGCGCGGGCCGCACAGGCACGGCTGTGACCTTGGTCGGGTTCGATGAAACCGGGAAGTGGAAGATCATTTCCGACGAGCTGGGCCTGGACATGCCGGAGCCGCCGTCGTGGTTCTCCACGTCGCCCGAGCTTTTCGACGCGTTGAGCATCCCCGAGGACGCAAAGTCCTCCGTCGGACCGGCCCGGGAGGTGCACGGCATCCCCAAGCGCTCCGGCGGTGAGGGGCAGAAGCAGCGGTCCCGCTCGCGTTCTGGCTCCGGTTCGCGCTCGCGTTCCGGGAGGCGCCGATGAGCTCCAACACTCCCCTGCGGCGCACCCGTGGAGACCTCATCGCCACGGCCGTGATCGCGGCCGTGTGCGTTTTGCTCCTGCTCATTGCGTACTTCACGGCGCCGATCCGCCAGGACGAGCTCGCACCTGCCGCCGAAGAGTTCCCCGATGCCGGCATTTTGGCGAACGTGCCGAACGGCCTCACTGAGAGTCACGCCTTGCCGGATGCTTCCCCCTCGCCAAGGCCGCTCGTGGTCAATGGTCTCGTCGTCACTTACGCAGACAACACGATTACCGCCACGAACCCGGCAGGTGAGACGGAGTGGACCTACAAGCGCGGACCTGAGCTGTGCGGCATGGCCAGCGCATGGGGCAACGTCGTTGCTGTGTACCGCACCAAGATCGGATGCGGCGATGTTGTGTCTATTAAGGCAGCGACCGGCCAGTACGTGGACACCCGTTCCGCAATCTCGCCCGAGCAAGTGGCTGTCATCGCGTCGAATGACCGCGTGGGCACCGTCGGTAATGCGGGCATCTCCCGTGCCGAGTTGTGGCGCTCCGACATGGTCCGCACCGTCGAGTACGGCGAACTGGAAGCACGCCAGGAGCCGGAGACGCAACCTAACCCCGGTTGCACCCTGACCTCCGCGCTCACCCGCACCGAGCTGTTGGCCATCACGGAGCGTTGTGAAGACGGGGCGTGGCTGCGCTTCCAGAAGACCACTCCGGAGGATTCCCGTAAACCGGAGATGCACGACGGGTCCGTCGCCATCCCGGAGGGCGCCTACCTTGTGGGCATCAGCCAGGACGCCGCGGCGATCCACGACCCGGCGACCTCTAAGGTCACCTCCTACGACAAGGATGGCGCGGAACTCGCCAGCGCATCCGTCCCAGAGTCGAACCTGCTGGCGGACTCCGCGATCGGTGTCGCCGACGTCCAGACTGCGGATCTGCCGCACCACATGAGCTACTTCGACGGCAACAACCTGCTCCTGCTTGACCCGGCTACCTTGGCCGTGACCACGATTTACCAGGGCGCGCTCGGCACCGGTGCCGCCATTGGTGGCCGGCTGCTCTACGCCAGCTCAGACGGCATCGCCGTGGCGGATTGGGATAGCGAGACCGTGGAGAAAGTCATCCCTGTCGACCGTGGCGGTTTCACGGGGCAGGTGGCGGTGGCGTCGGCGGGGCCGACCATCGTCGAAAAGCGAGGCGCTGACGTCGTCGTGCTGGACGCGTCCTAGCGCTGCTGTCGCGCGCGGCGCTTGTCAAAGTTCGATGTCGCCCAGTCTGTCGACGCCGGGTGAAGCGCGCACCCGAGTGCGAGCAACGCCGCGATCAGCGTGGTCACACCGAGTGCGACTGCTCCCCCACTGAACATGAAGAACGCGATGCCGAGCAGCAGCGCGTTGATGAACACGATGATGGACCGGCCCCACTGGCCGCCGCGCAGGATGTTGATGGCGCCGTAGACCATCGGCCCGAAGGCTGCCAGGATGAACAGTGCCGTGCCCACTCCCACGAAGGCGAAAGCGGCGGTGTCCGACTCCACTAAAGCCTCATCTGCCCCCATGCGTGCCTGCGTGATGGCGAAGTAGATGCCGTAGCCGATCGCGGCGGCACCTTCGGCGATTGCGACCGCGGCAGACATTTTCATCGGCGCAGGCGCAGACGTAGGCGCGAGGGTGTCCGGGGTTTCTTGGGGGCTGGGTGTCGAACTCACGCATCTCATCCTATGTGGCGTCCGCGATTTGACGAACTCCCCTTGCGCGGTTTTCCCGCGGTGCCCACGTTTGTGCACCACAACTCGGTTTTCGCTTATCGACGCTTCGTCCCCCTCCCCTCCAAACCCCAGCCGGCAAGCAGCACTGAATATGAATTAGGTCACAATTTGGCGTTTACCCCTAGCGCGCGCTATGTAAACATGCCATTATTCTCGGGTAGCAAAAACAAAGAGCTAGTTACCTAGCCACTAACTCCAAGCCACCACGGAGTTAACATCCGGTAAACGGAAGACGGGTCTCGGAGCCACCGAGAACACCGCCCGTAGGGAAGCCGGATTCTTCTACTTTGCGCAAACCCTGATCTCCACGATCACCGTGACCGCAGTGTGCCTGTACCGCACTCGCTTTGAGGCGTTGTGCTTTCCAGTCGCATGCCTGCTTCACGGGGGTTTGTTAGTGGTGCGCACGCTCGACCAAGAACGCAACAACATCACACAGAACCCACTGAATAAAGGAGACCCCCATCATGGATTGGCGCCACGAAGCTGTTTGCCGCGACGAAGACCCCGAACTGTTCTTCCCGGTCGGTAACTCCGGCCCCGCACTGTCCCAGATCGCCCAGGCCAAGCTGGTCTGCAACCGCTGCCCCGTCACCTCCCAGTGCCTGAAGTGGGCACTTGAGACCGGCCAGGATGCTGGTGTGTGGGGCGGCATGTCCGAGGAAGAGCGCCGCGCGCTGAAGCGCCGCAACAAGCAGCGCAACCGCCAGCGCCTTTCCGCTTAAAGTCCCGCTGCCACAGCGGTGTGAACGGGGGCAATTATCGCCCCACCGCTCCACCCCGATACAGTGAACGCATAGTTCCTAACACACCGATGGCCCAAGGAGGTCGTGATGAGCAAGCGTGGTCGTAAGCGCAAGGACCGCCGCAAAAAGAGTGCAAACCGCGGCAAGCGTCCCAACTCTTAAGCACTAACAGAAATGTCCCCTCGCCGAGTGATCGGTGAGGGGACATTTTGCTGCCAGTCTGCCCCGGCAGATTGCGCTAGTCGAAGCGGATCTGGGTGTAGGACACCGAGGAAATGGAGATTGACTGCACGATCTTCTGCCGGAGTCCTTCCGGGGCTTGGTCCTGGCAGTTGCACCGCCGGACGATGGAGCGCACTTGCTTCTCCGACTCGAGCCACGCGAAAGATTGGGGGCAGGCTTGGATGATGGCTTCGATCTCGTCGGCACGTTCAGCAGGTGTGGCCGGGTCGAAGTATTCGCACAAAAGCGCGTGAGCCTGGGCGGGCTCGATGCGGCAGTCGTCTTGAGACATTAGTTCGCGTCCTCCAAACCGATTCCTTGCGCGTTTGCTACGTCCTTCAACAACCCGCGCAGCTGTTTTCTTCCACGGTGCAGCCGGGACATCACTGTGCCGATGGGAATGTCCAGCGCTTCGGCGATTTCCTTATAGGCCAAACCTTCGACGTCGGAGAGGTAGACGACCATGCGGTAGTCGTCGTTAAGCGAGTTCATCGCGTCGGCGATTTGCTGGTCCGGAAGATTGTCCAGCGCTTCAACCTCAGCCGATTGCAGGCCGGTCGAATCGTGCGAGCTGGTGGTGTACAGCTGGCGGTCCGTGACGTCTTCGGCGGACGTCTCCAGCGGGCGGCGCTGCTTTTTGCGGTAGCTGTTGATGTACGTGTTCGTCATGATGCGGTACATCCACGCCTTCAAGTTCGTGCCCTCTTTGAAGGAATCGAACGCGTTGAACGCCTTGAGGTAGGTCTCCTGCACCAGGTCCTCTGCGTCTTGCGGGTTGCGCGTCATCCGCAGGGCGCCGCCGTAGAGCTGGTCCAGCAGCGGCATGGCCTCCTCGGTGAAGCGGCGCTCGAGGTCTTTATCGGGCATGGGTGCCACTATAGCTAGGCTTGCTGCCATGGCTGCCCGTACCCGCGCGCTGGAAGCGCTTGAAACTGCCGGTATCGACTATGAGCTGCTCGAATACGCCGCGCACAGCGATCACTTCGGTGATCACGCCGTCGCGGAGCTCGGCCTGGACCCCGCGTTGACGCTGAAGACACTCGTGATTTCCCACGGCCGCGACTTCGCCGTGTGCTGCGTGCCGGTCTCAGGCCACTTGTCGCTGAAGAAAGCTGCCAAGGCTCTGGGCTGGAAGAACGCCGAGATGGCAGACCCTGCCGCCGCGCAGCGCATGACGGGCTATGTCGTCGGCGGCATCTCGCCGTTGGGCACCTCCCGCGCCTTGCCCACGCTTATCGACGCCTCCGTCGCCCACACCGACCGCATCACCTGCTCCGCCGGCCAACGCGGTCTCTCGTTCGCGGTGAGCCCGCAGGACCTCGCGGCGGCAGCGGGGGCTGAGTTCGCCGACATCGCCAGCAGCTAGTTAAGCCGCCGGCGTTCCTTGAACGCGGCCCGGAAGGACGGTTTCTCCGCCACGGTCTCCCCGCGCGCGTTGAACAGCGGCGGGCCGTCCTCGTCCTTCTTCCAAGTGGGCAACAGGCCCCAGCGCGCGGAGTCGATCTGCGCAGCGGACTCGGCAATCCGGATGAGCGGCACCTGGTTGGTCGGCGCGATGTTGTACCGCGGCGGCGGGGTGCCGTCGGGTGTGGCCACATCGGTCACGCCGGGAAGCTGGCTGACAGCCTCAACGAGATCGTGGCCGGTGGTGAAGAGAACGAAGCGTCCGCACATGCTCGGTAATATTAACCGCATGACGCAACTCTGGCCCGCGCCCTACCACCCCGACCCCATCATCCACACCCAGGTGATTCCGGGGTCGAAGTCGTTGACGAACCGAGCCTACGTGCTCGCCGCCCTCGCTGACGGACCATCGACGCTGGTCGGAGCTTTGCGTTCCCGCGACACCGATCTCATGGAGTCCGCGCTGGAGAGCATGGGCGTGCAGTTCACGCGCGATGGGGACGCGGTCACTGCCACCCCAGGCGCGCTCACAGGCGCCCAAGTCGACTGTGGGCTCGCAGGCACCGTCATGCGGTTCGTGCCCGCCGTCGCAGCGTTCGCGTCCGGGCCCGTGCTTATCGACGGCGACCCACAAGCCCGCTCCCGCCCCGTCTCGACCATCCTCAACGCGCTTCGCGACCTTGGCGTTGACGTGGAGGGGGATTCCCTGCCGTTCACGGTGAATGGATCGGGATCGGCGCTGGGGGGACGGGTGGAGATTGATGCGTCGTCAAGCTCGCAGTTTGTGTCGGCCTTGCTTTTGGCTGGTGCCCGCTTTGAGCGCGGCATGCAACTGGTGCACACCGGCGGCAAGCTGCCGTCGATGCCGCACATCCAGATGACTGTCGACATGGTGCGCGACGCCGGCGTGACCGTTGAGACCGGTGACAACGAGTGGACCGTGCAGCCTGGCCCCATCGCCGGGCGGACGTGGATGATCGAACCGGACCTGTCTAACGCCACCCCGTTCCTCGCGGCAGCGGCCGTGACCGGCGGCGAAGTGACTGTCCCTTTCTGGCCGCAGGAAACCACGCAGGCCGGGGACGCGATCCGCGGCATTCTCCAACGCATGGGCTGCGACGTCTCGCTGGTCCCCAACGGGCCGGCGCACGCGCTGAAAGTCACCGGCCCGGAAGGCGGAAAACTGCGCGGGATCTCGCTGGACATGAGTGACATCGGCGAACTCACCCCGACGGTCGCCGCGCTTGCTGCCCACGCCGCCACCCCGTCCGAACTCACCGGCATCGCGCACCTGCGCGGCCACGAAACCGACCGCCTCGCAGCGCTCTCCGCCGAGATCAACGCGCTGGGCGGCCAGTGCGACGAGCTTGACGACGGCCTGCGCATCACCCCCGCCCCCCTCCACTCCGGCACCTGGCACTCCTATGCCGACCACCGCATGGCCACCGCCGGTGCGATCATCGGTCTGACCGTTGAGGGTGTTTCCGTCGAGGACATCGGGACGACGGCGAAGACGCTGCCCGGGTTCGAGCACATGTGGTCCGGCATGGTCGGCGGTGCCCATGGCTAGACGCGCCTCGCGGGACTTCTCCAGCTACGACGAATCCGACGTCCGCGTCCGCCCCGGCAAAGGCTCGCGCCCGCGGACAAAGGACCGGCCGAAACATGAAGATGCCGTCGTTGGCCTCGTCGTGTCGAAGGACCGCGGCCGGTGGGGCGTCGTCCTGGAGGAAGGCCCGGAGGCCGGCACGCGCGTGGTGTGCATGCGCGCCCGCGAACTCGGCCGCACTTCCATCGAGGTCGGCGACCGCGTCGGCGTCGTTGGCGACACCTCCGGCCAGAAGGACACCCTCGCGCGCATTGTGAAACGCCAGGAGCGCACGTCTGAGCTGCGGCGCACTGCCGATGACACCGACCCGTACGAGCGCATCGTCGTCGCCAACGCCGAAATCCTCCTCATCGTCTGCGCTGTGGCTGATCCCCCGCCGCGCACCGGTTTCGTCGAGCGCGCCCTCATCGCTGCGTTCGTCGGCGGCGTCACGCCTGTCGTGTGCTTGACCAAATCTGACCTGGACGACCCCGGCGAGTTCGAGCGTGAGCTGCGCGACTTGAACGTCGACGTCCTGCGCACCGGCATCGAGGATGACCTCGCGCATCTCCGCTCGCTTATCGACGGCCGCCTCTCCGCCCTCATCGGCCACTCCGGCGTCGGAAAATCAACCCTGGTCAACCGGCTCGTCCCCGACGCGAACCGGGAAACCGGGGAGGTCTCCGGGGTTGGTAAAGGCCGCCACACCTCTACTCAGTCGGTGGCGCTCGAGCTCCCCGCCGATGGGGACACCGCACAGGATGGCGCGACCGAGGTTGAATCCGGCGGCTTCGAGTCTGGCGGCTGGATCATCGACACCCCGGGTATCCGCTCCTTCGGCCTCGCCCACGTCTCGCCAGACGATGTCATCGCGACGTTCCCGGATCTTGCCGAGGCGACCGAGGCCTGCCCCCGCGGCTGCACCCACATGGGTCCGCCAGCTGATCCGGAATGTGCGTGGGACCAGCTCGCCACCGAGACCACCGACACCGCTGACACCGCTGCGCCCGCTGACACCGCTGCGACCGCCTCGGGCGGCGAGGATTCGGTGATCCGCCGCCGGGTCGACGCGGTCCGCAGCCTGCTTGCGGCCCTCCGCATCAACGAAACCACTTACGACTAGGTACCCGCGGCCGCCCCAGCAGGGTCCCGGCAGACCTCCCCACCGCGAATGACTAGATCCAAACAGCTAGTTTGTTGGTTTATCGGCCCCAAATCGAACGAACTAGCTGCCTGGAACTAGCTAACCGGGAAATCGGGGTGCCAGGCTAGGCCGGCGGCGCCGGCCCAGCGGGCCGGGGCGGCTAGAGCAGCTCGATGAGGAAGGGCAGCTCGGTGGGGTCGTAAAAGGCCAGGTAGTTGTCCTGGGCGTCACCGACGGCGAGTTCGGCGTCTTGGTCTCCGAGGTCGGCTTCGTCGATAAGCGAAGTGGCGCGGCGTGTGGCGTCCTCGGCTTCGGCGATGTCGATGTGGATGGCAGCGACGTCCTCAAGCGCGACGGGACCGGCGAGCTTGACCGTGGACTCCCCCATCTCCGGCTCCAGGCTCGCATCGACGTCGGCGGAGATGACCACGCGGCGGTACGGGAAGTCCTCTTCGTCGCCGATGGCGAGCAGGCGCAAGGATGCCAGGGCGGCGTCGTCGAACGCGACGAGTTCGATCTCTTCCTCGTCACCTGAGGTGAAGAACTCGGTCAGCGCCGGCGTCGCGGCGAATGCCCAGCCGTTGCGGGCGTGGATCAGCCCATCGTTGTCGAGCTGTTTGAGCATGCCGAACGTGGCGGGAATGTACACGCGCACGCTAGAACTCGCCCTCGATGTCGAACAGGGACTGGATCTCCACGACGGTGCGGTCGAAGGCAGTGTGGAGGATGCCGATCAAACCGGCTTCGACGGCGCCGCGGACGTTGAGGATGTTGTCGTCAATCAGCGCGCATTCGTTCAGCGGCACGTCCATCGCGTCGGCAGCAGCCTGGAATGCAGCGGCCTCGGGCTTTTCCGCGCCGATCTCACCGGACAGGACCACCGCGTCGACGTGGCCGCGGAACTCCCACTCGCGGATGTGGTCCGCGTCAGGCCCGCCCGGATCGTTGGAGAGGATCGAGGTGGCAATGTCGTGCTCGCGCAGCGCGGCCAGCAGCTCTCGCCAGCGGCGGGTGTCTTCCTCATCGACGTCCAGAACACCGCAGTAGTCCACGATCAAACCCTGCATCATCCACGTCCTTTCATTGCTCACTGTAGTGCGCATCACCGCGCCCCGCAGGACTGCTTTTACCGGCACAATGATACATAGCCCACGTCGCGTCCGCTGCCGCCATTTACCCGCCCTCATGGAGGCACGCATGTACCATCCTGTCCCCGGTCACACCCACTTGAAGGTCCTTGTTCCGGAGCCTGCGGTCGGCCCGGAGCCGGAATCTCCGTTGCCGAGCGGTTCGCGGTTGTCGCCGCTTGTGCGCATTGCTCTCGACGCCGCGTTCGGCGTCCGTGAACTGCGCGTTCTGCAACAACGCGCGTATAGCTTCGGTGTGCGCAAACACGTTGCGGCGCGGCGTCGCGCGTTGCAGTCACCCTCGACTGTGCGCGTGCTGTCGTGCCACGGCCGCGACACGCCCCACGGCACCGAGCTCTACGGCAGCATTGTGTCTGACGGGAGGACGTATGGCTGGGTCGCGCTTATCGACGAGGGCCGCCTGATCTCCTTCCGCATCCTATGAGGATCAGACCTGGACGGTGCCAGGACCCTCTGCACCGTTGCCGTCAACGCCGTCCTGCTGGCGCTCGAACTGCTTGCGCAGCATGAACAGCTGGCGGACGGTCTCTTCCTTCACGCCGTCGTTCATGGCGTTGAACATGTCACCGCCCTCCTTCTGGTACTCCACCAGGGGGTCGCGCTGCGCCATGGCGCGCAGGCCGATGCCTTCCTTGAGGTAGTCCATCTCGTAGAGGTGCTCACGCCACTTGGTGTCGATGATCGGGAGGATGACCATGCGCTCGACGTTGCGCATCTGCTCTTCGCCACCGATCTCGGCGACGTTGTCCTCCAGCTGGTCGTACTGAGCGTTGGCATCGTCGATGACGGCCTGGCGCAGCTGGGAGGCGGAAAGCTCGCCTGGGGAGCCGTACTCGGAGCCGTCGATAAGCTCGTCGGGCGTCATGGACGGGCCGTAGAGGGAGTCGAGCGCGGTCCACAGCTGGTCCAAGTCCCAGTCCTCGACGTAGCCATCCATCGTGGCGCCGTCGACGTAAGCGCCGACAGTGTCGTCGATCATGCGGCGGATCTGGTCCTTGATGTCCTTGGAGTCAAGGATCTCGCGGCGCTCACGGTAGACCACCTTGCGCTGCTCATTGAGGACCTCGTCGTACTTCAGGACGTTCTTACGGGTCTCGAAGTTCTGGTTCTCCACCTGGGACTGCGCACCCTTGATGGAGCGGGACACCATGCCGGCCTCGATCGGGACATCGTCGGGAACGTTGAGGCGGTTCATCATGTTCTCCATCGACGCGCCGACAAAGCGAACCATCAGCTCATCGCGCATGGAGAGGTAGAAGCGGGTCTCACCCGGGTCACCCTGACGGCCAGAACGGCCGCGCAGCTGGTTGTCGATGCGGCGGGACTCGTGCCGCTCAGTGCCGATGACGTACAGGCCGCCGGCGTCGCGCACCTCGTCGCCAAGCTTCTCACTCTTCTCTTTCGCCTGCGGCAAACCGGCATCCCATGCTTCCTGGTACGCCTCTTCGTCCTCGAAGGGGTCCAGGCCCTGCTCCTGCAGGCGGGCGTCGAGCAGGACTTCCGGGTTGCCGCCGAGCACGATATCGGTACCGCGGCCGGCCATGTTGGTGGACACGGTCACGTTGCCGGGCAGACCGGCCTCAGCGATGATGCGGCCCTCTTCCTCGTGGTGCTTCGCGTTGAGCACGTTGTGCTTGACACCCTTGCGGGTGAGCAGCTGGGACAGGTACTCCGAACGCTCGACAGAGGTGGTACCCACCAGCACCGGCTGGCCTTTGTTCACGTGCTCCGCGATGTCCTCGGCCACCGCAGCGAACTTCGCTTCCTGAGTCTTGTAGATCAGGTCGTCGTGGTCCTTGCGGATGTTCGGCTTGTTCGGCGGGATTGCCACCACACCCAGCTTGTAGATCTGGCTGAGCTCGGCGGCCTCCGTCTCCGCCGTACCGGTCATGCCGGCCAGCTTGTTGTACAGACGGAAGTAGTTCTGCAGGGTGACGGTGGCCAGGGTCTGGTTCTCGTTCTTGATCTCCACGCCCTCTTTGGCCTCGATCGCCTGGTGCATGCCCTCGTTGTAACGGCGACCCGGCAGGATGCGGCCAGTGAACGCGTCGACGATGAGGACCTCGCCTTGACGGACGATGTAGTCCTTGTCGCGGGTGAACAGCTCCTTCGCTTTGATGGCGTTGTTCAGGTAGCTGACCAGGCTGGAGTTTTCCGGCGCGTAGAGGTTATCGATGCCGAGCTGGTCTTCGACGTACTCCACACCGACCTCGGAAACACCGACGGTGCGCTTGCGCTGGTCCACGTCGTAGTGGATGCCGGGCTTCATGCGCGGCGCCAGCTGAGCGAAGACGGTGTAGAACTGGCTCGTCGAATCAGTCGGGCCAGAGATGATCAGCGGAGTACGGGCCTCATCGATAAGGATCGAGTCGACCTCATCCACGATGGCGAAGTTATGGCCGCGCTGCACCATGTCATCCACCGACTTGGTCATGTTGTCGCGCAGATAGTCGAAGCCGAACTCGTTGTTGGTGCCGTAGGTGATGTCGCAGGCGTAGGCCTCCTTGCGCTCCGGCGGGCGCAGGTCCGACAGGATCACTCCGACGGTCAGGCCGAGGAAGCGGTGCACACGACCCATCATCTCGGCGTCACGCTTAGCCAGGTAGTCGTTGACCGTGACGATGTGCACGCCCTCGCCGCCCAAGCCATTGAGGTAGGCCGGCAGCACCGAGGTCAGAGTCTTACCCTCACCGGTCTTCATCTCGGCGACGGAACCGAAGTGCAGGGCCGCACCGCCCATGATCTGCACCTTGTAGTGCTTCTGCCCCAGCACGCGCCAGGACGCCTCCCGGGCCGTGGCAAAGGCGTCGAGCAGGATCTCATCCATGCTCGTGCCGTCTGCCAGAGCCGCCTTGAACTCGTGGGTTTTGGCCTTGAGCTCTTCATCGGTCAGCGCTGCGTACTCGTCCTCGAGGGCGAGTACCTGGTCAGCAATTTTGTCGTAACGCTTGACCGTGCGGCCTTCACCGGCGCGCAGCAGTTTGGACAGTCCGAACACGTGGTGCTTCCTTTGTGTCTGGGTCAGAATTCAAATTCAAAGGACAATTGTACGCACGCCCCACCCAAGTCCTACTTTCAGGCAGCTGGGAAGCGTGTCGGAAGTTGCGAAACTGCCTGCCGCGGCGTGGGGCCGGGCAGGCAGTGTCGACAAGCGGCGAACGCTTAAGCCTCTTCCTCCGGAACGAGCGTGATCAGGCCGTAGTCGTAGGCGTGGCGGCGGTAGACCACGGACGGGCGCTGGTTCTCGGCGTTGATGAACAGGTAGAAGTCATGGCCGACAAGCTCCATCTCAGACAGTGCCTCATCGACGGACATCGGGGTGGCCGGGTGCTCCTTGGTGCGCACGACCTGGCCCGGTAGGTTCTCGTTGATGGACTCCGCGTATTTGTCGGCATAACGGTCGTCCTGCTCCTGGCGTGCCTGCTCCGCCTCCGCGACGAGCTCGGAGGTGACCTCATAGATGGACTTCGGTGCACGGTGGCCGCCCATGGAGATCTCGCGGCGGACCTTCACCTTGCGCAGGGAACGCTCCATCTTGCCAATCGCGGATTCCAGCGCAGCGTAGAAGCTGTGCTCTTTCGCCTCCGCGCGGGCGAGGTGGCCCTTGCCGGTCGCGGTGATCTGGATGCGGTTGGCCTGCGCTTCACGGCGCGGGTTCGGCTCGTGCTTCAGCTCGACGTGGAAGAAGTTCAGCGTCGGATCGAGCTTTTCAATCTTGGCCAGTTTTGTGTTCACGCGCTCCTGGAAGTGCTCCGGAACCTCGACGTTGCGGCCGGTGATGGTCACCTGGGCGTTCGGGCTCAAGGTTTCTTGGCGGTTCTCATCTGCAGAAGTCATCTGCTGCCTCCTTCGGCTTCGGATCGAACGTTTTAACACAATCGCTATATACCGTTTCACCTAAATTATACCGCCCGCTAATATCTGTCAGCCATTAGTTCATCTTGTTCATCCATTGGTTCACTGCAACTGTCTTTACGCTGCGCACAGCACAAGGCACGCAGTCACAGTCGCGCCTGCAGCCATGAGCTTTTCGACGCTCGACTGCAACGTCGCCCCCGTCGTCACCACATCATCAACCACCACGACCGGCTGCCGCGGCACCCCAGTCAAGACAACGTTTCCTTGCAGATTTCGGCGCCGGCCGGCTTCGTCGAGACCGGCTTGGTCGGCCAGCCGGTCAGGCAACGCCAGCACCGGATGGGTGGGACGTCCGCTCACCGCACAGATCGCGGTGACGGGGTCACCGCCGCGCGCCCGCGCCGACCGAGGGCGTGTCGGGGCAGGCACGAGATGGGTCCCGGCCGGGAGGTCACCGCCGGCTTCCAGATAGTCCAACGCGGCAGCGACGACCGCCCCGACATGGCGGCGCACCGCGACGTTGTTGCGCTCCTTCATCGCCAACACCACGCCCCGGTGCGGGTCCGCATACGGCCCAAGGGCGTACACCGGCACATGCGGGTTCACGTTCGGTGAGTGTCGGAATGGCGGGGAGGCCAACTGGCGCCGGCAGGCCGGGCACAGTAGGTGGCCGTATTCCCCGCAGCCGGCGCAGCGGCGCGGCAGGATCAGCTCACCGAACTCCCCCAGCAACCCCATGCCCGCGCTCCCCGAGAACCTCTTAGGGCCTCGGCAGCACCGGCGCCGCGCGCACGCCCTGCTGGCCGGGCACCTCACGCCAGTTCACGTTCTCGCGGATCTGCACTGGCATTTGCATGAGCACCTTGGAGTCCGTGATGTACATCGTGTCGTCAGTCGCACCGAGGGCCACCACCGGACCGCTGATGTTGCCTGACGGCAGTGCCGTGGCCGTGGAGCCATCCATCTCTACCCGATAGACCGGAGTGTTCATGATTGACGTTCCCACCAGCAGGGACCCGTCCGGCTGCCAGTCCACAGCAACGGCTGCCCCACCGAGTTCGGTCGCGGCGTATTTCACCACGTTGACGACGGCGCGGCTGCCGTCGTCACGCCTTTCGACGACACCGACCGCCAGATGTCCATCAATGATCATCACCACGCGCGCGCCAGTCTGGGACAGCCGGAGCACCGAAATCTCCCCGCCCAGGGACTCCGGCAGGTTCATCTCAACGTCGTTGACCGTGACCTCGCCGTTCGTCGATGAGCGGTCCAGGCGCACGACGCGCTGGCCGTCGAGAACAGTCCACGCCGCAGTGTGGTCCGGCTCCAGCGAGGGGCGGGTGAGACTCTCCGCGCGCAGAACCTCCCGCGAACTCGCCTTATTGCTGTTGCCCCGGCCGCTGTCGCCGTTGTTCCCGTCAGAGCCGAGCCTGCCGAAGACCAGGGCTTGCTCCCGCTCGCTGACGTTGACCGCCGCGGCGTAAGCGCCGTCGTCACTGATGTCGATGTGGGAAATGTCGCCGATCTTGTCCAGCTCCGGGATGGACTCGACTTCACTGTCATCGCCGCCCGGATAGCTCACAGCCTTGATGGAACCGTCAGACAGCGTATACAAGCTGGGGCCACCATCGGGCTGCGGGACTGGGTTGAGGTCAGCGAAGTCGTCGGTGGTCAACTCCACGGACTCATCGAGCAACGCGGCACCATCCGCCTTGATGGAGTACGGACCGCGCACCCCTGCTTCGTTGAGGGTCCACACCACCTGGGCGGCGAACCGGGCGCGGGTTTGCTCGTCGGCGTCGGCGAGGCCAGTGAACTCGTAGATGCCGTCGTTAAGCCCGGTGAACGCCACGTCCTCCGGGATGGCAGAGCGCACAGCGGGAGCAATGCGCTCCTCAGGGCCGCCGACGAGCATGTTCATCAACAGGGTCTCTATCGACGGGACCCGCGCATAGACCCAGCGGCGGTCCGACACGAGCGTCTGCCCGGTGGTGTCGTAGTAGTAGAGGTTGCGCGGTTCATAGTGGCTGCGCAGGTCAGTGCGGTCAATGACCACCTCATTTGGCAGGGCGCCAATGCGCCATTCGCCGTCTTGCTGGGACAGCTCCATTGTCGCCTCGTACTGGCGGTTGTCACCGGGCTGGAACGCGCCACCGGGCAGCAGGTAGCCCACGATGCGGCCGGCGACAGAGTAAGAGCGCTTGTTCTGGTCCGTCGAGGCCCGCGACGTCAAGTCGAAGCTATCGAGAACGAACGTGATGTCCCGCGGCGCCCACATCTCCGCCATCGGCGCAGTCATATACCGGCGAGCAGCTTCGAAGTCCCCGGTCGGGTTCGCGGACGCAGCGAAGAACTCGCGCAGGAGTAGGTCCGGCTCCATGCCTTCGCGGGGCTCTTCGACGGGCATCGGAGCGCGCTGGTCGTTGAACGGGTGCAGCACGTGCGGCTCAGTGCTTGTCGGCAGCGTGGCGCAGCCGGTCGCAGTGAACAGCAGCCCCGCGCCAGCCAGCGCGAGTACAGCTGTGCGGCGGCGGTGAGTGCTGGGGTTCATGAAGTGCATTATCGCCCCTCTTCCTTGGAGCGCACCATCCGCTGCGCTTTCGCACCGGCAAAACCGGGGTCCACATATGCCCATCCGATCTCACGGGGAGCCACGCCAGGGCCGCCCACAGCATCTGTCGCTTCAGCAGCCCCGGGCTCCTGCGGCACCACCAAGTTCACTGGCGGCTCCGAGTAGGGAACCTCGGGATCGCGCGGCAGCACGAGCCGGAACTGGGAGCCCACGCCGGGGGTGCCGGCGGCGTCGAGAAGCCCGTGGTGCAGCTGGGCGTCCTCGCGCGAAATGGCCAGGCCCAGGCCGGTGCCGCCCGAATGGCGCTTGCGGGACGAGTCCGCACGCCAGAAGCGGTTGAACACGAGCTCCTCCTGGCCAGGTTTCAGGCCAACGCCGCCGTCGGTGACGGTGATTGCCACGGCATCCTCGTTGGAGGTGAGCTCCAGCACGACCGGGTTGCCCTCGGAGTGGTCGATGGCATTGGCCAGCAGGTTTCGCACAATGCGCTCGATACGGCGGGGATCGCCGATCATCGTGACCGGTGTGTCCGGCATGTCGAACTCCACTGCAACATCGAGCTCTTCGGCGAGGTGGCTGGTCTGCGCCCAGGCGGATTCGATCGGGCTGCGAACGTCGATGCTGGTGGCGGAGAGTTCGGCGACACCAGCGTCATGACGCGAAATCTCCAGCAAGTCCGCCAACAGCGCCTCAAAGCGGTCGAGCTCCTTGGTCATCAGCTGGGACGCGCGACGGGCGTGGGGCTCGAGTGCTTCTTCGTCGGCGGCGATCATGTCCGCCGCCATACGCACGGTGGTCAGCGGCGTGCGTAGCTCATGGGACACGTCGGAGGTGAACTGCCGTTGCAGGTCACCGTATTCCTCGAGCTGGTTAATCTGGCTGGACAGCTTGTCGGCCATGTTGTTGAAGGACAGCGCCAAGCGGGCCATTTCGTCCTCGCCTTCGACGGCCATGCGCTCCTTGAGGTGACCGCCGGCCAGGCGCTCTGCAATGCGGGAAGCAGAGCGGACCGGGGAAATGAGCTGTTGAGAAGACAGCCACGCAATACCCACCAGGAGCACCACCACCACGATGCCGGCAGAGGTGAGCAGACCGCGCATGAGGGCCAGGGTCTGCCGTTCGCTCTCCATGTCCATGACCAGGTAGAGCTGCAGGTCTGGAATGTCGGAGTTGGTCGGCGTGCCGATGATCATCGCGTTGTACGCTTCACCGTCGTGCTGCGCCGGCGTGAACTGGTACGCCACTTGCCCACGCCCCACGAAATCCACAAGGCGCTGCGGAATGACGAAGTTCTCTGGGGCGCTGATCGCGCCGTCCTCGGACGGCACCAAGAGCACCGGCTCGTACGCGCCTGTCGACGGCTGATCCTGCTGCGACCGCTGCGCCAACGCAGCACGCGCAGTGTTCAGGCGGCCTTGCGTGGACGTCGTCGTGGCGGTGTTCTGGAGCTGCTCTTCGACGGCAACACGAACGCGTTCAAGGTCGGATTGGGCGTTATCGACCTTCATGTCGACCAGGCGCTGCGTCACCACAGACGCCAGGGCTAACACGAGCACGCCCATGACAATCGTGGACACGATGAGAACCGTGCCCACGAACCTGACCTGCAGCGAGGTGCGCCACCTGTGGGAGAAGCGGTCCCTCGCCTGACCAAAACGACCCAGAGCGATCCCCTACTTACCGGTCTTGTATCCCACGCCGCGGACGGTGAGGATGATCTCCGGGTTCTCCGGGTCGTGCTCGATCTTTGAGCGCAACCGCTGCACGTGCACGTTCACCAGACGGGTGTCGGAGGCGTTGCGGTAGCCCCACACGGATTCCAAAAGTTCTTCGCGGGTGTGCACCTGCTGCGGTTTGCGAGCTAGTTCCACAAGCAGATCGAATTCGAGCGGGGTGAGAGAAATCTCCTTCCCGTCCCGGGTGACAATGTGCTGCGGCACATCCACCTGCAGATCGCCAATCTCCAGGATCTCGCTGGGTTCCTCAGAGTTCTGGCGCAGGCGCGCACGGATGCGGGCGATGAGCTCGCGCGGTTTGAACGGCTTAGTGATGTAGTCGTCCGCGCCAGATTCCAGGCCGAGCACGACATCGACAGTGTCGGTCTTGGCGGTGAGCATGACGATCGGCACGTTGGATTCCTTGCGGATTTCCTTGCAGATGTCCACGCCGCTCATGCCCGGCAGCATCAGATCCAGCAGGACCAGGTCGGGGTCCTGATCGCGGAATGCGCCGACAGCGGCACCGCCGTCGGTCACCGGAACGGCTTCAAAGCCCTCGGCTTCCAGGACGATGGTGAGCATCTCGGAGATGGCAGGGTCGTCATCAACAACCAGAATCTTCGGTGGCATCGTTACTCCTTAGCGCAGGTGCCCAATCACTTCCATAATAGGCGCTGCGTCAGTGGCACGGACCCACTGACTCTCCCAGTTCGTCTCCGCCATCTCCACATACGCCGCGTACGTCGCGTCCTGCAGGGAGGCGTCGCGTTCGTAACGGTCGCGGGTCCGCGAAGCGTCCGCCTGTTCGCGGGATCGTGCCCGCGCCCGCGCAGTGTCCGGCGCGGTGTCCACGAGCACCTGCAGGGCGGGCCGGGGCAGCCCGAGGCGATCGAATTCGAGCTCGGCGACCCACGCGCGGTCGTCGATACGCCCCGTACGCGCCGACGTGTACGCCGCATTCGAGGCGACGTAGCGGTCGAGCAGGAGCACATCGCTTGGCGACGACGCCCACTGCCGCAGCTCCTCGACCACCCCGTACCGGTCGAGGGCGAACATGACGGCCATGCCGTGAGCGGAGTCGGTGAGGTCGCCCATCTTGCCGTGCAGTGCGTCGGCCGCGAGCTGGGCGTGGAGGGACTCGTTGTAACGCGGGAACGCCATGGTCGCTGCGCTGTCGATCCTGTCGGTGGCCCCGAGTTCGCGGATCAGTTTTTGGACCAGCGTGTTCTTGCCGGCGCCGTCGATGCCCTCGAGTGCGACAATCATTAGTAGCGGTAGTGCTCGGGCTTGAACGGGCCGGCGACGTCGACGCCGATGTACTCCGCCTGCTCCTTGGTCAGCTCAGTGAGGCGGCCACCCAAGCCTTCGACGTGGATGCGCGCGACCTTCTCGTCGAGGATCTTCGGCAACAGGTAAACCTGGTTTTCGTAGTTGTCGGTGTTGGTGAACAGTTCAATCTGCGCGATGGTCTGGTCCGCGAACGAGTTGGACATGACAAACGACGGGTGGCCGGTCGCGTTGCCCAGGTTGAGCAGGCGACCCTCGGAGAGGACGATGATGGAGTTGCCCGACGGCAGCGTGAACAGGTCCACCTGGGGCTTAATGTTCTCGCGGGTGACATCGTCGCGGTGCAGCAGGGATGCCATGTCGATCTCGTTGTCGAAGTGGCCGATGTTGCCCAGGACAGCGTGATCCTTCATCTTCATCATGTCGTCGAAACCGATGATGCCCAGGTTGCCGGTCGCGGTGATGACGATGTCCGCATCACCAATCGCCTCATCGACCGTGACCACCTTGAAGCCGTCCATGAGCGCCTGGAGCGCGTTGATCGGGTCAATCTCCGTGACAGACACGATCGCACCCTGGCCGTCGAGTGCTTCAGTCACACCCTTGCCCACGTCGCCGTAACCGCAGACAAGGGCCTTTTTGCCGCCGATGAGCATGTCGGTGCCGCGGTTGAGGCCGTCGATGACGGAGTGGCGGGTGCCGTAGCGGTTGTCGAACTTCGACTTGGTCACCGCGTCGTTGACGTTCATCGCCGGGAACGGCAGCGTGCCCTCATTGGCGAAGTGGTACAGGCGGTGAACGCCGGTGGTGGTCTCTTCGGTGACTCCCTTGACTTGCTCTGCCGTGCGGGTCCACTTGTTCGGCTCTTCAGCCAGGGTGTCGCGCAGCATGTTGAAGAAGGAGATCTGCTCGTCCGAATCGGTCTCATCAGTAGACGGCACGGCGCCGGCGTTCTCGAACTCAGCGCCCTTGATCACGGCGGAGGTGGCGTCGCCGCCGTCATCCAGAATCATGTTCGGGAAGATGGCCTCCCCGTAGCGTTCGCCCCAGCTGAAGATCTGCTTCATGCACCACCAGTACTCGTCCAGGGTCTCGCCCTTCCAGGCAAACACAGGCACGCCCTGCGGGTTCTCCGGGGTGCCGTCCTTGCCCACGACGATCGCCGCGGCAGCCGCATCTTCGGTGGAGAAGATGTTGCAGGAGGCCCAGCGGACTTCCGCGCCCAGGTGCGTCAGCGTCTCAATGAGCACAGCCGTTTGCGTGGTCATGTGGATCGCACCAGCAATGCGCGCGCCTTTGAGCGGCTGCTCCTCCTCGTACTCGCGCCGCAGCTGCATCAACCCCGGCATCTCGTGCTCAGCCAGCTCAATCTGCTTACGGCCTGCCTCGTGCAGGGAAAGATCAGCGACCTTGAAGTCCAGATCCATGGTGGGGGTTCTCCTTATTGTCTGCAGTGTCTCGCGTCTCAGCGTCTCAGCGTCTCAGTGACTCAGCACGAGAATACGGGGTCATTCCCCAGCCCCTTAGGAGAGGGCTTCGATGAACTGGTCCACGTCGTACTCAGTGTCGCTCGCGGCGAGGTCTTCGAGGATGGCAACTGCAGCGTCGACAAGCTTTTCATCGAGCTCCGCGGACGTCGTACGCAAAAACGGGTAGGAATCCGCGATGTCCCCTGCGGAGAACGGCGCGCCCGCCCAAATCGCGGCGACCGTGGCTGCAGCCTGGCCGTTGAGGAGCTCATCCTCAGACGCGTTGTCGCGGTCGACGGCGAGCAGGCAAGCATCACGCACTGCCTCCATTCGCTCGTCGGCATCAAGGGAGGCCAGTTCGTCGAGGAAGTCGACGTTGACATCCTTATTGAAGATCGCGGTATCCCACGTGCTCATGCCTTGCTCCTTACCCTTCACATCTGCTCAAGTTCGCCCCTATACAGCGCTTTTCAGAATCTACTACTAGCGCTTGGCAGGCTGCCTGTCTACAAGAACCAGGCAACGCGCGGGAAATTGGGTCTAGCCTAGCCTACATTTCCATGGTAACTTGTTACCGAGTTGTTATTGATCAGCAACAACGCGGGGACATTGCGCGACACAATGAGCGAAGGAGGATGTCATGGAGCTGACCAAACGCCGTTTCGCCGTCTACATGGCATCCGGTCTTGCCTTGGCGCTGCTCCTCGGGCTCGCAGTGTGGAAGATCCCCAGCCCCAGCATGAACATGCGTTCCGACGACACTGAGATCGCCGGCCAACCCGTCGCCAAAACTGGCGATGAAGAAGCCGCAGCAAGCACCGACCCCATATCCATGACCGAGGACCTCCAAGCCTCCGAGAGTGGTTCACGTGCAGCCACGGAAGATCGCGCAGATTCTAACTACGCAGCCGACCCGCTCGCCCCGCCCAACGCTCGGCTCGACGGCGCGCGCGAGGACGGTAGTGAAACCAGCTACTACCGCCCCACCAACGCCGCCCCGAGCCCGCGAAACAACGGCAACGCCGATGAGAGCACGAACGGAAAGAACGGTTCCCGCACCCCGAGCCAGACCCCGCGATCCGGCCAGGCCAACCAGTCCCGTTCTAACTCTGATTCCCAGCCCGAGACACGCCCAACCACCCGCGGCAACGGCGAGACCACCCGTCCGGAGCGCCCGCAGGGCCCCGGCACCGCACCGGCGACTGTTCCGAACGAGAACAACGAACCCGCACCTCGTCCGGAGTCCGCCAACGACCAAACTCCGCAGCCTGCGGACCAGCCCGCTTCGCCTGCCGACGACAACGCCACACCGCAAGGTGGCAACGCAACACCGCAAGGCGACAACCCTGCGCCTCAGGGTGGCAACGCCACACCCCAGGGCGGTAATGCTGCACCCCAGGGCGGTAACTCCACGGTCCAGAGCGGAAGTGCTTCTCCGCAGGGCGGTAACTCCACGGTCCAGAGTGGTAACGCTGCACCGCAGAGCGTCCAGGTCAGCGAGCAGCGCTCCGAAGATCCCTTCTCCGCTGCCACGCGCGAAGAGCGCGCAGGCAGCGAGAGCCAAGTACAGGAGTAGTTCGGGGCCTAGCGCTCGGATCAGCCTGGCCTTAAAGCGCGATCCCTCGCGGCTGCCACCCCTCTAACCCGCTTCCAGCGGCGTTGCGCGCAAAGCGTGCGCAAAACTTTACATGCGTGATTCTTTATGGTTTCAAACACGGAGGTAGTGAATTTCTATCGCTCTACCAGTATCTGGCGGATGTCAACTTTTGCGCAGATGCTCACCCCTTCCAGCCCGGCGCCCCCGTCGGGTGGCGTCTCACAGTCGGTATCTCACAGAGCCACTCGCGCGTAGAAGACCTCAGCCACCTCGTGGCCGGCAGCGCGAACAGAGAAAGGCCCGTCATCGGCCGGGATCCATGCGGCTGAGCCAGCTTTGAGGTCAATGGCCTCGCCAGAACCGCACGTGACAGCACCCTTTGTGCACAGAAGAATGCCGGGACCCGCACCGGAACCTGCACCCGGACCCGCACCGGCATCAGAGCCGGCACCGCCGTCGCCCACCTGCAACGCTCCTGCGCTGGGGTAGAGCCGGTGCCGGGTGAGCACGAAATCCTCAATCGGGACGGGATACTCGGTGGCCTCACCGTAGGGGGCGGTTGAGGTGGTGGTGGCGATGCGCGGGTCGGCTTGGGTGGTGAAGTCGCAGATCCGCACGAGCTCAGGGACGTCGACGTGCTTGGAGGTCAACCCGCCGCGCAGGACGTTGTCGGAGCTGGCCATGATCTCGACGGCCATGCCGCTGATGTAGGCGTGGAGCCGCCCAGCGCCGAGAAAGAGGGCCTCACCGGGGGCGAGCTCAATGTAGTTGAGCAGCAGGGAGGCCAGCACGCCGACGTCACCGGGATAGCGGTCGTTGAGCTCGATGAAGCAGGCCATCGCCTCAACCATCCACGCTTCCGCTTCAGGTGAGGGGGATTGGGCGGAGGCGTATATAGCGTCGATAAGCTCGAGGCGTTTTGCGCGCGGCAGCGAAATCCACGTGGTGAACAGGGCGCGCAGCCCCTCTTCCTCGTTGTCCGAGTGGAGGAAGGGCGCGTAGCGGTTCAGCGGGGCGCAGTCGAGGTGCTCGATCAACGCGAGGGTGTCAGCGACGGGGCGCAGACCAGCCAACGCGCGGAACGGGGTCAGCGCGACAAGGAGCTCAGGCTTGTGGTTGGGGTCCTTGTAGTTCCGCTTGGCGCTGCTCAGCGGGATGCCGGCGGAGTTCTCCGCGTCGAAACCGGCCTGCGCCTGCGCACTGTCCGGGTGCGCTTGGACGGACAGGGGCGCTTCTGCCGCGAGGATCTTCAGAAGGAATGGCAGCTGGGCGCCGAAGCGGGACTCCACCACAGCCCCCAGGGCGGATGTTGGATCGGTGGAGATGAGGGAGTCAAGACCGGTGCCGTCAACGAGCGACGGCGCTGTGCGGTGGGCACCGAACCACAGTTCTGCTTCGGGTTGCGCCGTTGGCGCCGGCTCGCCGCGCAGCTGGGCCAGCATTGTTTTGGAGCCCCAGGGGTAAGTCTGCAGGGCTGGAGTGATCAGTTTCACGGTCGCTCCCCTACTATCTTGTCAGCTCAATGATAGAGCGCGCACGGCCCGTTCACGGGCGGTCCAGCTAGGAATCGTCTGAGAGCGCCGCAGCGGCGTGGGCGCGCACAATCAAGCACAGTGCCTGCGCAAACGAGCCAGCAGCAGCCGACCTCTCTGCTCGCCCACAGGCCAGCCGCGCATCGTCCTCGCCCCACACGATCGTGCCCACGGACACCACCGGGCCGTCTAGGTAGGGGTCGTGGAAGATGTCGTCCGCAGGGCTCGAGGTCTCCTCCAGCGCGCCAGCAAGCTCATGCTTATCGACGAATCCTCCCGCCAACCCCTTCACCGACCACAACACCGCAGCCACCTCGGCCACCACTGCCCCGGTACGCGTGTAGCCGGTGTGCATGATCCGCTTGCCCGCCACGAACTCGCGCAGCTGGCGGGCCAGGTTGGTCGTCGCGTCGCGTTCGGGTGAGAGCTGGCGCAGTTCCTCATCGACGTCGTCGGCTGCTGCGGAGAGTTCAGCCACCTCATGCGGCAATGCCCCCTCCAGCGTCTGCAGCACAGCTGTTACAGCCGCGATGGTGCGCAGCGGCGACGCCCCGAGCGTGGTCGGCGGGGCGGGGAGGACCACGGTGGAATCAGGCGCGTCCTCGACAACGGGCCCCGTCTGCGGCCCGGCCAAAACGGTCTCAGCACCACGGCCTGCCGCGGTGGCCATGGCGCGGGTCACGGCCTGTGCATCGGGCGCGTCGCCGACGACCACGACGACATCGAGCGGGCCAACATAGCCCGGCAACTCGTCAGCCACCACAACAGGCCAGCGCAGGCCAGCACCGGCCCCAGCCTCACTATCCTGCCCCGCCAGAGCGAGAGCACACCGCGCCGCTACAGCCGCGATCTGGTCGGTGGCCAGCACCACCACACTGCGCGGGTTCACCCCGGCAAGGTGCTCCAACCGCCCCGCAGCCTCGGCCACGGCGCGCAGCTGCGCACCTTCATGGGCGACGTCGAAGAACCGCACGGTTTCCCGGTCGTAGTGCGCTGCGCCCTCGAAGTAGCGGTTGGAGGGGTCGGTCATGACCGGATGATTCCCAGCACTTCGTCGACCACAGCGTCGACCTCAGCCTGCGTTTCGGCTTCGACGTTCAACCGCAGCAGCGGTTCGGTGTTGGACGCGCGGACGTTGAACCACGTCTTCGACCCCGCCAAAGAGACGGTCACACCGTCGAGGGTGTCCACCGATTCCGTCCGGTCGGCGAACGCGTCGACGACGGCGTCCATTTTGGCCTGCTGGTCGGCGACCTCGGAGTTGATCTCGCCGGAAGCGGCGTAGCGGTTGTACTGCGCCATCAGCTCGCTCAACGGCTTGTCGTGCTCCGCCAGGGCCGCCAGCACGTGCAGGGCGGCCACCATGCCCGAGTCCGCGTTGAAGAAGTCGGCGAAGTAGTAGTGCGCGGAGTGCTCGCCGCCGAACAGCGCGCCCTTCTCCGCCATCTGCGCCTTGATGTAGGAGTGGCCCACACGCGTGCGCACACCCTGGCCGCCCTTCGCCTCAATCAGCTCGGGCACGGCTTGCGAGGTGATCGCGTTGTAGATGATCGTCGCGCCGGGATTGTCCTCCAGCGTGCGCTCTGCCACCAGCGCGGTGATCGCAGACGGGCTCACCGGGTCGCCCTTTTCATCGACGACAAAGCAGCGGTCAGCGTCACCATCAAAGGCAAGGCCGATATCTGCGCTCTGCTTGACGACGAACCTCTGCAGATCCCGCAAATTCCCCGGCTCCAAGGGGTTCGCCTCATGGTTGGGGAAGGTGCCGTCCAGTTCGAAGTAGAGGGGGCGAACATCTTGGTCTCCAAGCACCGCGGGCACGGTGTGTCCGGCCATGCCGTTGGCGGCGTCGACCGCGATGACGAGCTTCCGATCTTCCGGAAGCGGCACCAGTTCGCGCAGGAAGGAGGCGTAGTCGTCGAGGATGTCGTCTTCCTTGACGGTGCCGGTGGGCCCGTCGAAGGCGGGAGTGCCGTCGATAAGCATCTGGGTGATCTCCGCCAAACCGCTATCTTGGCTGACCGGTGTCGCGCCGGCTCGGCAGAGCTTGATGCCGTTGTACTGGGCGGGGTTGTGCGAGGCGGTGAACATTGCGCCTGCGCAACCGAGCGTGCCGGCGGCGAAGTAGAGCTGGTCTGTGGAGGTCAGTCCGAGCGCGACAACATCGAGGCCCTGGCTGGTCACGCCGTCAGCGAACGCGGCAGCGAGCTCCGGTGAGGACGGACGCATGTCATGGCCGACAGCGACGGTCTTCTCCCCTTCTTCGCGCAGGATGAACGCGAAGGCGGCGCCGGCATCGAAGACGAAGTCGCGGTCAACAGTGGCCTTATCGGCGGGCTCGACCAAACCGCGGATGTCGTAGGCCTTCACTGCTTGCGTGACAGCCTCGCGGCTGCGCTTAAGTGGTTCGCTCATGCCTTACGATCCTAGACCGGTGTCAGCGCTCGGGTGCGCGCCAGGGATTGAATACAGGCACACCGAGCTCTGCAAAGTCCTCGACATTGCGCGTCACCACCGTGAGCCCGTGCACTGAGGCGGTGGCACCCAGCAAGGCATCTATCGCTGGCTTTGGATTAGGCACGTGCGTTTGCGCTGCTCGACGGGAGATCTCCAGCGTAATCGGTAGTGTACGGCCCTCGAATCCATCCAACACGGCTTCATCCAGCCAGTTACGCAGTCGCATGGCCTGGACCTCATCTCGACGCGATAGCCGCAAGATACCCACTTCGATCTCGAGCACGGTGAGAACAGAAATGTTGAGTTTGAAAGGGTCCACAGACTCTACCCAACTCAGCACCCCTTCATTGGGGCGGGACCGTTGAAACTCACTGAGAATGTTTGTGTCGAGGAGATACATCAGAATTCCGGAACCCTGAACTCTAGATCTACCCTTTCAAACTCAGCGTCGACTGGATCGCTCATGCGTAGCTTTCTTACAAAGCTCGATCCATCCCCCTGCAGTTTCCGGTATGCCTCTATCGAGAGCAGGACATGCGAAGGTTTTCCCCGCTCGGTGATGACAACAGGACCGTCGAGAGCGGCGCGCTTAGCGGCGCCAACATCATGGTTGAAATCGCGCGAAGAAATCGTCGTCACCGCACCCTCCTTGTAGTTACGTAGTTACATAGTCCACCGCGTCGGGGCTGCGGTCAACGCCTGCCGCTAATTCCCCTCTTCGGCGGCAGCCTCCGCCTCCGGATCCGGCACAATGCTCAAGTGCGCACGGCGGGCAGCCCTGTGTTCCTCGAGGTGCTCCCCGATGCGCTTGGTGCGGTAGACGGGGTGGTTGGAGGTCTGCGGGTTGGTGAAGTCGCGGCCGTCGAACTCGATCGGGTCGCGCGTGGTGTCCACCAGTCCGGTGGTCACACGTCCTGCCTCAGACACAGCTTGGGCCAGCGCGGTGAGCTCTTCTTCATCAGACAGCTCAATGTTGTCGATGCGCACCATGTCCCACCCCACCGGCGCTGTGATGTGCTCCGAGTGCCGCTGGCATAAATCCCACGCGTGCGGGTCCGGGCTGGGTGACAACGGACTGACAATGGCCGTCTTCTCGGAGTACGCGTACACCAGCGTGGCGATGGCAGGCCGGCCGCACCCCGGGCGGCAGCAACGACGAAAGGTACTCACGGCTCACTAGTGTAAGCGCGCCTGACAGATTTTTGCCCCTCGCCACGCGGCGTGCCCCCATCCTCCCCCGTGACCGGCTGGCTTAGATTGAAGGCATGTCCTCCACCGTGACAGGCCCTGACCGCGAGCGCGATCCGCGCGGCGAGCGCAACGACGCACAAGCCGGCCCGCCGCCTGACCCGTCGTGGCTGCCACCGCGCCGGGACCGGCATGGCCGCGGCGTTCGCGGGCCTATGCTGCCGGTGGCGGTACCCCGGTACCGGACCCGTTCAATGGCGTTCGACCAGCTCGTCTTAGAGGCCTACGCGCCGTTGCAGAACGCGTACTCTACGCAGCTGTCCGGCGTGGACCTGGCTGTAGACACAATCCCGCGCATGCGGATGCGCCGGGATGCTGCGCACGCGAGCGCTTCGGCAGTTCTGCCGGATGAGATCTTCGCGGACGGCCCGGTCCCCCTCGGCCGCGTCCTGCAAGCTGGCGTGGACCGCTACGGCAATCCGACCCGCGCGCGTTTCGTGGTGTTCCGCGCACCCATTGAGCGCAGAGCAAAAACAGCCCGGGAACGTGCCGAGCTGTTGACTACTGTTTTGACCGCCTTAGTGGCCAACTACCTCAACCTGGATCCGCGGGATATTGACCCGGACTTCCAGTGGTAGCTAGCCGATCTGGCGGCGGAGGCGGCGGCGCTCACGGTCGGAGAGTCCGCCCCAGATACCGAAGCGCTCATCGTGCTCGAGCGCATACTCGAGGCACTCATCACGCACCGCGCAAGCCTGGCAGATGCGCTTAGCCTCGCGGGTGGAGCCGCCCTTCTCGGGGAAGAATGCTTCCGGGTCCGTCTGGGCGCACAGCGCCTGGTCTTGCCATTCCTGCTCGACGGTGCCGAACAGTTCGTCGAGGGTCATTCCGCCCGCGGCCGCACCGCGAAGAATGGCGTTGTCAACCATGTCTTCCACGCCATCCCCTTTCTGATTAGTTTCGATCGCACCGTTGGAGACACCGTCTGGAGTCGCCGACTGGAAGTTCGTGGGTTCCGTGCTTTCCGTGTGGAATTACACTAATGCGATTAAAACGGCGGGCACCAAATAGCGTCAACTGAGATTGACTCTTCTCAGCCGAATAAGAGGGTTTCCTCAGAGAAAGCTGTTCATTTTCCGCGTAAGGCACCACACCAGTCACACCAGTAACACGGGGCTTTTTCCGGGGGTAAACCCCGGGGGTACTATATGTAGTAGCCGAAATAGGAGTTAGCAACTATTCCGCTACTAATTTGGCGTGTCGCTACGCGTCCGGGGAGAAGCGCACACCCAAGTCCGGAATATTCACGCCCGGCCAGATGCGCATGCCTCCCTGCAGTTCACACCGTGCGCCGATCTGCACGCCATCGCCGATCACGCAGTCCTGGATGCGCGCGTTCGCACCGATGCGCGCGCCGGAGGCGATGATGGAATCGCGAATCATGGCGCCTGGCTCGACGGTCACTCCGTCGAAAATCACGCAGTCGTCTAGACGGCAGCCCGCGCCGATGGTAGAGCCGCGGCCGACAAAGGTTCCGCCGACGAGGATGGCGCCGCCGGCGACGCCGGCGGAATCGTCGACAAGCGATTCGCCCGTGCGCCCCTCAAGGAGAGGCGAGGGAGCAATGCCGCGCACAAGGTCGGACGAGCCCTGGACAAAGTCGGACGGGCGACCCATGTCGCGCCAGTACGTTGTGTCCACGTGGCCGTAGACGCGGGCGCCGGACTTCAGCAGGCCGGGGAAGGTCTCGCGCTCGACGGACACTGCGCGGCCCTGCGGGATGGACTGGATCACGTCGCGCTGGAAGACGTAGCAGCCGGCGTTGATCTGGTCGGTCGGCGGTGCCTCAGTCTTCTCCAGGAAGGCCTGGACGCGGCCGTCGGCATCAGTGGGCACGGAACCGAACTGGCTCGGGTCCGGCACGCGCACGAGGTGAAGGGTGACATCCGCCTCGCGCTCGGCGTGGGTAGTTAGGATCTGGCCCAAGTCAGCGCCGGAGAGCACATCGCCGTTGAAGATCATCGCGGTGTCATACCGCAGCCGGGACTCGACGTTGCGGATCGCGCCGCCGGTGCCCAAGGCTTCCTCCTCCACAACGTATTCGATCTCTAGGCCGAGGTCGGAGCCGTCACCGAAGTGCTTCTCAAACACCTCTGCCTTATATGAGGTACCCATGACCACGTGCTTGATGCCAGCGGCCTGGATCCGCGCAAGAAGGTGCGCCAGGAACGGGTAGCCAGCAGTAGGAAGCATCGGCTTCGGCGTGGAGACTGTGAGCGGGCGAAGGCGCGTGCCTTGGCCGCCGACAAGAACAACGGCGTCCGTCTGCGCAGGATCAATCGTAGAAACCATGCGTTCAACCTAACCCGATCGATCAAGAAAACCGCGCATTAACCTGTCACGGATCGGTTGCAACTTCATAGGAGCAAGCTCCCAGCTACCCCACAGCACGGGCGAGCAGGGCGCGCGCCTTCAGCCCTGACCACAGCACCAGCCGGAGCGGAGCCTCCCACCAGTGCGGATGGCGGTCAGCCTGGAACCGGTAGGCGGAGTCGTGGTGCGCCGGCGTGGTCACCGCGGAGTACTTCTTCGCGGCGTGGCCCTGGTCGTGAGTGATGAGGGCATCGGGGCAGAACAGGTTCGTCCACCCGGCGCGGGTCAAACGCTCGCCAAAGTCAATGTCTTCGAAGTACATGAAGTAGCGCTCGTCGAAGCCACCGAGCGCCTCAAACGCATCCCAGCGGACCAGCAGGCATGACCCGGACAGCCATCCAGCGCGGCGCAGCGTGTCCATACCTTCCCCAGCCTTGTAGGCGCGGCTGAACGGATTGCCCGGCCAGAACGGGTACAGCACAGCATGGCCAATCCCGGTGACCAGCGTGGGCACTTCGCGTGCCGACGGATACGCCGACCCGTCCGCCTCTAGAATCCTCGGTCCTACTGCCCCGGCTTCCGGGTGCGTCCGTGCGCACTCGATAAGCGCATCGATGGAACCGGGCAGGAACTCCACGTCGGGGTTGACGATGAGGAAGTAGGTGGGGTTGATGTGGCCGGCGTTTTTGACGTCGACAAGCGAGCGCGCTGCGAAATTGATCGCGGGGCCGTACCCGATGTTGCCGCCTGTGGGCAGGAAATCCACGCTGTCGTTGGCGCAGGCGACATCCTCCGGCACCCCGTCGGCGGAACCGTTGTCCGCGCAGATGAGGCGGGTGGGAAACACGGTTGCCTCGGCAAGCGATTCCACTAGCGCCGGCAAATGCCTGCCCGGCGAGTAGGTCACGGTGATCACTGCCAGCGGAGTTTCGGGGTTGGTCACAGTGGGGCAGCTTACCGCGCGCGGGAAGAGTTTTGGCGGGCCCGTACCGTATACTTCTGAGCTAATTCGAGACAAGGGGCGAGACGATTCGTGAGTGAGCACTTGAGGCCTGTGCGCGACATTCAGGCGGCTCCGTCGCGTGCACGGGACATCTCCCAAGCAGGCCACCCGGCCGTCAAGGGCCTGCTGGCCACGTTGTCTGTTGTGCTGCTCGTTATCGCCGGAATGGGCTACTACTCCATCGGCCGCCTGGGCAACAGCCTGTCCGCCTCCGAACTGGACCTGGGCAACAACGACCTCGACGGTGCCGACGGTGCCGTGGACATTCTCCTGGTCGGATCAGACTCGCGCACGGACGCTCAGGGCAACCCCCTCTCTGACGAGGAACTCGCCCGCCTCAACGCCGGTGAGGCCGAGGGCGAGCTCAACACCGACACCATCATGGTCGTGCGCGTGCCCAATGACGGCTCCCGCGCCACCGCCGTATCCATCCCCCGCGACACGTACGTCCACGACGACACCTTCGGCAACACGAAGATCAACGGTGTCTACGGCCTTCACGCGCTGGACAAGCGCGAGGAGCTCACCGCAGACGGCATGGACGAAGGCAAACCCATGGAGGAACAGGTCGCGCGCGCTGGCCAGCAGGGACTGATCAACGCCGTGGCGGACCTGACCGGTGTCGAAGTCGACCACTACGCCGAGGTGGGCCTGCTCGGTTTCGTGCTGCTCACGGACGCTGTCGGCGGTGTCGACGTCTGCCTGAACGCCGCCGTGGACGAGCCGCTATCCGGTGCGAGGTTCCCCGCTGGCCGCTCCACCCTCAACGGCACCCAGGCCCTGGCGTTCGTGCGCCAGCGCCACGACCTACCCCGCGGCGACTTGGACCGCATTGTGCGCCAGCAGGTGTTCATGGCCTCCCTGGTGAACAAGGCTATCTCCGCCGGCACGCTGTCGAACCCGGCGAAACTGCGCGAGCTGTCCACCGCCGTGGAACGCTCCGTGACGGTGGACACCGGCTGGAACATCATGTCCATGGCCACCCAGATGTCCGACCTGGCTGCCGGCAACGTGCATTTCGTGACCATCCCTGTCACCTCCGTCAACGGTGTGGGTGACTACGGCGAGTCCATCGTCACCGTCGATACCGGCCAGGTGCACAACTTCATGGATGAGCTGGCGCGCGAGGAGGGTGTCACGGAGCCAGGTGCAGACGATCCAGGTGCCGGTGCAGGTGCCGGTGCTGCAGAGTCAGATAAGGACGCTTCCGGAGGCGCCGCTGCTGCCCTGCCGGATACCGTGCAGAACTACACAGCGACGGTCCTCAACGCCGGGGAGATCACCGGCCAGGCCAGCGGCGTGGGTGCCTACCTGTCGGAACAGGGCATGACGGTCGAAAGCGTCAGCAACGCGAGCCCCGGCCTGTACTTCGAGTCCCAGATCCTCGCTGCCGACCCGAGTGACCCGGCAGCAGCGACGCTGGCGGAAGCACTCGGTGGCCTGCCCATCGTGGCACATGAGACTGTGGAGGCAGGCTCTGTCGTCGTGGTCATCCACGACGATTACACCGGCCCGACCTCCGACTCTGCCGCCGCCGCTCCCACCGAGGTCTCCCAGGAAGAGACCGTGGGTACGCCCGGTGAGGACTTCGGAGCCGCCGAGGTCGCCCCAGAGTTCAACGCCGGCGGCACCGGCCCCCGCTGCGTGAACTAACCGTGTCTGCCGGCTGGAATACTGCTCGGCCTTATGCAATTTTTTGCAACCTTGTGACCAGCGAGTTCATCTGAGCAGTATTCCGGAAAACCCCGAGCAGTATTCCAGCTCCCCGGGGTTACGCGCCCCAACCGTGACCGCGGCCACTCCCCGCCGAGAAAATCCTTACTATGGGGCGCATGAGCTTGCTCACACCCCTCCTCTCCGCCGACCCCGCCAGCCCCAGGCTGACCGTCTACGACGAGGTCGCAGGCACCCGCATGGAGTTCTCGGCGATGACGTTGGACAACTGGGCCAACAAGATTGCCAACATGCTTATCGACGAATTCGACCTCGACCCCCACGATCCCTTCGGGGAATCCCCGACCATCATCGTGGACCTGCCAGTGTCGTGGCAGGCGGCAGTCATCCCGGTAGGCATATACAACGCGGGCTTGAGCCCGTATGTGGACGTCAACCGTGAAAAGCACCAGTCCTCTGCGGGTCCGAGACTCGTGTTCACCACCGTTGAGCGGGCGAAGGATTGGGACGGCGTACCGGATGTCGTCGTGGTCTCCAACGACCCATTCGGCCGGGGCGTGGTCGAATCCGGCGGCACTCTCCCACCGGGGCTGGTCGACTTCGGCCCGACGGTGCGGTTCTACGGCGACCAGTTCTATGACAACCCTTACGATCTGAACAGCTGGGTTCTCCCAGAGGACGGCCCCGAGCGCTACCTGGTCCCCGGCTGGACCACGGGCCCGGAATTCGAGCGCCGGATCATGTGCCCGCTGGCTGCCGGCGGGTCCGTCGTGGTCATTGCAGGCGTGGCGTCCGCCGAGCGCGTAGAGCAGATCATGGAGGCAGAGAAGGTCACGGAGACGCTCAGCTAACCGAAACCGGCTAGCGCCCGTAGCGGCGCCGCACGTACTTGCGCCACACCACCCGCGCCGCCGAGTGCGGCGTGGCCACAATCTCGCGGGCGTAGTTCTTCAACCGGGACTTTCCCGGCGTCGGCGCAGCCACCACTGTCACGGGCACCTCGAGGTGCGCCGCCCACACGCGTACCCGGGCGACGTGGAACCCGTTGGTGACCACGATCAGCCGCCGCGCGTCCGGGAACAGAGCCCACGACTGTTCCAGGTTCTCATTGGTGGAGGTGGCGAAAGGCTCTTCGATGATGTCGCGGGCATCGACACCGTTGTCGGCCAGCCACGCAGCCATGACGGCAGCTTCCCCATGACCGGATACGACGACGGGCCGCCGGCCGTGGGACGCGACGTACTCGGTAGCTGTGCGGAGGCGAGCTTCGAGCATGCGGGAGGGGCGGCCGTCGATAATGCGGGCGCCAAGTACGACTAACGGGTCGCGGCCCGAGGTGTTACTCACCGCCGAGGAGACGCTCGCGCAGGGCCTGGTCTTTGCGCTCGACGTCCTTGGCCATGTTCTCCTGGTAGTTGACCATTTTGCGCTGCACCGCTGGGTCGGTGGCACCAAGGATGCGCGCGGCGAGCAGCCCGGCGTTCTTCGCCCCACCGATGGAGACAGTCGCCACGGGCACACCACCGGGCATCTGCACGATAGACAGCAAAGAGTCGAGACCGTCCAGGTCCGCCAGAGCGCGCGGGATGCCGATGACCGGCAGCGGCGTCGCGGCCGCCACCATGCCCGGCAGGTGCGCTGCCCCGCCCGCGCAGGCAATGATGACCTGCAGGCCACGGGTGTGCGCATCCTTGGCGTAGGCGAGCATTCGCTCTGGGGTGCGGTGGGCGGAGACGACACCCACCTCGAACGGGATTTCAAACTCCGCGAGGACCTCCGCCGCCGGGGCGACAGTGTCCCAGTCAGAGTCGGACCCCATGATGATGCCTACCTGCGGTTCCATCTACGCTCCTGTTCCCTTCACGATGATCTCTGCGGCCGCCTTCGCCGTCTCCAACACTGTGGCTAATTCATGGCCCGAGACATTGACGTGGCCCATCTTGCGGCCCGGGCGGTAGCCCTTGCCGTAGAGGTGAACTTTGGCCTCCGGGTAGCGGCGCATGACTTCGGCGACGCGCTCCTCCATCGGCTCCGCGGGTTCGGTCTCTCCGCCGAGGGTGTTCACCATGACGGTGAACGGCGCGGTCATCTCCACCGAACCGAGTGGCCAGTCAAGCACCGCGCGCACGTGCTGCTCGAACTGGCTGGTCACACAGCCATTCTGTGTCCAGTGGCCAGTGTTGTGCGGGCGCATGGCCAGCTCGTTGACGATCACCTCGTCACCGTCGGCGAACAGCTCCACGGCCAGCACGCCGGTCACGCCGAGCTCTTCGGCCACGTTCATCGCTAGCTCTTGGCAGTAGGTGGCCATCTCCGGCGCCATGTTCGGCGCAGGCGCGATCGCTTCCACACAAATGCCGTCGCGTTGGCGGGATTCCACGACCGGCCACGCCCGGATCTCGCCGGACGGGGTGCGCGCGACCATGGCGGAGAGTTCGCGGTCAAAGTCGATCTTGCGCTCCGCGTACAGCGGGGTGCCGTCTGCCAAAAGCTTATCGACGAGCTCACCCGCCCCCTCCCGCGACTTCGGGAACCACACACCGTGGCCGTCGTACCCACCGCGGGTGGCCTTGAGGCACATCGCGCCTTCGACCGAGTCGAAGAAGGTCTCCGCATCCTCGACGCTCTCAATGGCGGCGAACTCCGGGACTGGCGCCCCGATCTCTGCCATCTTGCGGCGCTGTTCCAGCTTGTCTTGGGCGTAAATGAGTGCCTGGGGTTGCGGCTGCACGCTCACCCCGGAGGCAATGAGCTCATTCAAGAATTCATTAGGAACATGCTCGTGGTCAAAGGTAGCGGCGGCGGCGCCGGAGCAGACTCTTTTGACGTCGTCAAGCACTGTGTAATCGCCGATGACCACGTCGCCGAAAACCTGCGCGGCGGACGCGTCGGCGGAGCTGGCGAGCACCCGGGGTTTCAGGCCCAGCTCAATAGCTTCGGTGTGCATCATCCGGGCAAGCTGGCCATCGCCGATCACGGCGAGAATGGGCATTCCCTGGGGGTCTCTGTTCGCTGCGTCACTCACGCTTGTCCACTCTAGTGAGCCTGCCCGCCCGACGAGCGCTGGACCTGCTTTCGGTATGCCATCCAGGGCGGCGTAGGCCCCATCCCGAACTCAGTCCCATGCGCCACAGCAGCCACAACTAGGCGCGCGGGACACAATGCCATCTATGTGACAGGAGTGACTCAGTTCGGGATGGGTCCTACGCAGTTCCATGGCGCAGTCCGGCACCCCTCGCCCCCAACCGCCTCGCATGGCTACCATCGGGCCTATGACCACGATTGGCCGCCACACGATTTTCCAAAACTCCCTCATGTCCGCGCTGCTCGACGGCATCTATGATGGCGAACTCACCATCGGCGACATGCTGTCGCGGGGCAACTTCGGCCTGGGCACCTTCGACGCCCTCGACGGGGAGATGATCATCCTGGACGGCACGTGCTACCAGCTGCGCGGCGACGGCTCCGCCACCATCGCCGACCTTGACCAGAAGAGCCCGTTCGGGCAAGTGACCAACTTCGTGCCGAAGATCGTCGCCGACGCACCGAAGGGGATGCGCCGCAGCGAGCTATCCGCATTCATCGACGAGCTGCAGCCGTCCGGGAATTACCTGCACGCTGTGCGCATTACCGGCAGCTTCGACACCGTGACCACCCGCACCGTGACCAAGCAGGAGAAGCCCTACCCGCCGATGCAGGACGCCGTTGCCGACGACAAAGAAATCAAGTTTGAAAACGTCTGCGGCATCATCGGCGGCTTCCGCACCCCCGGCTACGCGAAGGGCATTGGTGTGCCGGGCTGCCACGTGCACTTCATCGATGAGGACCGGACCACCGGCGGCCACGTGCTGGACTACACCGTTCACGAGGCCGTAATTGAGCTCTGCCCCGGCACCGACATTGAGCTCCACCTGCCGCTGACAGCTGACTTCGCGGCGGGCAACCTCTCGCCTGAGGATCTAGACCAGCAGATCCACGACACTGAGGTGAAAAGCTAAAGCAGCTGCCGGTGGGAGCGGAAATAAGTGAAGGGATCCCTTCCGATGCTTCGGTTCTAGGACCGGTATTCGGACGTGACCCCTTCGGCTGGAGCTATCCAAAGGGCCAATACGGCCCCTGTGCTCTCTCAACATAAGATAATAGATCGGTAGTCGAGGAAAATCAAGAGACGCATCGGTTCGAAGGGGGAAATCGGATGCACGGCAGTGAGCACGGCAAGCTAGTTCTGAGCGCGCTTAGTGAAGAGCGCACTGCGAAGTATTTGGCTCAGACGGGAAACAACGCTGATCGGGCTTTGAGTTTGTACAAGTGGGATTCGAGACTATCTGCCGCGATGTGGAGTTTGATTTCGCTTTTCGAGGTCGTTTTAAGGAACAAGCTTTGCGATGCAATTGATGCTTGGAGCGATTCAGTCACTCCCCCTAGCAATAAGCAGTGGATCAAGGAGCCGAAGGACAATGTTCGTGAGCCGCTTTCCAAAGTGAGCGCGTCCATTGCTAACTCAGCTAAAGGCAAGGCAGCGAAAGCCAAGGAGCTACGCGATAGTGGTGAAGGCCTAATTGGAGGGCAACATCCCCGCATGGGGGAGCCAATTACGCGGGATGACCTGATTGCTCAGGTGACCCTGACTCAGTGGAAGGAAAACTTCTTCTACCGCTCCCCCGAAACGCAGCCGGACGGGGAAGTCAAGTTCTTTCCGGATGAGACTCGATACAACGATCTCACAAGGGTCTACGAGGCCATTACTGAGCCGGCGCTTTCTGCGGGCCCCAGACCGATTGATCCCGATCGAGCAAGTTTCTTGATGCACCGGATCAACTTGCTTAGGAACCGGATCGGCCACCAAGAGTCCCTAATTGACATTGACTGCGGTAGATTGCGAAAGGAAATCTTTGAGCTTCTCAATTGTCTTGATCCGGCCGTGCTCGAGCACTACTCTTCCAACGACCCGATCCCCGGAATCTTGAGGGACGACCCAAGGAAAAGGAGAGCTTCCAGCTAAAGCAGCTGCCGGTGGATGAGCTCCTCCACCCGTTTGGTGCGCCCCACGTTGGGGAAGTAGACCGGCTGCCCGTAGCCGAACACGCCGATGCTCATTCCTCCGCGGTAGCGCCGGGCACCGCGGATCTGCGCCAGCGGGATCGACTCGGTCCGGCCGCGGCCGATGTAGAGGACACGCTTGTTAGTCACCACGAAGCGTTGCCGGCGCGAGCGCACAAGCGGAAACACGAACCGCCACAGGGCGAGCACCGCCCACACCGCCACGGCGCCGTTGCGGAAAGCTACATCCACCCCGTTGACGTCCATCCATCCGATGGCCATCCACGACAGGGCGGTGATGACGATCAGCTCGAGGAAGGGGAACACCAGCGTCGTCATCGGCGGCGCCATGTCCGCCAGGACGACTTCTCCCCTACCGAGCTTGATCTTGGACACGTCAGGGAGTTTAGTTGGCGGGCCGCAGGTGAGTCACGTCGCCAGTGGAGTAACTCACCCCATCCACGACAACTTCGCCATGCTTATCGATGTCGTCGACGACCCCCTCCACGTCGCCCTGCACCGTCGACAAGCGAACGCGTTGGCCGATGCTGGCCGAGACTGCCCTGTAATCGTCGAGGATCGCCGCGTCGCGGTCTTGCCACTGTGTGAGGCGCTCGCCGAGCGCGCGGAGCAGGTCGGTGACAAATGAATCCCACTCAATAGTGATGCCCTCGAGGTTGAGCGCCGTGGACCAGTCCGTGGGCAGGTCTTCAGCGCGCCACGCGATGTTGAGGCCAAGGCCCATGACCAGCATGGTGTTGTCGCCGTTGACATCAATCTCACCGAGGATGCCACAGAACTTCTTGCCGTTCAGTAGGACATCGTTGGGCCACTTGAGCTGGGCGTTCGGGATGATATCCGTCACGGCCAGGCCGGTGGCTAGGCTGGCAAGGCCGACGTCGTCGAAGTGCTTCAATTCCACCGTGACCGACATGAGGAGGCTCGCTCCCGCCGGCGCCTCCCATACCCGGCCGAGCCGACCCTTGCCGCCCGTCTGCCGGTCCGCGATGAGCACGTGGCCCGGCTCCCCCGACGCCAGCAGCTCAGTGTTCGTCGAGGTGGACTCCTCCACGTGGCGCACCTCGGTCCAGTGCTCGGCGACCTCGGATTCAATGCGGGCAATGTCCTGAACTGTCATGGGGTCCAGAGTATCGGGACATCGAGGTAACGCGCGCAGCATCACCACCGCACCTGGGAAGTTCAACGGCGATAGACGCTCCGCCGACTCCGCACTGCGGAGTTCCTGCGGTTTTGCACCCGCTCCGCAACCCCGCCGCTGAACTTACACTGGGCGCCATGTCGGACATGAAGCTGTTCACTGTCGGTTGTTCGAAAAAGAGCGCCGAGGAGTTCTTCGACTTGTTGCGCGACAACGGCGTGAAGCGGGTGGTGGACATCCGCCGGCACAACACGAACCAGCTCGCTGGCTTCACCAAACAGGACGACCTCGCGTGGTTCCTCGATGTCATTGTGGGCATCGACTACGAGCACGTCTTGGAGCTCGCCCCGAGTGAGGAGCTCATGCACGCCTACCGCAAGGAGGGTCTGCCTTTCGACGAGTTCGCCGAGAAGCTCCGCAAGCAATTCGACGACCGCAAGATGCCCACCAAGGCGACGTTCGACTGTGCGGCGCTGCTGTGCTCGGAGGCGGACCCGTCCACATGCCACCGACTCGTTGCGGCGGAATACCTGGCGGAGAAATGGTCCGGGGTGGAAGTCATCCACCTATAGCGGACCGCTGACGGGCAGCTCCGTCACTCGCCGAGCACGTCAGCAATCAGCCCACGCACCTTCGCGTCGATGTCGTCGCGGACCAGCCGCATTCGCTCCATGCCCTCAATTCCGCGTGTCGACGGCTCATCCGTCACCCACCGCTCCATCGTCCCGCGGGCATCATCGGGCAGGTCCAGCTGCGCTTCCTCACCGATGACCACAACACGGTCTGCAGTGCGGAGGATCTCCGGGTCAACCGCCTTCGGGTGCCCGTCGGACATGTCCGCGCCGACCTCTTCCAGCGAGGCGGCAGATTCCGCGTTGATCGACGTTCCGGGTTCGGTGCCGGCCGAGTGGATTTCAAGCCGCTTCCCCGCGTGCTTTTCCGCCAAAGCAGCAGCCATTTGGGATTTCCCGCCATTGCGGACGCAGACGAACAGGATCTTTGGAGTAGGTGACATCATGCTTCCTTTCTATGCCGGTGAACTCACTGCTGATGCACGTTCGGGCGACAACTGCCGCTCAGGCAGGGTCGGGTCACCGGGGAAGAGCTTCGGGCCGATGCCCCGCATGACGTAGACCAGGCCCACCAAGATCGGGATCTCAATGAGTGGCCCGATCGTACCGGCGAGCGCCTCGGCTGACTCGGCGCCGAATGTTCCGATGGCCACCGCGATAGCCAGCTCGAAGTTATTGCCCGCCGCGGTGAACGCCACTGACGCGGACTGCGCGTACCCCATCCCTGAGATCTTGGACACGATGAGGCCCAGCGTGAACATGCCCACGAAGTAGATCAGCAACGGCACCGCCACTCGGGCCACCGTCCAAGGACGGGCGATGATCTGGTCTCCTTGCAGGGAGAACAGCAGCACGATGGTGTACAGCAGACCGATCAGCGCGAGCGGGGAGATCGCCGGGAGGAATGTCTCTTCGTACCAGTCCCGGCCCTTGGCCTTCTCACCGATGATCCGGGAGACAACGCCTGCGAGCAGCGGTATGCCCAAGAAGACTAAGACGGAGGTCACGATCGCCCAGAAGGAGAAGTTCACCGACGTGGTGGACAGTCCCAGCCAGTTGGGCAGGATCTGCAGGTAGAACCACCCCAGCACACCGAACATGAGCACCTGGAAGACCGAGTTGATGGCCACCAGCACAGCGGTGGCTTCACGGTCCGCGCACGACAGGTCCGACCACACGAGCACCATGGCGATGCAGCGGGCAAGGCCCACGATGATCAAACCGGTGCGAAGTGCGGGCTCATCGGGCAGGAAGATCCACGCGAGGGCGAACATGACCGCAGGGCCGACGACCCAGTTGAGGACGATGGAGACCGCCATCAACCGTTTATCGGTGGCGATCTCCTTCGTCTTGTCGTACCGCACCTTGGCCAACGGCGGGTACATCATCACCAGCAGCCCCAGCGCGATCGGAAGCGATATTCCACCGACTTCCATGCTTTGTAAGGCTCCACTCAAACCTGGGAACCAGTTGCCCAGCCCCAGCCCCAGCGCCATGGCAAGAAGGATCCAGACCGGCAGGAATCGGTCGAGGAATGACATGCGGGCGGGTTCCTGCGCCGCGACCGGCTCAGACATAGATCACCTTTCGTATCGACGACTATCAATATAAAACATTAAGACTGTTATAGATGCCTGTCAATATGAAATAGTGGGAATCATGGCCGCCCCGAATACCCCTCCGACAGCATCCACCTGCTGCTCCCTAAGCGCCGGGTTGCTCACCCACGCAGAAGCCGACCGGTACGCCCAGCTCTTCAAAGTGCTCGCCGACCCCGCCCGCCTGCGTCTCCTCTCCCAACTCGCCGAAGACGGCTGCGGGCCCATCAGCGTCTCCGAGCTCGCCGCGCAATCCGGCCTGAGCCAGCCCACAGTCTCCCACCACCTGAAGAAGCTCACCGACGCCGGCTTACTCACCAAAACCCGGCACGGCCGCACAGTCACGCACCAAGTTCTCCCCGAGCCCTTCGCAGAACTGCGCACGGTGTTGCAGATGGATTAGCAGAAGCGTACCCAGGGTCTCTGGGAGTGCGGGGCTGCTGCTTTACGACGCACGCGTCCTCATCCCACTAGAAGTATCTCCTCCACCTCAAACTCGCCCTGGCTCTCCGATCCGACGCAATGGACCGGGATGGCGCCCCCACCTTCGCGAACTCGGGTTCTGAAATTTCCGTTCTGGTGGCTTCAGCACTCGTCATCTTTTTCCATTTATGGGCTCAATTTATGAAGCATCGTAGGATCGGCAACGGACATCAGGGATAGGAATCGGTTCAACCGTTCGATTCCGAAAACTCAACTTGCAACTAGTGGGCAATCCCAGGGTTCCCGGAGAAACCAACGGGGTTATTCTACGGTTTACGGTATCAACGGGCGCTCTCGCTGTGCGTCCAACAGAGCTTCACGTAACGCTTCGTCCTGAGCATAGATATACAGGCCCTGGACACCGCGGGTTAGCAACACATTTAGCTCGTTGTTGATGAACTCCACACCGAAAGATTTTTTTGAACCGTCAGCCAGCGTGCGGTTCTCAGTCGCCTTCTTATGTGCCGACCCGTCAGGATTGATTTGGACGTAACCATCTCGGTAGACGATGGACGGCCCCAAGATCACCCCCGCAAAGTTGAGGTCGAAACCTTGGATTGTGTAAGTAGACCCCACCTCGTTAATGGTATGAGGACTCTCTGACCATGCGCTCCGATAGGCACGGCGACGCGACTGCGTTTCTGCCTTAGTTTGAAGGTTCCACGGGAGCTTCAGCCTTTGTTCCGGATGGTGTACATCTACGTACCACCTCCCGTCTTCCTCTTCTTTGTTAACGCCTTTTTGGCTATATGGCCAGTCAAACGTTGCAAGGAGTCGGGCCAAACTGTTCTCCACGGCTGAGTCCTTCTGCCTAATCGCGTTAGCAAGATCAGCAGGATTCTCAAAAATCTTTAGCTCGTAGCCACGGCTATCATTCGGAATCTCGCCAATTGTGCGGTTGTCGATGAAGTTTCGAATCCAATCTAAAATCGCATCATCCGCGTTCAGGCGGAGTTGATTTGTCATTTCAATTTCCGCGGCTACCCGATGACCGAAGTGCTCGTTTAAAGGGGTTTCCCAGTACTGAGTTCTCTCCAGACTCTGCTTCGTGTCATATACCGCAACCACAACCTTGGCGCGATTCAAGATAGCCTCGATCTGCGGCACAGTTTCGGTATAAGACATGCTCTTTTGCGTAATGAGGAGATGTGCTTCGTCAATTAGAACAACATCAACCGGATCTTCGGGACTGAAGCTATTAATGAAGCTAGTTGGACCATAGACCCGTACTCGTGTCTCATCTCCAGCGCGCGATTTCGGAATATTGAGCTTCTTTAGAATCTCCTCATAGACCTGCAGTTGCCCACCTTCATTCTTATGCCCAGAAACAAGGTAGGCATCAATCCCGGTTCCCTCCCCATCTGGACCAGATGTTAGGTGCTCGAAACGTTCATCTTCATCGCGCACACCGGATATCAAACCGTTGAAGACACTGCTAATCAGTACAGTCTTGCCGGAACCAGCTTCGCCAGAAACGATGATGAGTTTGTGTTCTTCTGGGCCCTGAACTTCGTCTTTCCGGTTCAGGGCTGTGTTAACCGCGGCGAAGATTTCGTTCTGAGCCGCCAACTGTTGTTCATTGAGCTTGTGAAATGGAGAGGCTTTGAAAATCGCGGATTGTTCGATTTGATCACGGGGGTCAAAAAGTTCCGGTTCCATCTCACGCAATTCGTCCCAGACGGCGTTAAAGACCGGATCCAAGTGATCGAGTGTGTAGTACTGACGCTGCTCGTTGGTTCGGCGGTTATTGTGCCGTTCTACCCCTCTACATGCTTCGAGGTAGTGCAAGAAACGGTTTTCAATGTCGAGCGTGAGCGACTTATTGAAGTAGGGATGTCCAATTACATACATCTCTACCTCGTTTGCTTGTTTGAATTCGGCCCAATCAGGACGATTCTTTGAATCGTGATAAAGATGCTGTCGCGTGCGTTTCGTGATGTCGTTCGTTTCCCCAACGTACACGCTAAAGCGGAGCCCACCCGGGGTCTCCCTACTGCTTCGAACGACGTACACCGTCGGAAAATTGAGCTGATGAGTAACCCATTCGGCTCGTTCTTCCTCGTTTAGATCACCATACGAGCTCTCTAAAAGTTCTTTAAAGTCGTCCGAATATCGAACTCGTCGGATGTAGGGGGTAGGGAAATCGTCCATGGAAATGCCTCGTTTCGCGTGAATGCGGGGTGAGGACATGTCCATGCGGAAGTCCGTTGGGCCCTGTCGGTGGGACTGGCTTCCTCTCAGTATAGAAGCGTCCGCAACGCTTGACGGGTTTCTTTGTCCGGGGAGTACAGGACGGTTCCAATCATTCCTCTGGTGAGTAGAACTTTGTAGACATGCCGAACCAGAATGTCGAAATTCTCGTCAGAAATTTTATTCCTCGGGTGAAAATGCGGATCCTTGTTGCACGATCTGATGGTGGTGAATCGACCGTCTCTCCAGATGAGGTCAGGTCCTAAAATGACACCCGCCCAGTCGAACTCGAATCCTTGCGCGGTGTAGACGCATCCGATTTGTTCAAATCCGCCTTCCATCGTCGCCCATAAGGCAGATGGAGGAGCAGTTCCCACACGTCGGTCACTCTTGTTGTTCCATGGTCGCTCCCAGTCCCCAATCACTACATCATTGACTAGACCCTCTTTTCCGGCGTCAGACCATGGCCAGCAGAAGCCGGCGGTCATTCGGGCGGTATATCCATCGGCGTCCTTATCCCGTAGAACGCGTTCCATTTCCCACGGAGAATCCACTACCTCGACAGCGAACGACTCGTCGTCTGCTAAAGCAGCTTCGGCAGGGTCATATTTGGTAAGACCGAGTATCTGCTCAACCCATTCAACGTAGGCTGCGGAACCGCCACATCGAAACTGTTCACCCAGTTGAATTTCCGTTACTTCGTAGCCTTGTGACTTGGCAAAGTTCCGAATGTCTCTCGTTGACCCGAGTTCGCCGTGCCTCACCACTTGGTTATCATCCAGGAGAAAAACAGGGGCCCTAGCAGCGGAGACAAGCTCATCAATTTGAAGACGGTGTGACCGTAGCTCGGCCTTCGTGTATCTGTTATTGGACGTTGCACGGATTCGGTGAGCCTCATCGGCGATTAAGACATCAATTCCGTTCGGTTGCGCCATCGTAAAGCTATTGAAGTACTTGAATAGGCTCTGGGTGTCTTTGCTCCGGTGCCCAGCAACCTTTCGCATAGTTGTGGTGAAGGATCTTGATCCGGTCGCGTGCAGAACTGTTCGTCCCTCTCTGCCCAGTTCACCCAACACGGACAGCGCTATCGCAGATTTCCCGCTTCCCGGACCGCCCGACACCACAACGACCCGCTTCTTGGAGCTACTCGCGGCCCGCGTCACTTCGTGATTGATGATGTCAACAGCTCGTTGTTGTTCTCCGAGCAGAATGAACTTCTCGCGCTCTCGGACCTCCTCGGCCGCAACCTCCATCAGTTTGGTGGATGGGGCAACTGAGGAATTGATTAAGCGCTCCGCAGTATCTCCACCGGGAATGAGGTTGTTCTGGAGGAATTCACGCAGTGCCTTCCTATCTACACCCGTGAAGATCGGTGCTTCTTCGCTGCCGAATCGAAGCGCATCAGTGCTCTTGGGGTCGTCCAACCCATGCATGAACGCAACGGCGTGCACCCACTCGTCATGATTGTGGAGATACGTCAGGTAATTCGAAAGGTAACGGCGATAACCATTGACTTGGCGGGACGGATGCAGCTGTGGATCTACATACCCCGGCACCGAGACGAGACTCGGATCATCCTCAAAAATTTCAGCAGCTGTCCACTGCTTCAGTTCCATTACTACTACGGAGGGCTCACCGGTCTTCGGGTGGATTCCTGCTAGGACAACGTCTGCGCGTTGAGATGTCAGAGGCAGTCGGTACTCAAGGAACACATCAACGTCTTCCAGCTGAGCTTCCTGCAGCTCGGTAGCTAACTTCGGAAGGCTGTTTCGCCAGGAGTTTCTCTCCGACAGGCTTGGGTCTGGCAGCCTCGTTGCTGCGAACTGGCGGAGCATCTCTTCAACGAGCGAGGGAGGATCGTTGGCAAACTGCACCAAACGAGCCCCACTCATCCTTAGATCTCCCAAGAAGTCCTCCGTGCACGAAAAATCGCGCGACTTGGAGGCATATCTACTGGGCGAACAGAAGCCTGTCGGGGTCGCTTATCTCTTGACTGATTAGCTTATCCGTGAGCTCCGAGAAGTTATTGGATTTTTCGCGAACTTTCAATCACGTACCGGGAGACGACTGAAACGGACTGGCCGACGTACGTACTCCCGTCGGCGAAGCTACGGTTTTGCGGACTCTTCCTCCGAGAAGATAGTGAGGACGCCGCACCCCTGTGACGCCCTCGTACCCTATCTACCTTTTAACTGACAGGAGATTGGTCGGTTTTGAGACTTCCGACAGGTCCAATGCAACACGGAAACTGAGCGCCACGCGCAAGTTCTCGGCGAAAAGTTGTGTCACTGCTCCCCCTTTCGCACACCCGCGCGAACAAACCGCCGAACCTGTTCGCCCCATCTACTACCGTAGAAGCCGATTCAGTTGACGGAGGAAAGAAGCCAGCATGAACCCCCAAACAGCGCGAACAGGACAAGCGGACGGGCCTGGCTACGCGGTCATTGACTTGGAGACGACGGGCGTGGGCAAGCATGACCGCATCATCGAAGTCGGCGTGGTGCTGCTGCGCCCGGATCTTACGGTGGAGTCGACGTGGGAAACGCTCGTGCAGCCAGAGCGCGACATCCCCAACAGCTTCATCCACAAGATCACGGCGACGGATGTGGTCGATGCACCAACGTTCGCCGAGATCGCGCCATATCTGTCGCACCTGCTTAACGGCCGCTTTGCGGTGGCGCACAACGCTCCATTCGAACAGCGCTTCCTGCGCAGCGAGTTCGACCGCGTGGGCGTTTTCACCGGGCTGCCGGGGCTGTGGCTGGACACAATGCGGTTGTCAGGCTCGCACCTCGGCGTGCGGAAGCTTAGCGAGGCGCTCGCCATCGCGGACATCAAGAATTCCAATGCGCACTCAGCGCTTGCCGACGCCTACGCAACCGCCGACCTCCTCCGCTACCTCCACCTCAACCACCGCGCTTCCTTGGCCGGCTGCACCACAGCCGAGTTTGCCAATTGCAGCCCCTCTCCCCCGGTGCGCGCGCTGCCCCGCGGCGGAGCTGGTGGTGCTGATGGCAGGGACTCCAGCCGGTGGGTCGGCCGCCTCGCGCAGACTTTGCCCGAAACGTCTGCCCCCAAGGACGAGGCCGCCTACCGCGCCGAGTTGACCCGGACGCTGGTGGACAGGCACATCTCGCGGTCTGAAATCCGGCAGTTGGAGAAGGCCGCCGTTGACTCCGGTTTGAGCGCCGACGATGTCAACACCATCAACGAGGAATTCCTCCGCCAGCTCGTTGTTGAAGCGTGGGCCGACGGAGTGATCACCGATGAGGAACGCTCCTCCATCACCGCCATTTCGGATGCTCTTGAAGTTGACCAAGCTGCCATCGAGGACCTCCTCGCCCAACCCCAAACCGGTGACACAGGTGTGGAGTTTGCCCTCGAGCCCGGGGACCGCGTCTCCTTCACCGGTGTCTTCGACATGCCGCGCGAAACCTGGGAGCGCCGCGCCCTCGTCATGGGTCTCCAAGTCGGCGACGTGACCAAGACAACCAAGGTCCTCGTCTCCGCCAACCCGGACTCTATGAGCGGCAAGGCCCAGAAAGCCCGGGATAAAGGCGTCCCTATCATCGGCGAGGCCCGCTTTGCCCAGCTCATCTCGGACATGAAGATGACCCCCGCGCGGCGGCCGGACCCGGCTTCGCAGCCACACCCCGCCCCGCAGCCGCCTTCGCAGACCGACGCCGACACGAACCGCTTCGCCTGGCTCACCCAAGAGCAACGCGACCATGGCGGGATAAGCAAGGAGGCGATCGCAGCCGCATGGATCGCCATGTATCCGCATGCCGCTCTGTCTGATCTCTCCCCCGATCTGAGCGCCACCACGCCCATCGAGAAGACACGCACCGGCATCGACCGCTATATCGACGTCTGGCAGGATCACTACCCCGCTCCGCTTACTGCCAGCGCAGCCGACTTGCTCGCGTTGCCTGGAGTCGGCGAAAAGCGCCGTTACAAGCTAGTTGAACTCGCCGTCAACGCTGCACTCGAAGCTCCTGCCAAACAGGCAGCAGCGCAGTCCATCTCCTCGCCGCAGCCAGTTTCCCGTCCCACCCCCCGTCCAGTACCGCCGGAGCCGGACCGCTCCCACCTGGGCGAGCCGATCATCCCCAGAAAGACATCCCCCACCAAACCGGTGACGGAGAAGTCCGAACCGGAACCCAGCACCTGGCTTCCGGAACCACACAGGACGGCACCAGTTCCAGGAAAGCCGACTCCGAAAGAGCTGGAGAATCCTCACGCGAGTGACTTGAAAACCCGGCCGAACAGGGCGGCCAAGGTGTTCAAATGGTCGGCGGTGTCCAGCGCCGTCGCGTTTTTGATCTTCACCCTTCTAATTCTCTCCATCGATCCGGACGGGGAGTCTTGGTTGTCAATGTTCATGGCACTGATTTGGATGATCTCATCCTTGTCCGTACTCGTTTCAGGGCCCGTAGCGCTGTTCACCAAGGTAACGAGGAAATAAATTGGCCCTCCCTCCGTGGTGTCGCGCACCTAATCGGACGGGCCTAGACGTCCGCAGCGATCACAATGCGCTACCCCTGTGCACCACAGACTCGAGATCGTACCCAAGCACCGCGAGCACATCGATGACTTTACCAAACTCAGAGGATGGTTTGCCGTGCTCCAGCTCGCGCAGGAAGCGGTTCCGTAATATTTGCTTGATGCCCTATCGCACCCATCACGCCCGATTCGGCGCGAACGTTCCTTCTTGTTGAGCTTTACCGTCGCAATAGTCTGCCGAATCTCGGTTTTCGGCTTTCGTTCCGCTTGAGGGGTCCCGAACAATGAGCGTCTACCGTATGAAGGTGGCCGGAGTCGCGGGCGCAGCGAAATGCCGTGGGGTTATGATCACTATTTTAGAACTGGGATTCCGTAGGCAGCTCGCCGAAGTTCGAACGAAGGACACTTATGCCCGCCATCTTCAAAACCGTTCCGTGGCAAGTCGATCAGCTCGTTTCTGGCGTGAAGCAGGGAAGCATTAGCCTGCCGGATTTGCAGAGGCCGTTCGTGTGGCCGGCAACGAAGGTGCGTGACCTCTTCGACTCGATGTACAAAGGATACCCCGTCGGCGCACTGATGTTCTGGGATGTGCCCGAGGACGGTGCGACCAGAAAGATCTCATCGGGCGTCGGGGTCAACGCGCAACACCAGATCATCGATGGGCAGCAGCGTCTGACGAGTCTCTTCGCTGCGATGAAGGGTGTCAATGTCCGGGACGAGAATTATAGAAACCGCCGCATTAGGATCTCTTTCAACCCGTTTACCGAGCGGTTCGAGGTGCGTACCGCCGCGATAGCTAAGTCGCCGGAGTGGATCGACGATATTTCCAAAATCTGGTCCGCAGACTTCGACGAAGATGAGGGTTATTTCGAGCCGCTCGAAGCCGCTGGGCGCGAGTTGCAGAAAGACCAGCGAAAGAAGCTCAAGAAAACCATCCAGCGTCTCGAGGGCATCGAGAACTACACGTTCGACGTCGTGCACATTCAAGCAGACGTAGAAAAGCGCCTGGTCGCGGACATTTTCGTGCGCATCAACTCTGAAGGTGTCAGCCTGAAAGCTTACGACTACATCCTCACGTGGCTCAGTGTCTTTTGGCCTGAGGGTCGCGATGAAATCGAGCGATTCGCACAGTTTTCTCGAATCACACCGCAGGGTGCTACGGAAATCACTGGCGAACGGGTGTCGTGGACGCCGTGGAACCCTTTCTGGAAGGTCGAGACTGGCCACATCGTCCGCATCATGGTCGCCTACGGGCAGAATCGCGCGAAGCTTCTCGACGCCTACTCGAACCTCCAGGCCAAGGACCGAAGCACCGGCCAAGTCGATTCAGAAAAGCAGGAGCATGAGCTGCAATTGCTTAAAGACGCGCTTCCTGTGGTGACGAACCACGTCAACTGGACCGAGTTCATCCACTCAATCCAGTTAGCTGGTTTTAGGTCGGAATCTGACATCACCTCTGACTTCAACAAGTTGGCGAGCTACACGCTCTTCCTCATCGGGCGCGAGCGATTCAAGGTGGAGTTGACCGAACTTCGTACGCTGATCGCTCGCTGGTTCTTCATGGCTCAGCTCACCGGCCGGTATACGGGTTCCTCCGAATCTCAGCTGCAGCGCGACCTGGATTTGTTTGCGACACCGGAGGTGAAGAATGCCGATTCGTTCCGCGGCATCGTCGAAAACGCCATCCGCCTCGCTCTGACAAACGATTTCTGGGAGGTGAACCTCCCGCAGCAGTTGGTCTCGTCCCAGTACAAGATGTCGCCGTCCTACCTTTGCTACCTTGCTGCGCTGAACATACTCGATGCCGACATGTTCATGCTTCCCATGAAGGTGAGCCACTGGATGGATCCGTCCATCCCAGCGGAAAAAGGAACCGAGGGCCACCACCTCTTCCCGCGGGCTTTCCAGCAGGAGGAACTCGGTATCACTGACACCAAACGGATTAACCAGGCAGCGAACTTCGCCCCCACCGACTGGCAGACGAACGGAATCATCTCCGACCGCAACCCTGCGGAGTATTGGCCAGACTTGGTGTCGAAACGCTCGCACGGGGATAAATGGCTCGAGCAGCAAATGTACTGGCACGCTCTCCCCGAGCACTGGCACCAGCTCCCCTACGACGATTTTCTGGAGCAGCGCCGCCACCTCATCGCCCGGGTCACCCGAGATGGCTTTGAAAAGCTGGGGACCGCCGCGTCCGTGCCACAGCTAGCCACACAGTTCCACTCAATCGCGGAGGAGGAGCTGAGCTTGGAAGCGCTTATCGACGGCAATTACCTCTTGCCAGGCGATCTGCTCGACCCCATCGACCCGGACTGGGAGATTGAGGCCGTGATCACTGAGGACCGAACCATCCGCATTGACGGCATGGTTGAATTCGATAGCCTCGATGAAGCCGCCCAGCACGTCGGCGTGGATAACCTCAGCGGTTTCGAGTTCTGGGTGCTCGAGAAAGACGGTGGCTTGGCGACGATGGCTGAACTGGTTTCTGACGGACCGCGCGAACCTGAGCTACTCGAGGAGGGTTAGCTATCCCAGAACATCTGGTCGATTCCTCCTCCAGAAATGTCGCCGCCAGTTCCCACTGGAATCAGTTCGAGCCAGAACCCGGGCCGAACGATCCCCCGCCGAGCACGTGGCTGCCGCGCGCTGGATCGCGCCTGCCGGCGGCGTCGACTCAATCCTCTCAGATGATGGCGATGGTGCCGCCACCTGGTTCAAGTGGTCGGCAGCCGTTTCAGTGGCCACGTTCCTAGCCTTGGGTATCGGCGGTGGATACATGGGCCTAGACCCAGAGTCGGGACTGTCCATCACGTTGGCGCTCGGATGGATGGTCTCCACGTTCGTGGCAGTGGTCTCCGGTGTCATCGCCTTCTTCAGATGGGCCGGCAGGAGAGACTGACTGAAGGGCGTAAAACGGACCGGGCACTGGACGCCGCCGGTGAAGATAACTGATGCTTCCTGAACACCACCGTTGAATATCCGCAGTAGCCCTTCCAGCCCGATCTTTCGCCGTGCGCCCCACTGGAGGGTGAACTACCGTGGGGGAGTCCTAGCCCCTTCCTGCTGGAGAATTTTCTGCCATGAGCCCGCACCCCGGCTTCGCTGTCATCGACGTTGTGACAACCGGTTTTGGTGGTTCTGATCGCATCGTCGAAGTCGGTGTCGTGCTGCTGGACCAGCAGCTGCGGGAGCAGGGAACGTGGGAGACATTGGTGCAGCCGAACCGGGACATTGCCACCTGCCACGTGCACAAGCTCACCGCAACGCATTTGAAGAACGCGCCGACGTGGGAAGAAGTCGCGCCCGAACTCGCTCAAGTGATCAGGGGAAGGATCGGGGTGGCGCACAACGCGTCGTTTGAGAAGCGGTTCCTTTCGAAGGAGTTCCGCCGCGTGGGCATTCCCACGAACGTCGGTGAGGCCCACTGGGTAGATACCAAGGACTTGGCCACGGCGCAGCTGGGCTGCGGTAGCCTCGCCGACGCACTCGAGGCCGCAGGTCTGACCAATAGCGAGCCACACGCCGCACTACCTAACGCGGCAGCGACAGCGGAACTCTTGCGCACCCTCTCCGGCACGCTCATTGGCGTTCCTCTGCTTTTCACCGGCAACACGACCCCCACCAACGCCACCTTGATCACCCGGAAAGATCTCGCCGCGGAGAACGCAGAGACCGCAGAAACCGCAGAACCCGCCACGCACACCGAGCACACCGAGCACACCGAGACCGCGGAATCCCATGAGCCCGGCAGTGAGGAGAACTGGCTCGCGCGTCTCATCCAAACGCTTCCCGCGGGCGGCGACACCGACACGGACCAGTACCGCGAGTTGTTGCGGGTCTGCCTCGGCGACCGTCACCTCACCCCGGCAGAGTTTTACGGGCTAGCCCGTTTCGCCCACGACACAGGGCTTACCGACGATGATGTCACTAGGATCCACGAGGAGTTCATCCGCCAGATCGCCGTCAGAGCCTGGGTCGATGGTGTCATCACCGAACGCGAGAAAACCGAACTGTGCACACTGGCCGAACAGCTCGCCGTTGACCCCGCCTTGGTCCATGATCTCATCGCCACGCCCCAGATTCGCAGCGCTGACGATGAGGAATGGGTCGAGCTTTCCCCACACGACCGCATTGCATTCACCGGTTCCATGGACGTGCCGCGCACAGAGTGGGAAACCCGGGCACTCAGCCACGGCCTCGAGGTCGGCGGGGTAGCTAAGAATACCGCGCTCCTGGTTGCCGCGAACCTGGACACCATGAGCGGGAAGGCCCGCCGCGCCCGCGAACTGGACATCCCGATTGTCAGTGAGCTGCACTTTGCCCGGTTACTGGCCAGCATGGAGACGGAACAGCCGCAGGACCGACTGGCAGCGCCCACAGACGCTCCCGAAGAGCAGCCGACGTCCACCGCCTCCTCCCCCGCCACCGAGCCTGCAACCGAGTCGGACACAGAGTCCGATACCAACAGAGAGCTGGACATTCTCGCCGGCTGGCTCGCGCTAACGGGGACGGAATTGCCGCGTGGGGTGAGGGGCTTGGCACTGGGCGTCGAAAAGCGCATGGCGGGAGACACGATTGCGGGACTGTTCGCGCGGTGCGTCGAAGAACTAGCCGCAGCGTGCGCGGACGATCCGATGAAGATGACCATGATATCCATGCACTACATGGGTGACACGACACTGGAAGAGCTGGGCGAACTCTACAACATCTCGCAAAAGCGCATCCAGCAGCTCGACGCGGAGATCAGACACGACGTCGTGGGGACCACCGCCCTATCAACTGACGTTGCACACCATCTCGCGGCGAGGTTCCTGCCGCTGTCAGCAACCGCCTCGGTGAACGCGCAGCTTCCAGCTCTGGCAATGGATGCAGAGCCGTTCACTGGCACGTACGAGCACTACTTCCGCATGTGGGGCTTGTGGGACACCGACGAAACGTGGATCGCCGCGCCGGGTTTCGCAAACGCTGTCGACGCGGCGCTGGCAGAGCTTGTCGACGAGCATAACGCGGCGCTTATCAGCGCAGCCGCCGAGTCTTTAGGGACCGACCGCGATCTTCTCGCGGAATGGATGTCGCAGCGCAACGGGCTGGTCGTGCTTTCCGACGACGCGCACGTCCTCATCGCGTCCAGCCACCAAGACTTCGCCGCGGGCGTGCTGTCGCTCAATGGAGAGCCGATGAGCACCGCGGAGATCGCCCAGGCAACGCCGATGGACATCAATGAGCGCTTTATCACCAACGCCGTGAACGTCGATGAGCGCATTATTCGTGTGGCATCTGACCTCTACGGGCTACGCGAGTGGGGTCTGGAGGCCTATGCCGGTGGGGCGGATTCCGTGCTCCACGACCACTCCGATGCCACCAGCGATTCTGATACCAGCCGGGGTGAGACGACCGAGGTTGCCCCGCAGGATGACCCGGACCTCTACTGGCGCGACGATGCGTGGTGCATGCTGCTCACTGTCAACCACGATCACTTGGGAGGATCCGGCTTCAGCCTGCCGCTCGGTGTGGCCAGTATCTACGGTGTACCGGCGGGCGGTGAAGTCGCTGTGCCGAGCCGCCTGGGTGACCAGTTCGTGGGCGTGAACGCAGCGGAGCAGTCCGACACATCCACGATCCGCCGCTTCCTTCTCGAGGCCGAGGTATCCGTGGGCGACCGGGTGTGGCTCCGCTTCGCTCCGGAGGAATTCGCGGTTTTCCCCGCTCCCGCTCGTGCATTTCCCGCAGATGACGCAGTGGTAGACCTGGCTCACCTACTGGACTCGATGGGCCTCGATCCGGCTCTCGCCGGCAACTCTGAATCAGCGCTTGCCGCCATCAATGAAGCTCTTCACCTTGAACCAACTACCCCGCGTCGCCGCACCGTCGCCGTGTTCCGTCACCGCGGCCAGGACGAATACGGCGACCTGATCCAAGGGCTGTGAGGCTCAGCGCTCCGGTTTTATCAATTTATCAATCGGTGAACCATGTGATCACTTAACGGCTCGAGCAAGCCGAAGGAGAGCATCTGCATCAGGGACCGGCGCTCGCGAATACGGTCCAGAACCGGCCAGGGATTCGCGTTCGGCGGTAACCCAGCATGGGCGAGCCGTGCCGCTTCGTGGATGAACTCCTCGGAAGCATGCGCTGCCAGAAACGACTAGCACAGAGTGACGCACCACATGGACCTTGCTTTCCTGGGTTTTGGTGTGTCAGCTGGACTTGAGAACATGGTTTGAAATGTGAAGCATCGTCTTATCCCGCTTGCGATCGCGCAAAGCACCATCTAAAGTTGGGACCACAGTGGCGGCGTTGAAACACACGTACCGCGCTATTTCCGGTGGCCGGGTCGCTTTGAGCGACTCGGCCACTGAGCTATCTGCTGGGGGCTTCACGAATGCTTATCGCTTATATTGACGAGTTTGGACACCAAGGTCCGTACATCTCTCACGACCACGCGAAATACAACACGCATCCGTGTTTCGGTTACGCAGGTTACATCTTGCCTGCTGAGAACGTTCGCGAGATGAGTGGCTATTTCAAGTACGTTAAAGAGCAGCTACTCGCTGTGGAGATCGAACTATCCGGAGTGCCGTCAGACCAGTGGGAAAAGAAAGGTTCTGCATTACTCACGACGCGAAACATTAAGCGCTACGGGGACGAACTAGCCCCGGCGCTCTCCCGTATCTACCGGAAGCTGGGAAAGTTGGGCGGACATCTCTTCTTCTACGGACAGCAGAAACCCGTTGGTCCAGTGAGTAAAACAAGAGAGAAATCCCAGGACAGGGAGAACCATTGTCTTATTCAAGCCATCAACAGGCTCGGATCCCTTGCCTCAGACGAGGAAGAGCTAATACTCGTAGTTATGGATGCTACGGAAACTGACAACCGTGAACGCGCAGTGGCCACTCTGAGCGCCACGATTTACTCGCGCAGTAACAAGTCGAATCGCAGCATCGTCGAAACTCCATTACAGACCGAGAGCCATCTTTACAACACCGTTCAGCTCGCTGACTGGACTTGCGCTCTTTTGGGGAGGTTGACGGACTACCACTTCGCGGAGGAGTCCCAGTTCGCTTGGTCAGTAGATCTAGGACGAGAGATTTTTAAGCTCTCGCATCCGACCGATAATTCTGTTGTATGGTCCAATTCTCCGACGAAGGATTCTACTTGTTTTCCAAATCAGCTCACCAAGGCTACTAGGTTCTGGGAGGTAGAGCAGCGACGTGAAGCGGAGCAGGAAAGGAAGCGCTTACGAAATGATGGAATGTTCCAACGCTTGATCGATGCGGGTTCACCAGACCTTCAGGAGAAACTCTACAAAATCCGTAGCGGCGAACCTTGCTAAGTGCTTCGATGCAACAAAAGCAGCGCTAGGCTCCGCTTAGGTCAGCGCCTGGGTGTCGCGCTCCATCTGGTCGTAGGCCTGGTTGAACACGACCAACGCTTCTTCCTCCGAAGGGTCGAGCAGCCCGAAGGAGAGCATCTGCATTTGGGAACGGCGCTCGCGGATGCGGTCCAGAACCGTCCACGGGTTCGCATTCGGCGGCAGATCCAAGCGCGACGGCGGCGGACCAGCATGGGCGAGCCGCGCGGCTTCGTGGATGAACTCCTCGGAAGCATGCGCTGCCAGCAGCGACTTCAGCGTGATCAACAACTTCGCCGGGATGGCAACGGGGTGGTTGCGCAGCGTGTGCAGCGTGTGGCGGATCGGCTCGGTGAAGGCCGGGTGGCGGTAGACCAGCCCCTCAAGGTCAGTGAGGATCTCACCAGCGCGGTGCAGGTAGGCGTACCAGGACAGGTCGCGCTCCAGCGCCTCGCGGATCGCACCGATGCCAGAGGCGCGGATCAGCCAGTCGTTGAACGCCGCGCCGCCCTTGACGGCTTCCTCGTGGCCGCGGAACAGGCCGTACTCACCAATCAGGTCGACGACGTTCTCGATGCGGTGGGCTGCGTGCCGGTTCGGGTCCGGGGCCGCTTGAAGGGAGTGGGCGGAGAAGCTGGCATCGATGTTGCGGGGTCCACCGGGACCCTTATTGCCTTTCGAGTAGAGGGCGGAGACAAGCTCCAAACGCGACTGCGATGTCACCGCGGCGATCTCACGGGTCAAGGACTCACTGACCACACCCGTCGCCACTGTTTGCGCCAACAGGGCGGAAACCGGCATGACCCGGGAGACGAAACCGCCCAGCTGCTGAGACAGGCGCGCAGCGTGCTCGTGGGCTTTCATGATCGGGCCTTCGTCGCCCAAGGCCCCCTCACCGAAGGAGTCCGCGCGCGACAGCACGCCCAGCGTGTTCAAGGGGGTGAAACCGAGCTGCTGGATGAACTCGACCTCGTCGCGGCGGGGTGCAGAGTCAAACAGGAACACGGCAGCATCGGCGTCGACAGAGGCGGAACGGGTTTGCTCGTAGCCGTCGATAAGCGCGGCGCGCGTTGTGGCCTCATTTTCCGCTGTCAGCGTCGCTGTACCCGGGGTATCGATGAGCGTGTACCTGCTCACTGCTTGCGACGGCAACCAGCGGTCGATGAACGCGATCTCCGCCGCCGGCGCCGGCAACTGGGACACACGCCCACGCTGGATCGGGATGGGGACCTGCTCGCCGCTGCGCAGGTAGGCCACAGCGCGATCCGGCATGCCGTTTTGGAACACGGTGACCACGATGCCGAGGATGCCTTCGCGGCGGCGATGCACCTCGGATAGAAGAACCTGGAGAAGTTCCGGGGCAAGTCGGGCTTTGGCACGTGGATGTACCGCATCGCCTCGAATGCGTCGCTGGAGATAGTTCGGAAGCGGCGCCCAGAAGTCTCCATCGATTCCCCGCTCGGCGACAACGATGATGCAGGCCCGTTAGAGATCGAAGACGTCGCCGCAGAGTTCGAGGAGTCCATCGCCGACAATGACTCGTTGACGAAGGCGCTGGCCGCTATCCCCAACCAGTCCCGCGAAGCACTCGTGCTCGCCGAGGTCGCCGGATTCACGCTCGCGGAGATCGCTGAACACCAAGACTCCTCCCTCTCTGCAACAAAGGTGCGGGTGCACCGGGCACGGAAGAGCCCGCGCGAACTACTCGCCGCCAACGCTTAGCGAGCGGAGCTGTCACCCGCAACCGCAGGTCCACGGGGCCGCTGCGGTGTAATCTGCTGACATGTCTTCCTCGCCGCTTATTCTTCGCACCCGCTTCACCACAATGCTTGCCGCTACAACGACAGCGTTCGCCTGCGCTTTCGCGCTTGCAGGCTGCTCGCAGTCCACGCTCCCCGATTCGGAGAAGCCCGCCCTGACGACAGCAGCCACCCCTGACGCGCAGGACGATAGTGACGCCGAGGGCCCGGCCACCGTCATCGAGACCGTCACCGAGAAGCCCAAAGACAAGCAAAAAGACACAGAGAAGTGCGCGCAGCTGCCAAAAGACCCGCGCGAGCAGTACCCCTCTAACTCGGCTCCGGGCCGGATGCCTTCGACGGACGGATCGGACTTTAACTACTGGATCGAGGACATCGAGAACCACTACGACCCGTGCGCGCCGGTGAGCTGGATCATCTTCCACGGTGGTCGCGGCAGCGTCGACGGGCCCGCTGGCACCGGCGCCGCTGTGTCGGATGGCATCGCGTTCTACATCGACGGTAAGCCCGATGGAGACATGCGCACCTTCCGCGGGATCACCAACGTGACCCTCAACGGCGACACCATCGACTTTTCCTGGAGCGAGCGCCAGCAGGACCTCACTGGAAGCGTGAAGCTGCAGAACCACGTCACGCTCGGATTCGACAACGGACGCATTGCACCGATCAGTGGCGATGTCGAGGCGTTCAATCAGTACTGGAACGGCAGCCAGTACATGCTCGGCCACTACGGCGAGTAGGGCCCAGGACAAGGGCGGTTAACGGTGGGGGAGGTTGCGTCGATAAGCGAATGGATGCACCCGACCCCGTAGGATGAGGCGTTATGACCGACAAGAAGCCCGACATGACCACCACCGCCGGCAAAATCGCGGACTTGCACAACCGCTTGGCGGAGGCTCGCGAGCCGATGGGCAGCGAAGCCGCGCGCACCGCAGGTGAAGCCGGTATTTCCACGGCCCGCCAGCGCGTGGAAGCGCTGGTTGACCCTGACACGTTCGTGGAGACGGACGCCTTGGCGCGCCACCGCGTCGAGGAGCACGGCATGGACCGCACCAAGCCCGTCACTGACGGTGTGGTCACGGGCTATGGGCTTATCGACGGCCGACGCGTCGCGGTCTACGCCCACGACTCCTCGATTTTCGACGGGCAGCTCGGCGAGGTCTACGCCGAGAAGATCCTGAAGGTCTACGACTTGGCCATCAAGACTGGTGTGCCGGTCATCGCGATCCATGACTCCACCGGCGCACGCTTGCAGGAAGGCGTGGTCACCGCCGCGATGTCGGCACGCATCCTGCGCAAGGCCACAGAAGCCTCCGGTGTCGTGCCGCAGATCTCTGTCGTGGCGGGCGAAGTCGCTTCCCTGGCGGCGCTGCTCGTGCCGTTGAGCGACCTGGTGGTCATGGTCGAGTCCGCAACGATGCACCTGACCTCCGTTTCGGCAGTGACCAAGGTGACCCGCCGCGTGGCCACCGCGAAGTCCCTCGGCGGTGCCGACATTCACCAGACGGTCACCGGCGTGGCGCACCTGACCGCCGGATCCGACTTGGAGGCCATCCAGACCGTGCGCGAGCTGGCCGCGTTCCTGCCGGAGAACAACCGCGCCGCCTCCCCGATCAACGACAACTCCGCCGAGCCGGACACCAGCTCCCTGGACACCTACATCCCGGACAATGATTCCGCGGCGTACGACGTCCGCGAGATCATCACCCGCGTCACCGACAAGGGCCTGGTCGAGCTGGGCCGCGGTTACGCCGATAACGTTGTCGTCGGTTTCGCGCACATCTCCGGCCGCGCCGTGGGCATTGTGGCCAACCAGCCGAGCGTGCTGGCCGGCTGCCTCGACCACGCCGCCGCGAAGAAGGCCGCCGCGTTCATCCGCGTCTGCGACTCCTTCAACCTGCCCATCGTCGAATTCGTCGACTCCCCCGGCTTCTTCCCCTCCGAGGAGGAAGAGCACCTTGGTTCCGCCAAGTACGGTGCGGCGCTTGCCTTCGCCTACGCGGAGGCCCAGGTGGGCAAGATCACCGTGATCACCCGCCGCGCTATCGGCCCGTCGTACGTGGTCATGGGCTCGAAGGACTTGGGCGCCGACATGGTCTTCGCGTGGCCCACCGCGCAGATCGCGCTTGCGGACGCCACCACCGCCGCTGAGCACCTCGGTGTCGACGCCGACGAGTACGCCGCAGCCCACCTCACCCCCTACGTGGCCACCGAGCGCGGGCTTGTCGACGCTGTCATCGAACCCTCCCACACCCGCACCCAGGTCACCGAAGCACTGCGTCTGCTGGAGCGCAAGGTGGTCTACGCCATCCCGAAGAAGCACGGCAACATTCCGCTGTAGCGAGATCTGGAAGGAAGCTAACCATGACACAGTCCTCATCGCAGCCACAGTTCACCGTGGTCAAGGGCAACCCGACTGAGGCCGAACTCGCCGCTTTGACCCAGGTCTTGAGCGACCTGCAGCAGGAGGCGAAGTCCCGCACCGCCGGCGGCCACCGCAACCTGTGGGGCCGTCCCTCCAACCGCGTGCACGGCCCGGTGGTGTTCAACCCGTCGGCGTTCAACTCGACCGCGCTGTTCTAGTGCGTCTTGTCTTAGCGTCCCAGTCGCCGTCGCGGCTGATGATCTTGCGCAACGCCGGCGTTGAGCCCGTGGTCAAGCCTGCGCACATCGACGAAGATGCCCTGCTCGCCTCGCTTATCGACGCCTCCCCCGCCGACTCCGTGTGTTCCCTCGCCCACGCTAAAGCCGAGGCCGTCGCACCGGCCTACCCGGACGACATCGTGGTCGGCTGCGATTCCATGCTCTTTCTGGACGGCCAGCTGCAGGGCAAACCCCACACCGTCGAGGAGACGATCCGCCGCTGGCAGGCCCAGCGCGGCCGAACGGCCGAGCTGATCACCGGCCACGCCATCGGTTACAACGGCACGTGGATCACCGATGCGGTGTCCACGAAGATCCGCTTCGGCGATGTTTCCGATGCCGACATCAAGGCCTACGCTCGCTCCGGTGAACCGCTCGAGTGCGCCGGTGCGTTCACCCTGGAAGCCCTGGGAGGTTGGTTCATCGACTCGATTCAGGGTGACCAGACCAGCGTCATCGGCCTGTCGCTGCCGCTGCTGCGCAAGGCGCTCTACTCGTTCGGGGTCAACGCCTCCGAGTTGTGGGGCTAGACTCGCGGGCATGGCCCTCACTGACTTTTTCCGGAAGAACATGGCACCCATGTTCCCCGCCAACCTCTACATGGCCTACCTGTGGCGGAAGAAGCCCCTGCCCATGCAGGCCGTCGCCCTGGCACGGTTGCCGCTCCAGGTGCCGATGATCACCGGCGCGCTCGACATTGCCCGGGGGCGCTAGGTGGGGTTGGGGGAAGAGATCGTTGAAGTGTCCTGGGTTTAGTTCCGATCGTTTCTAGAGGAGGATTGGATCATGCCTAGGAAGTTCAGTGACGAGTT
>NZ_JAGPYY010000008.1:0-111544 GCF_024454075.1 Corynebacterium sp. CCUG 71335
GAAGACGCCTACTATCAACAATCACACGCCCACCCGTTGGGCGTTCAATAAGCGGAACGAAAACCAGGACGCTTCACGCCCCCCAACCGCTGCGCCGCATTGAGGTAAGTTCGAAATCGCCGTTCCAGAAGAGCTTCTAGCAGATAGATTGCATCCCCCAAGATGTAGTATGAAACCCGAGCGCAGGACGAGCTTCTCGCATATACATCGCACCGCCCGAAGGTTCGCTTTCGGGCGGTGTTGTCATATCGGGATTAGGCCGCTGATTGGTACGGTAAGCCCCGATGAAACATCAAGCATCCAACCCTGGTTTAGATGAAGAGCAAGCGGGCATTGTCCGCCTCCGCCTCGACATCGCGTATGACGGCACTCGGTTCCACGGCTGGGCCCGCCAGGCGGCTGCCCCGGGGGAGGAGACCCCAGTACGGACGGTGCAGGGGGAACTGGAGGATGCGCTCAGCCTCATCTTGCGTCATCCTGTGGAGCTCACCGTTGCGGGGCGCACGGACGCCGGGGTGCATGCTACAGGCCAAGTCGCGCACGCGGATGTGCCCAAACACGCGCTCGACCGGCGGTCGATCGACGGGGAGCCGGAGAAGCTCACCCGCCGCCTCGCCCGGCTGCTAGAACCGGATCTTCGGGTCACCGCCGTCACCGAGGCACCACGAGATTTCGATGCCCGGTTCTCTGCGCTGACGCGCACCTACCGCTACCGGGTGACCACCAATACTGCTGGTCCGAACCCGCTCAGGCGCACGGACACCGCGGCGTGGACCAAGAAGATTGACCTTCACGCCGTGCAGGAGACGGCGACAGCCTTGGTCGGGCTGAATGACTATGCGGCGTTCTGTAAGCCCCGGCCTCACGCCACCACGATCCGCGACATTCACTCTTTCAGGTGGGCGGATGTCTCCACGGCGGAGGAACCGGAGCTCTACGAAGCCACGATCACCGCTGATGCGTTTTGCTGGCACATGGTTCGGGCCCTCGTCGCTACGTGTTTGGACGTCGGCTCAGGTGCTCGTGAAGTCTCATGGGCAAAGACGTTGCTCGCCGCACACGAGAGGGATCCGTTGGTCAAACTCGCGCCGGCGAACGGGCTTACCCTCATTCGCGTGGACTACCCAGATGCCGCTCAGCTGGGGGAGAGGGTGTTGGTGACTAGGGATCGTCGTAAAGCGAAGGATGTGGAATAGACTGCTCTGATGGAACAGGGAAGAAAGTAGGGCCGCATGGATGTAGTCGGAGCTGTTTGGCTCGCCATTGCGGTGTTCACCCTGCCTGGACTCATCGTGGCCTGGGTTGCGGGAGCGAAGCTGCCAGCGGCGGCTGCGGCGAGTTTGCCGGCAACCTTCGGGCTGATCGGGTTCGGTAGCTGGCTGCTGGGCGCGCTGGGGATCCGTTTCGGGTGGCCGTCGTTCATCTTCTTCCTTGTGCTCGTGCTGGTGCTCGCCGGCGTGTGGCGTTTCATGTTCGCGCGGAAAGCCAAGCGTGACGGCGCCGAAACGTGGCTGCGTGCTTTGTGGCCCAGAGATTGGCGGCGGAGAAGCATCCTGGATCCGTCGTGGGTACTCCCAGCTGCCGGTGTGACTGCGGGCGCGTGGATGCTCATCGCGAAGATGCTGGAGCTGCAGGACAACGTTCCGCACAAGATGGAAAACATCGTGCAGGGCTGGGACACGCAGTGGCACGCCAATGCGGTGCGCTTCATCATGGAAGAGGGCGTTGCCTCGCCCACGCGCATGGGTGAGCTGCAAAGCCCGGAGACACACGTGGACTTGTTCTACCCGTCAGGCTTCCACGCAGCGACGGCACTGTTCGCCCATGCTGGCGGGTGGGAGCCAGTGCCGGCGATGAATCTCGCTTCCATTGTCGCGACGAGTCTCGCGGTCGCTGGCGGTGCGGCGGGTCTGGCGTGGGCGATCGCTCGCGGTCAAGGCATGGTCGCGCAAATCGCCGCTGGGCTGGCTCCAATCGCCATTTACGCGTCGCCGTCTGTGGTGTGGATCAGCGATTACGTGGGCATGCGCCCCTACATCGTGTCCATCGGCTTGTCCGGGATTGTGGTCGCGCTGTTCATGCAGGTTCCGCGCTACAGGGCCCTGAGCTTTGCGACGCTCTTTGCCTTCCTCGGCGTCCTCCAAGTCCATCCCGCTGCCGTGACCGTCGTGGTCCTCGCAGTTCTCCTGTACTGGGTGACGTACCTGGTGTGGCGCCCCGACCGCACCCGTGTCAGCGACGTGCTGTGGCTGGCCATTCCTGCGCTGGGTGGCACGCTGTCGTTCCTGCCGCAGTTGCTCGCCGGTCGGACTCAGGCGGAGGAGGTTCAAGCCTGGGACAACCGGGAGGCCGTGACCTCCACAGAGGCATGGCACAGGGCGTTTTACATGCAGGCCCGCCACACCGACGAGTTCTTCCCCACATTTGACCCGACGATGCTGTTCTGGCTCGCCGGCTTCGGCGCCATTGTCATGCTGCTGTGGCGCGGGCAGGTATGGGCGCCGATCTTCTACGGGCTCATGGTGTCCACGACAGCCAACGCGATGCGACCGGTGGACAATCTCTTCGAGCCATTGCTGGCGTTCCTCGGCTCGGCCCACTACAACTCGGCTCACCGCGTCGCCACAATCGTCGCCCTGACACTCTTTGCTGGGGCTGCCGTGGGAGCGGCTGTGATCATCCGGGTGCTGTGCCTGGCGCCGGTCGCGGTGCGTAGGCCGAAGCGCCCGTGGCAGTGGGGGACCGCTATTGCTTCGGCTGTCCTCGCAGGCTTCACCGGCTGGGGCACGGGAGTGTGGGCTGCCACAGCCGCCGCTGAGGGTGCCAAGGAATCCTACGAGGCCTCCCGTGTGGATGACCGGATGATCGATGAAGACCAGTTGGAAGCATTCGAATGGCTCGCATCCCGCCCGGAGGCGCAAGAGGGCTTGGTCATGGGTGAATCCACGGAAGGGTACTCCTGGATCTACTCCATCGAGGGCGTGCCCACCGTGAGCCGCCACTACCTGTGGCCCTCGGGTGGTTTGGGCACCAACTCGAGCATCCTGAGTGACCATGCCGCCCTGCTCGGCGCGGGTCAGCGCGGCAAGCCGGATGAGGGCAATGTTGTCGATGCGGCCGCCGCCCACCTAGACGTGCGGTTCATCATCTCCACCGGAGACACCTTCTGGGGCGAACCGAGTAACTGGCAGGTGGACACTGCCCTGTGGACCTCACCGGGTGTCACGCCCGTCTACCAGCTCAACCATGTGACCATCTTCGCTGTGAACGAGAAGTTCAGCGCCGAAGAGCTGCGCGAGCTCCAACAAGACGCGGTGGACAACGGCGGATCCACGGAGCTTCCATCCCTCCAGCCTGTCGCCCCAGGGGCCGATACGTCAGAGTCCGGCTCTGCAGAATCCGGCACCCCGGGCCCCGAGGGGCGCGGTCCTGCCGCCCGTATGCTTGAAGCCCCGGGGTGGGCGCTCTAAACTCCGAGGGAGTATTTGGGGGGAATTGATCGGGGGGTCACGTGTCCCGCACGCACGACGAGAAAACGAACACAGCGCAGCGGCTGCTGCCAACAACGCGCTCACAGGTCTCGGGGCACCGCTTCATGCGCCGACGGGTGGAGCACGGGCTCATCTACGGTGACATCCGGATGATCCACGATCCACTGGCGTCGCGCCGACGTTCCGCAATCTTCGGCCTCATTGCGGTCGTGCTCATCGCCGGCGGATGCGGGCTGTTCGCCTGGCTCAAACCGAATCCTGATCCGGGGGCGGCGGCGATCATGCGCGCGGCCGACGGCTCGCTCTACGTCCGGGTCGGCGAGGTGGTGCATCCGGTGACGAACTTGACGTCGGCACGCTTGATCGCGGGTAGCCCGGACGAGCCGCAGCGTGTCGGGGACGAACGTTTAACGGATTATCCTCGCGGGGTGCCGCTGGGCCTGACCACCGCGCCCGCGATGTTCGCGCCCGAGGGGAGCAACGACATCGCGTGGAGCGCATGTTCGCTTATCGACGCCTCCCACACCCCCACCCTCACCGTCCATGCCGGCCCCGCTCCTGAATTGCTTGAACCGCGTGAGGCGATTCTTGTCGCCCACGACGGCGACGACTGGCTGGTGACGCAGGCTGGCCGCGCGAAACTCCCGCCTGCCACAGACCCGGCGGGACGGCTGATCCGGCGCGAGCTCGGCATCGATGCGGCCACGCCGCGCCGGGAAATGCACAGCGGTGTTCTCGGCGCATTGCGTGAATTGCCGCCGATCGGCTTGCCACACCCGTTGCCGCGCGTGCTGGAAACGGGTGCGGAGGCGTGGATACTCACCGGCCACGGCGGCGTGCAACAGATCACCCCGCTGCAACGGGATGTGCTCGTGGCGGCAGGCGCGCACACCGAACGAACTGATACGGCTGCGATCGCGGCCTATCCCGACGCCGATCCACCGCTGACGTTGTCGATCCCGGACGAGAAACCGGAATGGGGTGACCCAGCTGCCACCTCCGGTGCTGTAGAGACCGCCGTCTGCGTGGCAGAGAACGGTCAAGCCGGTCGGCGCCCAGCCGATGCACTCACAAGGGGAGCGGTCGAACTGTCAGGGGCAGGCCCGGCTACCCACTTCATCGGGTTGTCGGACGGGGCTGTCGGGGTCGATACCGGATTTGGTTACCACGTTGTGTCGGGTGCAGGGCAGCGTCACGGTGTTGACCAGCAGGCAGTTCTGGAGATGATCGGGGTGGCGCATATGGAAAAGGCCCCGTGGGCAATCATTGGTCTGTTGCCCGCGGGGCCTGATCTCACTCGGGAGGGCGCGTTGACTGCGACCTACTAGCTGGACTTAGGCGGTTGCGCTCGCGGGTTTGGTCGAGCGGTCAAAAAGCAGCAGCAGGAATCCTGTGGCGATCCATGCCGCGAGGACCCACCACGCCGCACCGGCGCCGCTGCCGTCGAAGAAGGACAGGGACCGAACGAGGTGGCCGGTAGCGCCGATGGGCATCCATTGGCCGAGGGTCGACCAGCCGGCCGGGAGGAGCCAAGGGCCGGTGGATAGCCCGGAGAGCGGGTTGGCGAGGAAGATGGTCAGAACCGCACCGATTCCCATACCGGCGGTTCCGATCACGGCCGCGAGGCCAGCGGTGAGCATAGACGTGGCCAGGATGCCCAGGGAAATGGCCAGCCATTCCATGCCGAAGCTGCCCGACAACGTGCCGTAGACCGAGTGCAGCATCCACGTAGCTACGAGCGCGCCCAGAGCTGCGATACCGACGAGGACTCCGAGTTTGACCCACTTATTGCCGCGGAACAGGAACGTCGCGACGACTGCGGAGATGATGCCGCCGAAAGCTAGCGGGAGGCCGAGCAGCGCAATGCCTGCTGCCTGCGGATCGTCCTCGGTTGTGGGGGCGAGATCTTCGCGCTCGACGGGCATGTTCTGAGCTTCGAGGGAGGAGGCGATGCCGTCGATAAGCTGCACGTATGGCGCACCGTTTCCGGAGGCAGTGTAGGCAGTGGCTCCGTCGGGCGTGATGGCGATGCCGCCGACGGTTTCCCGGTTCAGGATCGACTCGCGCACCTCTTCTGGGCTGTTCATGACGCGGATATCGGGGGCATCGTCACCGGCTTTCTCTTTCACGCCTTGGGTGATCTGTTCGATGACGGGCTCGGGGGCGGACAGTGCGACCGGAACGTCTTGAGGGCCGGAGGAGAAATTCGGGGCGAGGAACGCAAAGAGCATGAGCCCGATGATCACCGGGATGCCGAGGATGACGCCGAGGGCTTTTGCTGTTGTCGACGCACTTCGCGTTTCGGTTGTGGCTGTGGACATGGACAAACTCCTTATCTGGAACAGACTGTTTCACTTACAAAGTGGAGCATACTGTTCCATTTGTTAGGATGCATGCGTGAGACAAGATGCAGTAGAAAACAGAGACGTCATTGTCGACGCAGCCCGGAAGCTGTTTGTGGAGCAAGGGCCTGGCGTGTCCATGAGGGCGATCGCCAAGGAAGCCGGTGTCGGTGTAGTGACGGCAAGTAGGCATTTCCCCGGGCGAGTTGAGCTGATCGACGCAATCAGTGCCCGCGCATTGGCCGACATCGAGACAGTGATCGATGAGGCTTTGACGAGTTTCGATGAGAGTCCGCGGGATGCCTGGCGGGGCGCGGCGCACGCCATTGGTGAAATGAAGCTTGCGGTGCTCGCGCAGGCGCTGTTCGGAGCCCTCAGTGCCAGCGTTGAGGGTGGGACACACGAAGTCAGCGAGATCATTGGTAACCGCGCAGCTGGCCTGCGTCGGGTCTACGAACCGCTAGTGGACAAAGCGAAAGCGGCCAGGCTGTGCCCGGCCGACGCCACCCCGCTTGACATCCACCTTGGCCTAGGGGTGATTACGCGTCCTCCTCCGGTGACTGCCGTGAGCGAGAGGTACTTCGGTGGGATTCAGCAAGAACTCTTAGATGTGATGCTTGAAGGCTTGGAAGCTCGGGCGCGGCGGGAACCCTAAGCCCGCGGCGGAGTGTCTTGGTTCTTGCGGATTCCGCGCACAACCAAAACAATGCCCGCGATCCAGCTGGCCAGTGCTGTCATGTAGGAGATCGTGCCCCACGCCGTGGCAACGGCGAGGAACCCAAGCAGAAAGACAATCACTCCGATCATGATGTCCTGCTGCCCGGTGGTGCCGGAAGAACGCGGGTTGCCCGGGTCGTGGGGCATCTGGGAAGTCATGACTGCCAGTGTGCCAGGAAAGCGAACGGCCCTGCCAGGGCAGGGCCTTAAAGGGTGGGGCAAGGTGAGTATTAGAAACCGGCCTCGAGGTGCAGGGTCGGGCCGTCGGAGTCGCCCATGTCCTCGCCGAAGGTGTCCTCGTTCATGGTGTCTTCGGTCGCCGAAGTGTCGTAGTTCTCCTCGTCCGTCCCGATCTCCGTGGTGGTGCCTTGGAAATCGAAGGGGTCATCAGACTCCTCACCGGGCTCCTCCGCCTTCTCGGTGTAGTCCTCGACGTTGCCCAGGCCCTCGACGTAATCGTCGTCGGCGCTGATCTTCGTTTCCAGAACGCCGTCGGCGTTCTCAGAGTCGATGAACATCTCGTCGAATTCGCCGTCACCGTCAACGTCGACAAGCACGGTGTTGGCGTAGCCGTCGCCGTCGGAGTCGAGCACGACGGTGTCGATGGTGCCGTCGCCGTCCAGATCCACCAGTGCGGTGTCGATGGTGCCGTCGTTGTCGGTGTCCAGAACGGCAGCGTCAAAAGTCTCTACGTTCTCGTCGATGGTGTTCGGGTCCTGCGGGTTGTTGGGGTTGGTCATGATTGCGTCCTTCCTGGTGTGTTGAGTGGTGTTTTCATGCGTTTAATGTGCACAGTACGTCAAATGTTCCTGCGCGAGACCAACAAAGAACCTACAGCGGTGCTGAGCAGTGCAAACAAACCCAAAATTGTGAGTACAACACCGGTCTTGCGGGGTGCTGTGGCCACGGTTTTCTCTACGGGAGCAACTGTCAGTGGACCCGTGTCTTCAGCGCGACTAGGGCGGCGGGATTCAGGGGGGAGATGCGTCAGCGCGGTGAGCGTATCGACGGCCCCACCGCTCGGCTCCGCGGCCCCATCCACCATCGCGCGAATCTGCGCCGGGGTGGCATCGGGGTAACGCTGCCGCAGCAACGCCACCGTTGCGCTGACTACCGGAGCAGCAAAACTGGTGCCCTCGTATGGTTGAGCGTCCCCGCGATCGCCCGCAACTCCACCGGTGAAACCGTTTCCGTCGGACGACAAAGCAGCTTGTGGGCGGCCCGGTGCGGAAACAGCTATGTGCTCGTCGGGTACGGGCAGGGAGTACTCGGCCATGGTGTGGCTGTCCGCTCTCGACCCGACAGTGATGACGGTGGGGAAGTGCGCCGGGTACACCGTGGAGCCCGGCGGGCACTCGTGGTTCGCATTGCCCGCGGCGGCGACAACGGCAACACCGTCCAACTCGGCGCGCCCGAGTGCAAGACGCAGGTCCTGGGTGTCCACCCGTGCGGCGAGCTGTGGTTCCACGCAAGAGACGACCGACATATTGATCACGTCGGCGCCCAAGTCGATCGCGTTGTGGATGGCGCGTGCAAGGGTGTCCAAATTCCCCGCGCCGGGGATGTCCTCTGCTTCCGGCGAGCCATCCGGTACTGGGGCCGTAGTTGTGCGGAAGTGCGCGGAGGATTGGCGGATCGCGATGATCTCCGCATCAGGGGCGATGCCCGTTGTCGTGCCCGCGATGATGCCGGCGACGACGGTGCCGTGCGCGTCGCAGTCGTCGAATGGCCGTGGATCATCTGGGGTGACGTAGTCGTTGCCGGGGATGAGCTGGTTGAGCTCGGGGTGCCGGGCAACCCCGGTGTCGATGACAGCCACTTTCACTCCCGCGCCGGTGGCGATCGTACGCACCTGGTCGAGATCGGCCGCAGCGGCGGGTGGGTCCGCGGGAACCGGGACTGCGCAGGCGACATCTTGGGCGTGGGCAGGTGGGGTGGCAACAAGAACGGGCTGGGTTGAGAAAAGCATGAGGGTTAGGGCCGGGATGCACGTGGACGTCGATAAGCGAAAGCGCACTACAGGCCCCTGATCAGCGTGAAGAAACCGGTGAGGTAGACAGCCAGCGGCAACACGGCAATGATCGCGGCAGCCTCGGCGCGCTCGAGCCACACGAGTGTGGTGGGTTCCAGATCGGGGACGAAACGGGCCCAGATCGTCGCGCTTGCCGCAGCCACCGCGAGGACTCCGGCGAGCACGAGTAGCGCTGGATGCGGGCTATCCATCTGTGCGACGGCGATAACAGCACAGGTAACGGCCGTCATGGCAGAAAGTGCGAGGCTCAACCGCGGCGCGGTCGAGTGGTGGCGAGACGCGTGCACGATGAGCGCTCCAGCGACACAGAGACAGAACGCGAAGATCCAGGCTCCGCCCGCGAAGGCGATGGTGATCAGCGCCGGGATCATGCACACGGCGGTGCCGATGCCCAGACCGTCTGTAATACCGCGGGCTTTGTGCGTGCGCAGGTCAACGTCATCCTGGTAGTCGTCCGCGATGGAGAACTCCTGCCCAGCAGTGGGCACCCGGGGAATGCGCAGACCGGCGCCGCGGGTCGCCACGGCAGGTGTGAGCATGACGGCGGTCAACCCCAGCAGCACGACCGTCGCTGCGGGAGCGTGCGGGGACGGCAACCACGACCCCAACGCGCCACCTGCGCTGAGTGCACTCACCGTGAGTACCGCAGTACCGCATCGCGTGCCGGCGAAGCCCAGCACCGCCCCACCGCCGACCAGGACTGCCACCGTCGCCGATGCAGCGATCACACCAAGTGCTGCGCTGCTGTTGAGCGGCCACGCAATCGCTTCCTCGCCCCCGGCCCAGGTGCCGCATGCGATACCCGCAAGCACAACGCCGGCGGGGAACACCGCGCGGGAACGGGAGATGACACCGATCGCGAGCGCGACAAGAGCAGCTGCCCCGACACCGATAACCGGGTTGGTCAGGGCAGCAACAAGAAAACCGACGGCAATGATACCCGCGAGCGATGACGCCGTATCGATCCCGGCGCGCGGGCCCCCGTCAGCCGACACCGCCGCGAGCGATTCCGCAGCGTCGCGCACGACCGGGGGATCGACCTCCTCCTCCGGGCGCAGTGCAAGCACCTGACCGTCCCGCACGCGCATGTGGTGCAGGGGAGTGTGCGGATCCAAGGGAGCGCCTCCGGCAGTGGTGAACTCCCACGGTCGTCCGATTTCCGGAAGTTCGACGAGCCGGGCAAGCTCCGGCAGGACCTCAGCGAACGTCGACGCGGTTGGCAATGTCACGTCAATGGAGCGGTGGTATGTCACGGCACTGACACGCACGGTGACGCGGACGACATGGTGAGTCGATGCGGCGACCACAGTTTTCTTTCCCCCCGGGTTGCACAGTGCAGGCCCCCGCCTGCACACGTGATGAGCTGTGCTGGCGTTCACGCTACACGTAATCGGTAACGGCGCGCTACACTAACGCTCAACACCTGCGGTTGGGGGAACCAGCAGGGATGGTTCGAGGGGGGACATTCATGCTCGGATTGGACAACAATCCTGTCCAAACACCGGTCAATGCTGGCCACAGCGCTGACGATGCACCGCCGCTGCCCGGTGGAAACCTCGTCGCGGAGCCCGTCCCGCAGGCGGTGCGGCGTCCGCCGGAACCAATGATGAAAATCATCATGCCGGTGGTCATGGTCGCAGCCATCGGAGCAATGGTGGCGATCATGGCCTTGTCAGGCCGGGGTGTTAGCCCCATGATGATGGTCTTTCCGCTCATGATGGTTATGGGCATGCTCACAATGCTCAACCCTCCGGAGCGGGCCGGGGATATTGACGAATCCCGCCGTGTGTACTTGCGCCATCTTGACGCGCTGGCGGAGCACGCCCGCGGAAATGGCGACAAGCAGCGTGCCCATGTTGAGTTCTTCCACCCGCATCCGCAGGCATTGGTCAGCGCGGTGCCCACAGAGCGGGTCTGGGAGAGAGTGGACGACGATTCTCGTGCGCTGGAAGTGCGTGTGGGAACAGGAATGTCCGCTTTGTGCACGCCTATCGACGTGCCTGACCCCGGTTCACCTGAAGATCTTGACCCTGTATGCGCTGTGAGTCTGCGCCGCACTGTGGCTGCCGTGAGCGCGGTGCCGCGGGTTCCGATCATCATCCAGTTGGAGGCGTTTCCGCTGATCACACTTGCTGGGCCGAAAGCGCGCACAGTGGCGCGGTCCATGTTGGCGCAGGTGGTGTTCTTCCACGGCCCGGAGCTGCTCGGTATTGAGGTCGCTGCAGAGGGGCTCGAGTTCTCCAAGTGGTTGCCGCACACCCGCGATCCCGAGTCCGCGGCGTTCTCGATCGCGTTCGTGGATGCTGGCTCCCCGGACGCACTAGTGCGCACCGAGCACGACTGCGTTGTCGTGGTCACGGAGGATGAGGATGCCTTCGTTCACGAGGATGCGCTGCACTTGGTGTGCGGGGAACGTATTAGCGCGGTCACGGCAGCTGGCACGGAGCCGCTTGGGGAGCCTGACGAGTTCAGTGACGGTGCCGCAGAATACATCTGCCGGAATCTCGCCTTCTACCGCCGTCCTGAGGGCCAAACAGGTACTGCCAATAGCGGGGACCTGTTAGAGCTGTTGGGGTTCGAAGACGTAGACCAGCTGTCTGGGCCGGCGATGTGGCCTGGGCGGGAGGGGACCCGGCAACGGTTGACGGTACCGATCGGTACGGAAGGTCCGGGATCGGGCGGAGCGCCCGTCTATCTAGACCTGAAGGAGTCAGCGCACGGCGGAATGGGCCCGCATGGATTGTGCATTGGCGCGACAGGAAGCGGTAAGTCTGAACTACTCAGAACACTCGTTGCAGCGCTGGCAGCGACACATTCGCCCGAGGAGCTCAACTTTGTCCTCGTTGATTTCAAAGGCGGCGCCACGTTCCTCGGATGTGAAGGGTTACCCCACACATCCGCGGTGATCACCAACCTGGAAGACGAGGCGGTCCTGGTGGAGCGCATGTTCGATGCGATCTCCGGCGAGCTCAACCGCCGCCAAGAACTGCTGCGCGCATCGGGTAATTTCGCCAACGTCACCGACTACACCGCGGCACGCATGAGCACGCGTCCAGACATGGTTCCGCTGCCGGCACTGCTCATCGTGGTCGACGAGTTCTCCGAGCTCCTCGGCCAACACCCGGACTTCGCGGATCTCTTCGTCGCTGTCGGACGGTTAGGGCGCTCGTTGGGTGTGCATTTGCTGTTAGCCTCACAACGGCTTGAGGAGGGCAAACTGCGCGGCCTGGATTCGCACCTGTCCTACCGCATCGGTCTGCGCACGTTCTCAGCCACCGAGTCGCGCCAGGTACTGGGCATCCCCGATGCTTACGAGTTGCCGGCTGACCCTGGCTCGGGCTACCTCAAGGCCGCATCCAGTGAGGTCACGCGTTTCAAAGCGGCGTATGTCTCCGGTCCACTCATGCGAAAAGACGTTGCGGCGCACGGTTCCCATACCGCAGCGAGCATCCCGGCAGTACGCATTTTCGACGGCTGGGATCCGCCCGAGGTGACCCCGGTCGTCGCAGGTACGCCGGATACGTCGACAACCGTGCTGGCGGCTGTTGTTGAGGCCGCCGGCGAGACTGCTCAGTTGCGCGGGCACAGCGCTCACCGCGTGTGGCTGCCACCACTGCCGCGCCGGGTAGGGATCCCTGCCGTCGTCACGCGAGCGGGAATGCTCACCGCGGGCATTGGGCTTATCGACGACCCCTACCACCAGCGCCAAGATCCCCTCATCCTCGATTTGAACGTCTCCGGCGGCCATGTGGCGATCGCCGGTGGGCCGCAAACGGGCAAGTCGATGGCCGTGCGCACGTTGATCACCTCTTTGGCTGCCACCCACTCGACTGAGCAGATCGGCTTCTACATCGTCGATGCCGGTAGCGGCGACTTCGCGGACCTTGAAAGTCTGCCCCACGTTGCCGGCGTGGCAGAACGCAGCGACGAGGAGCGGGTCCGCCGCGTCGTCGATGAGGTCTTGGGCATCATTGAAAACCCGCGTGGCGCACCGCGACCGCAGCACACGGTGTTGGCGGTCGATGGGTGGCATTCATTGTTGGCGACCGATTCGAAACTGGAGGATCTGCGGGAACCGCTGGCGACCATTGCGGCTGAGGGGCCGGCGGCTGGGGTGCACCTGGTGGCCACCACCCAGCGCTGGGGCGCGATCCGTCCCAACGTGCGCGACATCATCGGCACTCGAGTGGAGCTCAAACTCACTGAGTCGATGGATTCTGTAGTCGACCGCAAAAAGCAGGAGAAACTTCCCGCATTGCCCGGCCGCGGACTCACTCCCGACGGGATGAGCATGCTGGTGGCGGCAACCGCAAAGGAAGATATCGCACACATTGCAGCCACGACTGCGCACCAGCCGCGTGTACCTGCCTTGAGGGTTCTGCCGGAGAGGGTGACGGTGGGGCAGGCGCGCCAGACTCAGACGTCGATAAGCGACACGCCGCTGTTGGGCATTGGTGGACGTGCACTGGAACCTGTGCACCTGGATGGCCAGCATCTCGTCGCTATCGGCGCGGCGGGCTCTGGCAAATCGACGCTGGTGAACACTGTGATCACACAGATCGCCGAGCTCCCGCGGGAACAGGCGCGCATGGTGGTCATCGATCCACGGCGTGTCCACCTGCGCCACGCGGACCACCCCATGGTCGCAGCGTATGCGGGCTCTTCTGACGCGGCCGCTACAGCGGTGACCGACACCGCGGCCACGATGTCGTCGCGTCTGCCGGGGCCAGATGTCACGGCCGAGCAACTCGCCGCTCGCAGTTGGTGGACTGGTCCAGATATCTACCTTGTGATCGACGACCTAGAACTTGTTCCCGACGAGCACCTGCGTCCGCTCGTCGCGCTCCTTCCTCATGCCCACGACATTGGGCTGCACATCATTGCCGCCCGCAAGTTCGGCGGCAGCGCCCGCGCTTTGTTCTCTCCGTTCTTGTCCACGTTGAAAGATCAGCTTCCTGACGCTGTTCTGCTCTCCGGGAACCGGGAAGAAGGACAGCTTTTCGGTGTTCGACCGATGCCGCTTGCGCCGGGGCGCGGGATCCTCGTGCGCGACAACGACAACGCCGGCCCAATCCAGATCGCAGTAGGTGACGCAGCATGACCACACGGTTGACCACACCGCAGCTCACGGTGACTATCCGCCCCGACAGCGTCGTTTTCGAAGGCGTTGCCAACGTGCATCGCCACGACAGTCCGAGCACCAGCGAGATCGCCGCCGCGATCTGCAAATGTTTGGGTAGTGATCCTGCCGGTGCCCACGTGCACATTGTCGGGGATGAAGAAACCATCGACGACCTCGTTGTTCTGATGAGCGGATACGACGTCGTGCTCACCAGCGAGACCACGAAACCGCGCGGAAAGCATGCCCTGCGCACCAATGCGAAAGCGGGCGCTGCCGAAACGGCGGATTCGAGTACGGACTCCGAAACTGAAACAAATCCGTCCACAACCGAATGGGAGGAGATCACGCTGCGTCGCCCGACGCTTTACGACGGCTCACGCGACACCTTCCTACCCGCACGCCCCCTCCTCATTGTGGCGGTGGTCGTCATCGGCGCACTCTGCGCTGCCGCTGTGTGGGCCGTTGCGCGGTCTGGTTCCGATGCGTTAGAGCACGCGGCCGGATCTGGCGCCTCCAGTGACGCGACGACGAGTGAGGTGACGTCGGCTACGTCGCCTGATTCATCCGGACCGTCTACGCAGCCAGCCCCGCAGCCCGAGTTCGTCACTCTCACCCAGGACGGTCTGAGCGTGGAGGTGCCGGTCGGCTTCACCCTCGAGCCCGATGAAGATATGTGGCGCGCGACCGGCCCTGATCCGGATTTCCGCTTGCAGCTTGCCGTTGATCCGCTCTACGGAGTGGCAGGAGAAGCCGTGATCGCCCAGATTGAGCAGGAGATTCTCGGCGACCCCGAGTTACGCCTCATCGAGCGTGATGAGCACAGCATCACCTACAGGCACTTGCTTCCAGACGGCTCCCAAGCCCACTGGCGCGCCTGGGTCGATGCAGACCACCAAATCTCCATTGGTTGCCACACCCGGAAAGCTCCCACGTCAGTCCAGCAGGCCACATGCACCATGGCTAACGACTCGGCCCGGTACAGCCCTCCTTAACCGTCTCACCAAAGGGGCAGGTACCGGCCCGCACGGAGAAAAACTCCAAGAATTTTCACCGCCGAGGGAACCAAACAGGGGCCTGCGGCAGTCCAATAAGGGTGGAAAGGTCACGAACGGCTCGCAAAGGTGCTTCACCGACTACGCGCCACGTGCCCGGACCGGCCTTTGTCCGTTAAGTCACACACCGATATCGGGGGAAAACATGAGCAACATGCAAACAGAAGCCGACGTGATGCGCGCCGCCGCCAAGGAAGTCGAAACGACCAATGAAGAAATCAACGGTGAACTCAACCGTCTGCAGACTCTCGCAGAGGGGGCGCGCAGCCACTGGGGCGGCACCGCACAGGTCAGTTTCAACGAGCTGATGATGCGTTACGACGATGCCGAGCGCCGTCTCGGGGAGGCACTGACCGCCATCGCAATGAACATCCGCGATAACGCGGGCAACTACGAAGACGTCGAGGCCACTAACGCGGATAGCTTCTCGTCGATCGCGCCGTCCTCAGGCCTGGCCCTGTAAGCCCACGAAGAGAATTCAGAGAGTTAAAGGAGAACACCATGACTGTCATCAAGTACCAATTCGCCTCGATCTCAAACACATCCCAGGACATTCTGCAGTCGGCACTCACGATCGACGGCCAGCTCGAGGACCTGAAGGCGCGGTTGCGCCCCATGGTGGACAGCTGGGACGGTGAAGCAGCTGAGGCGTACCAGATCCACCAGGCGAAATGGGATGCCGCGGCAGAGGAGCTGAACGAGATCCTCACCGTCATCGGCAACACCGTCGAAAACGGCAACTCCCGGATGAAGGCGGTCAACACCGCCGCCGCTAACAGCTGGGCCTAAGTACGCCACACACTGCCGTTCCCTTTTTGCAAGCGTCTTAAAGCTGCACTGACCGTTCCGATTCGGTTGGCGTGGGCGGACGCGACGTTGGGCACCGACGCGTGGCGCGGACAGAGGGGGATCAGGTTTTGCCGCGCCGCCGCAGGGAAACTTCTGCGGCGGCGTTTTGGTGTTTCGGCAGGTGGTGCTCTAGGGTTAACGGTCTGTGTGTTGTCTCCGACCGGCGCTCGCTCTGCGGTAGCTGGTCACCTCACATCCGGGTCTCCACCGGCCGCCGGAATGTGAGGGGGGAGCGGGCGCACATGGCCGGCAGCCTCTAGATACAGACTTCAAGGAGTCCATGTATGTCTACTTACCACCCGAAGAGCGGTGACATTACCCGTCAGTGGTACGTCATCGACGCTACCGACGTGGTGCTGGGCAAGCTTGCTTCTACCGTGGCAGACCTACTGCGCGGTAAGCACAAGCCGCAGTTCGCACCGAACGTCGACACCGGCGACCACGTCATCGTGATCAACGCCGACAAGGTCCACATTTCGTCCAACAAGCGCGATCGTGAGATGCGCTACCGCCACTCCGGTTACCCGGGTGGCCTGAAGTCCATGACCCTGGGCCGTGCTCTCGATGAGCGCGCGGACCGCGTCATCGAAGAGGCTGTCAAGGGCATGATGCCGCACAACCGCCTCTCCCGTGAGTCCATTAAGAAGCTTCACGTCTACGTCGGTGCCGAGCACCCGCACGAGGCGCAGAAGCCCGAGAACTTCGAGCTTAAGCAGGTGGCGCAGTAATGACCGAGCCGAACAACACCCCTGAGAACATCGCTGACGCAGCTTACGAGGCTGACGTCACCGACATTGACGCCGCAACCGCAGCGACCGAAGAGTTCAACTACACCATCGGCGACGCCGTGGCAGTCGAGGATGAGACCGCTGGCGCTGAGGAGACCGTCGAGGTCGCGTCCTTCCACGAGGGCCCGATCCAGACCGTCGGCCGCCGCAAGCGCGCCATCGCCCGTGTCACCGTCGTCGAAGGCGAGGGCAAGATCACGGTCAACGGCCGCGAGTTCGAGGACTACTTCCCGAACAAGCTGCACCAGCAGGACATCCTGTCCCCGCTGACGCTGCTGGAGCGCGAAGGCCAGTTCGACATCAAGGCCAACATCAACGGTGGTGGCCCGACCGGCCAGGCTGGTGCTCTGCGCCTGGCCATCGCCCGCGCCCTGAACGTGTACAACCCGGCTGAGCGCCCGACCTTGAAGAAGGCTGGCTACCTCACCCGCGACGCACGTGCCGTCGAGCGCAAGAAGGCTGGTCTGCACAAGGCCCGCCGTGCCCCGCAGTACTCCAAGCGTTAATCGCGGTTACTGCTTCACAAGCGCCGTCACCCTTTGCGGGTGGGGGCGCTTTTGGCTTATCGACGCATTACCAACCTGAAAATCCCCTAAGGCATAATGGTGTCTCATGACTCGACTGTTTGGAACTGACGGTGTCCGTGGCTTGGCCAATGAAGCTCTGACCGCGCCTTTGGCGCTGAAGCTGGGCCAGGCAGCGGCCACGGTGTTGACGCAGACGAAGCGTTCCGACCAGCGTCGTGCGACCGCCATCATCGGCCGCGACCCGCGCGTGTCGGGGGAGATGCTGGCGGCGGCAATGGCAGCCGGTATGGCATCGAAAGGTGTGGACGTGCTCCGCGTCGGAGTCATACCGACGCCGGGCTTGGCGTTTCTCACCGACGATTACGGCGCGGATATCGGCGTGATGATCTCCGCGTCCCACAACCCCATGCCGGACAACGGCATCAAGTTCTTCTCCGCCGGCGGCAAGAAGCTTCCTGACGACGTGGAGAACGACATCGAGGAGGAGATGGCCCACATCGATGAGGGCGGACCAACCGGCACCGGCATCGGCCGCATCATCGAGGAGTCCCCGGAAGCCCACGACCGCTACTTGGACCACCTCAACGCCTCGGTGACCACTCGTCTCAACGGCCTGAAGGTCGTCGTAGACTGCGCCAACGGCGCCGCCTCCCGACTTGCGCCGGAGGCCTACGCAGAAGCCGGGGCGAAGGTCATCCCGATCTTCAACAAGCCCAACGCCTTCAATATCAACGACAACTGCGGATCTACTCACATCTCCCAGGTGCAAAAAGCCGTTGTCGAGCACGGCGCTGATTTGGGCCTGGCCCACGACGGCGATGCCGACCGCTGCCTGGCTGTCGATGCCGAGGGCAATGTTGTCGATGGCGACCAAATTATGGCGATTCTGGCTTTGGGCCTGAAGGAGAAGTCGTCGTTACGCAAAAACACGCTCGTGGCTACCGTGATGAGCAACCTCGGGCTGAAAATCGCCATGGAGCGCGAGGGCATCGCTGTGCGCGAGACGAAGGTGGGCGACCGATACGTGCTCGAGGAACTCGCGCGCGGTGACTACTCACTCGGCGGCGAGCAGTCCGGCCACATCGTGCTGCCGTCCCGCGCGACGACGGGCGATGGAACGTTGAGCGGCCTGATGATCATGGAGCGCATGGCCGAAACCGGCGCGACGCTGAAGGAACTGGCCAGCGTGATGACGGTGCTGCCGCAGGTGCTCATCAACGTGCCTGTGTCGGACAAGTCGCTCATCCTGGACAACCCCGAGGTCAAGGAAGCCACCGCCGCCGCAGAGGCCGAGCTTGGCTCGAGTGGCCGTGTGCTGCTGCGCCCCTCTGGTACCGAAGAGCTCTTCCGCATCATGGTGGAAGCAGCGGAGGAGGAGCATGCGCGCAAGGTAGCTGGCAAGCTCGCCGCCACTGTCGCCTCTGTCTAGCGCGAGTGCGCTGAAAATGCCTTAAAGTAATTGGGGCAGCAGGGAACCAAAGGGGGGTCCGCGGCAGTCTAACTCTGTGTGAGGAATTGGACTGCCGCATGCGCGGCTTCATTTACGCGGGGGGATTGAACGTGAATGCACCTTTAGAGCTAGACACGGGTGAGATGCGGGAAGCGTTACGGGGCGCGATATCCCGGTATACCGAAGCGGTGGAGCTGCTCCGCCAGCAGCGGCCGAGCGTGGATCCGGCCTGTTTGGGGGAGGGGTTCACCAGCGACGCGGAACGCTTGGGGGCGGCCATGACCGCGGTCCATGAGAACACTCTCGCGCACTTGAACGAAAGGGTGCGCCACTACGAGTCTGTTCTCGCGCTCACAGACGATGTCGAGTCAACGGATGAAGACAATGCCGCGCCGTTGGACGCTGTGATGAGGAGGCTCAATCGTGGGTAACGCGCTCGTGAAAGACCGCCTCAATGCTGTCGCACAGGAAGCGGCGGCACTACCTGGTGTCTCGTCCGGGGACCTGAACCAAATCAACGCTAAGGTCAGTGACATCTCAGCGAAGCTGGACTGGACCAACGGGAAAGAAACAGGCGCGCTGTCCACCGAAGTCGCCCGACTCAATCCCGACGGGACCCAACCGGGAGGAAAGTCTCGCCCCGGTGGTCGGCCGGATGCCTGGGGCGTTGTGGGCATTCTCGTTGATCTGGCACCGCTGATGTTTGACTCGATTCGTTCTCGCACGGGTGACTGGCTGCGGGACATCGGGATCACCGGCCACGAGGACAACCTTGACGACGGGCAACTCGAACTGGACCGTTGCCTTGAGGATCTGTGCACTAAGACGGACGAGTGCGTCGAGGCTGTCAATGAGATTGATTCCAACGCGGAAGACGGCGTGCTGGCGATCTTGGAAGCGTTGCTCATGTTCCTTTCTGTGATACGGATAGTGCCGCAGCTGCGCATCGGGGCCACTGTGCTCATGCCCATTCTTGAAGCCCTGATCCACGTGGAGAAAACCGTCGACGACCGCAACGAGTGCATGCGCAAATGCTACGAGCACCTGGAGTGCCTCTATAACGATGCCGGCCAGCTCCAACCCCCGCCCGCAAGGGAGTACTGCCCGCCTAACGGCAACGCACCTGCTCCCCCAGAGCGCGAACCGGCCGCGCCGGAGCAGCCCGAACAACCGGAGCAGAAAGAACCGCCGGTAGACAAACCATCCGCGGACAAAACGCCGTCAGAGGAACCACTGTCAAAGCAACCGTCGGTGAAGGAGCAGCCCCCGATCGGAGCGGCGGAAGCACCGGTGAAACCGGCTGGGCCGCAGGCAGCACCAGCTCCTGAACCTGCCCCGGCACCCGCCACTGGATCGGCGCCAGTTGCTGCACCCTCTCCGTCGGTCCAGGCTGCGCCTCCCAGCGTCGAGTCGTTGATCACGCCGACTAATCCGGCGAGCGTGGCGACGGAGCCCGCAGGGTTCACCGCGAGTGCTGGCGGAGCGAACCTCAACGTGAATATCAACGTCGGCCTGGGTGGTGATCTCGGAGGAGTCCCACCCGCTCCTGCGGCTCCAACGGCACCTCCCGTGCTTCCCACACCGCCCTCTCTTCCCGCGGTCCCTCCGGTGGGGCCGGTGGGCCAAGCCGCAATCGGCCAGTTCATTGCTGGGGTGGAGGAGTTCAAGAACATGGTGATGGACTGTCTCTCCGAAACGGAACTCCCGCCGGCGGCAGACTGCGAATGCCCGCCGGAGGCGCCCGAGACGGAATCGGACACCCTGCCTGAGAAACCGGCACCGGACCACCAGGCACCGGAAAAACCCGCACCGGAGAACCCAGCAACTGAACAACCAGCAACTGAACAACCGGAGGAGAAGCTGGCCCCGCCACCCGAGCTTGCTGAGGTCAAGGAGCCTCCGCCACCGCCGAAACAGTCAGTGGCACCCGCCGGTGCGGGCGAGCTGGGCCAAACGAGCGACGCAACCGACGTTGCCCCAGAGGAGCCACACAAGCCAGCCGAACCTGCAGCGCCGCACACCGACTCCAGCGGCACTGACACCGGTTCTGGCACTGACACAAACGAGCGCACGAGGAAGACGAGGACGTGGTGATGGACTTCAAGGATTTTGTCGACCAGTTCAACCAGCGCACCGCGCGCCGCATGGCGGAGTTCGAACTGGTGCTGCAGCAGACTCAACAGCAAATGGAGCAGACTGCACGGCAGCAGGCTCTCGCCAAGGAAATGAATATTCAGAAGCCGCCGACCACCACCCCGCGCGGAGGTTACCGTGGTGTCCGCCACGGCAAAGTGCAGGGTGTGCTGCGGAGGGAAGGGCCGACAGGGGCCGGATCCGAGCAGGGCTAACGCCAGGCGGCAGGGCGAACCCGCACGCTGGAGTTAGAAGATGCTCTTCGTGTCCGAGCGTGCGAAGCCGGCGTGATCGGCGAGGTCCTTGCCCACGATGGATTCCACACCCTTGCCGGCGGCATCCATCTCGGAGAAGTCTGCGTACTTCTTCTCGTCAGCGAGCTGGTGCAGGAAGAACCCGGTTAACAGGCCGCGGATGGTCTCTTGGACGCTGGTCTTGGACTTGCCCACGCCCAGCAGCATCTTGCGGAAGTTGTCCTCGGTGAGTGCTTGCTGGTTGCCCTTCTTCACCGTGCGGTAGGCGACGGGGCCAGCCCAGTTGTAGGCCAGCTTGGCGGGGTTGCCCGGATCGAAGATCGCGTCCGAGTCCTCATCGGGGCCGATGATCATGCCCGGCTTGAACATGGTGCGGGACGCCTCAACGGCGGAAGGGGCGACGGATGCCGGGTAGACAGGTGCAACTGCCTTGACCTTGTCGTTGTCCACGCTGGCGAGGACGGCGCAGCCGCCGCCCATGCCGTGGCCGGCCACACCGAGCTTGCCCGGGGAAATGGTGACGTTGCCGTTGCCCATGCGCACCCCACCCAGGATCTGCAGGCAGGTCTCCAGGTCGGCGGCGTAACCGGCGTGGTTCGGGTTGAAACCGCGCTCCGTGTCCGGCACGGCGACGGCGATGCCCCAGCTAGCCAGGTGGCGCAGCGTCTTCTCGTAGTTGGCGGCGCTCGTCATCCAGTCGTGGCCGAATGCCACGCCGGGGATGGCGGTGCCTTCGGCAGGCAGGTAGACCTTGCCGGGCAGGCCGGTGTATCCAAGGTCGCCCTCCATGACGCGGTAGGGGCCTCGCTTGGACAGTTCGCTGAGCTTCTTCAAGTTCGCAGACACGCCCCCAAGACTACTGCATACGCCGGGCGGAGGGTGCAGCTGACGTTGGTTAGTAGTGATGGGTCAGACATGGCTATCCTTAAGCGCATGTGTGGAATCGTGGGATACGTAGGAGACCAGCAGGCACTCGGCATCGCGCTCGACGCCCTGAGGCGCATGGAGTACCGCGGGTATGACTCCGCCGGTATCGCTGTAGTGGGTCAAGGCAGCTTGGACGTCGCAAAGCGTGCGGGCAAACTGCAGAACCTCGAGGACAGAATCGAAGAAATTGGCGCAGGGAACCTGGCTGGCACCACGGCGATCGGGCACACCCGCTGGGCTACGCACGGCCGCCCGACGGATGAGAACGCCCACCCCCACATGTCGTTCGACGGCAAGGCTGCCATCGTCCACAACGGCATCATCGAGAACTTCGCGTCTCTGCGCGAGGAGCTGGAGCGCTCCGGGATTGAGATGCAGTCCGAAACCGACTCGGAGGTCGCTGCCCACCTGCTCGCTCTCGCCTATAACGAGGGGGAGACGGCGGGGGACTTCAAGGAGTCGTCGCTAAGCGTGCTGCGCAAGCTCGAGGGCGCGTTCACCATTCTCTTTGTGCACGCTGACCACCCGGACCAGATCATTGCCGCGCGCCGCTCGACCCCGCTCATGGTCGGTGTGGGCGAGGGCGAGATGTTCCTCGGCAGCGACGTCGCCGCGTTCATCGAGTACACGAAGAACGCCGTGGAGCTCGAATCGGATTCCGTCGTGGTGATCACGAAGGACGACTACGAGGTGCTGCATTTCGACGGCACTCCGGCCCAGTCCAAACCCTTCACCATTGACTGGGACTTGGAAGCTGCGGAAAAGGGCGGGTTCGATTCCTTCATGATGAAGGAGATCTACGAGCAACCGGCAGCTGTGCGCGACACCCTGGCCGGCCACTGGGACGGCGAGCGCGTCATCCTCGATGAGAACAGCATCTCTGAGCGTGAACTGAAGTCCTTCAACCAGGTCTTCGTGATCGCCTGCGGTTCCGCCTACCACTCCGGACTGGCTGCGAAGTACGCCATCGAGCACTGGGTGCGCATTCCGGTGCAGATCGAGGTGGCATCCGAGTTCCGCTACCGCGACCCGGTGCTGGATGAGCGCACTTTGGTGCTGGCTATCTCCCAATCCGGCGAGACCGCCGACACCCTCGAGGCTGTCCGCCACGCCAAGACGCAGGGCGCGAAAGTGCTGGCAGTGTGCAACACCAACGGCTCCCAGATCCCGCGCGAGTCCGACGCTGTGCTCTACACCCACGCCGGCCCGGAGATCGGTGTGGCGTCGACGAAGGCGTTTTTGGCGCAGGTCGCTGCGAACTACATCGTCGGCCTCGCGCTCGCCCAGGCGAAGGGCACGAAGTACCCGGATGAGATCCGAGATATCTGGGCGGAACTCGAAGCCATCCCGGAGAAGATCGAAGCTGCGCTGGGCAACCACGACACGTGCAAGCACATCGCGGAGACCCTCGGTGCTGTGAAGACCATGCTCTTCCTCGGCCGTGGCGTCGGTTTCCCGATCGCGCTCGAGGGCGCGCTCAAGCTCAAGGAGCTGGCGTACATCCACGCGGAAGGCTTTGCCGCCGGCGAGCTCAAGCACGGCCCGATCGCGCTGATCGAAGACGACCTGCCCGTCGTGGTCATCGTCCCGAGCCCGCGCGGCGTGTCCCAGCTGCACTCCAAGATCGTCTCCAACATCCAGGAGATCCGCGCCCGCGGCGCCAAGACGATCGTCATCGCGGAAGAAGGCGACACCGCCGTCGAACCGTACGCGAACTGGCTCATGCGCATCCCGCAGTCCCCGACGATCATGCAGCCGCTGCTGGCCACTGTTCCGCTGCAGTTTCTCGCGGCGTTCATTGCTCGCGAGTGCGGCAACGAGGACATTGACAAGCCGCGCAACCTGGCCAAGTCGGTCACTGTCGAGTAGCGCTTACAGATGCTTTCGGCCCTCGGGTTCGCCTTCGTCGACTCGATCAACCTCCTGCTCATCGGGGTGATCGTGGCGGTGGGCATCATCGTGCCGCGCGGCAGCAGCCAGTACGCGCGCACGGTGAGTCTGCTCATCGCCGGGGACTGGCTGGGTGTGGCGTCGCTCGCCTTCATCATGCTGGTGCTTTTCGACGGGCTCGGCTCGGTCGTCCACCGCTTCGTCGAAGGACCGATCTTCGGGATTCTGCTCATTGCCACCGGCCTGGTCACAGGACTGTTGGCGCTGCGCGGTGGGGACAACTCCGCCCTGGTGTCGCGCATTCTGGAACCGCTGCGCACCCCCTCGCCGACGACTGTTGTGGTCGGTTTCATCCTCGGGTTGATCCAGTCGGCCACGTCCGTGCCGTTCTACGGCGGATTGGCCGTGCTGTCGACGGCGGGGGTTGAGCTGGCGACCCGGTACACCTTCCTCATTCTCTACGCCACCGTTGCGTTGAGCCTGCCCACCGTGTGCGCTCTGCTCGTGGGGTGGGTGCGACGGGCCCCGCTCAGCCCCGCTGGCCGCGCCTTCGACTGGGCTCGCGACAACTCCGAGAAGGTCTCTCTTGGCGCCACCTGGTTCGTGGCGGCGCTGCTGGTCCTGCTCGGTGTGATCCACTTCGTGTAGCCCGTGCGGGTGCGTGTGCGTACGCGGCGGGCCCTAAGCCTGCTCGCGGCGCCTAGAAGACTGCTGGCGCTTATTAGCCGCATCGCATACTTCTGACCAGCAGGTTCAGTTGAGCAGTATTCTGAAAAAGCCCGAGCAGTATTCCGGCAAGCGGACCTTTGGCACAATATTCCCCATGAGTCCCGCCACCCTCCGCATCGACCTGAACGCGATCGCGCACAACACCGCCCTGCTCAAACGGGGTGCCGGTGCCGCGAAACTGATGTGCGTGGTCAAGGCGAATGCTTACAACCACGGGGTGGAGCGCGTCGTTCCGGTCATGGACAAGGCTGGAGCGGACGCGTTCGGGGTGGCCACCCTCGCCGAAGCCTCCCAGGTCAAACGTCTCACCGACAAGCCGGTCCTCGCATGGATGTGGGCCCCCGGCGAGCCCATTCCTGCAGGCATCGAGGTCGGTGTCCCCACGCTGACGCACCTGCGCACGCTTATCGACGTTTCCCCCCACACCCCCGTCCACCTCATGCTCGACACAGGCATGAACCGCTCCGGAATTGACGAGGAGGACTGGGCCGATGCGTTCGCGATAGCCACGAACGCTGGCCTCACTGTCAGGGGCGTGATGTCCCACCTTGCCTGCGCTGATGAACCGGGCAACCCGTTCAACACGGAGCAGTACGAGTCCTTTCAGCGTGGCATTGCCCTGGCCCGCAGCATGGGGCTGGACGTGCCGTGCAACCACCTGGCGAACTCTCCCGGCACGCTGTCCCGCAAGGAGCTGGCCTTCGAGCAGGTCCGGGCAGGAGTGGCGCTGTACGGGCTTGACCCCGTCGCGCCGGAAACAGGGCCGGAAGCAGCGCCCGGAACCGCGCCGAACACCGACTTCGACCGCGCCCAGCTGCGCCCGGCGATGACGTGGTCGGCGGAGATCGTCGCCGTGAAACGCATCGGAAAGGGTGAGGGTGCGAGCTACGGGCTGACGTGGACTGCGCCGGAGGACGGGTACACGGCGGTCGTGCCTGTTGGGTATGCCGACGGGCTTCCGCGCGCCTGGCAGGACGCGGTCGAGGTGACGGTGAACGGTGCGCGTTATCCACAGGTCGGACGGATATGCATGGACCAGTTCATCGTTTGGCTCGGTGACAACGCAGCCAATGTGCAACCAGGAGACGCAGCCGTCATTTTCGGCGAGGGCGGCATGACTGCGGCTGAGCTGGCGGACCGCGCCGGGACGATCCACTACGAGGTGGTGTGCTCCCCGTGCGGGCGAGTTGAGAGACAATACAGCCATGAAACCTCCCTTTGATCAGCCCGGGCGCACGGAATGCGCCACCGCCGAGGACACCCGCGCGTTCGGTAAGCAGCTCGGTGCGAGCCTGGAAGCAGGGGATATGGTCATCCTCGACGGCCCACTCGGGGCGGGCAAGACCACGCTGACGCAGGGAATTGCTCAGGGGATGGGGGTGAAAGGCCGGGTGACCAGCCCGACCTTCATCATCGCCAGAGAGCACAAGAACAACGGGGACGGCCCAGCGCTCGTGCACGTGGACGCCTACCGTCTGCTCGACAGCGTCGGTGGAACTGGCACGGCAGACCCGCTGGGAGAGCTCGACGCGCTCGACCTCGATTCGGAGTTGGAAGACGCGGTCGTGGTGACGGAATGGGGTGGTGGGCTGGTGGAACAGTTGACCTCCCGCTACCTGGTGGTCACCCTCAACCGCGACGCTCTCGACGAGGGGCGGGTTATCTCGTGGGCGCCAGCGGGGTAGGGTTGGACGCATGCAAAAGCTCTCAGCAAGCCAGAAGGGCTGGACGGGAATCGTCATCGCGCTGTGGATCATCGCGTTGGTGGCCATGATGTTCCTCATGCCTAAGTCCTCGTCGTCGAAGAACGCTGCCGGGGAACCAACGCCCGTGTCGGAGGCGGATGCATCCGGTTCGCTTGTTTCTACGTTGGAGGAGATGGAGCCGTCGACAAGCGATGCGGTTGCAGCCGAGGTGATTGACCTGCGCTATGTCTACGGTGAGGACATCACGGCGTTCATTCCGCTGTGCAAGGAAGAGCCGCAGGAGCTTATCGACGCAAAGTTGAAGGCCGCTGAGAGCGTCAAGGACAAGATCGATCTCGAGTCCGGCAACAGCTACGTCCTGCTCACCTCGGATGTGGAGAAGGGCTTCGAGGCCGTGGACACCATCCCGAACGACGTGATGGACCTGTGCAACGGCAACTACTTCAACCAGTACGTCAGCACCGAGAACGGGTTCCCGGTGCACTGGGACGGCGACAAGTGGCGCTTCGGGCCGCGCGTGCAGTAGATGAACGTTCTGGCGATCGACACTGCGACGACGGATCTTGTCGCCGGGATCGTCGACACGGATACCGGCGGTGACGCCCGCGTTCTCGCGGAGGCGGTGACGGAAACCCGCGCACACAACGAGCTGCTGGTGCCCACCGTCATGGAGCTGCTGTCGCAAGCAGGGCTCGAGTTCAGTGATCTTGACGCTGTGGTTGTCGGCTGTGGCCCTGGCCCATTCACGGGCCTGCGCGTGGGCATGTCCACGGCTGCTGCTTTTGGGCAGGCGCTGGGCATTCCGGTGCATGGTGTGTGCACCCACGATGCGGTCGCGGCGCTTGCGCAGCAGGAGCACTGGGAGGGCAGCAGCCTGATCGTCACCGATGCCCGCCGCCGCGAGGTGTACTGGGCCCGCTACGAAGCCGCGCGGCGCATGGCGGGGCCAGATGTCGTTGCACCCGCCGCGCTGGACGTGGCCCGTGCAGACGTGATCAGTTGCCCGGAAAGTTTGCGCGGACAGTTGCCCGCCGAGCTTATCGACGTCGCCCGCCACATCACCTACATCCCCCCGCATCCCGCGGGCCTTGTCGCAGCGGCTGACTTGGCCGCAACTCCCGAACCGCTGGCGCCGCTGTATCTGCGTCGTCCGGACGCGAAGGAACCGGCTCCGAAGCCGAAGTCGCCGGCGATCCCGGACGTGGACGTGTAGATGTTCCTGCGTGAGTTGAAGAAGGCCGACGCGTCTGCCGTCGCCGCAATCGAGGCCGACCTGTTCGCTGACGAGAGTCCGTGGTCGCGCGATGTTTTCCTGGTACAGTTCGCGCACCCGCACACGTTCTACGTCGGAGTGTTCGCAGGGGCTGAGCATGCGGAGGCGGAGCTGGTCGGCTACGCGGGCCTGGCTAAGCTCGGCCCCCGCAACGATCCCGAGTTCGAAGTGCACACCATTGCCGTGGCCCGCGAACACCAGGGCGAGGGGATCGGGCGGGTGCTCATGGAGGAGCTCGTGCACGTTGCGGATGCGTACGACGGGCAGATGTTTCTCGAGGTTCGCGTGGACAACACCGCGGCGATTAGGCTTTATGAGCAATTCGGTTTCACCGAGATCGGCCTGCGCAAGGGTTATTACCAGCCATCTGGCGCGGACGCGTACACCATGATGCGGCACAGTCTGAGCGAAAGGAGTGGAGCATGATCATTCTCGGCATCGAGTCCTCCTGCGATGAAACAGGCGTCGGCATTATCCGTCTCTCACCGGACGGCTCGATGGCGGTGCTTGCCGACGTTGTCGCGTCGTCGATGGCCGAGCACGCTCGCTTCGGCGGTGTCGTCCCGGAGATTGCTTCGCGTGCCCACCTGGAGGCTATGCCGCAGGTGATGGAGGAGGCGCTGGGGCAAGCGGGCGTCGATAAGCCAGATGCTGTCGCCGCGACTGTCGGCCCAGGGCTCGCCGGCGCTTTGCTCGTGGGGGCCTCTGCCGCGAAGGCGTACGCCGCAGCGTGGGGTGTGCCGTTTTACGGGGTCAACCACCTCGGCGGGCACGTCGCCGTGGCCAACTTGGATGGGGCTGAGGAACTTCCGCACTCCATCGCGTTGCTTGTGTCCGGCGGGCACACGCAGATTCTTGAGGTGGATGCCGTGGGCAAGCCGATGCGCGAATTGGGCAGCACGCTTGACGACGCTGCTGGCGAGGCCTACGACAAAGTCGCCCGGCTTTTGGGACTCGGGTATCCGGGCGGGCCGGTGATCGACAAGCTGGCGACGCAGGGAAATCCGGACGCGATCCGGTTCCCGCGCGGGCTGTCGCGTGCCGAGGATCTGCGCGGCGAGCACCGCTACGACTTCTCCTTCTCCGGATTGAAAACCGCCGTTGCGCGGTACGTCGAGGCGGCGGAGCGGGACGGCGCCGTCATCTCCATCGAGGACGTGTGCGCCTCGTTCCAGGAGGCTGTCGTCGACGTGCTCACCGCGAAAGCAATGATGGCCTGCGAGGACACCGGTGCGCGCACGCTGCTGCTTGGCGGGGGAGTCGCGGCGAACTCCCGCCTGCGGGCAGTAGCTGAGCAACGCTGTGCGGCTGCAGGAGTTGAACTGCGCGTGCCGCGATTCAAGCTCTGCACGGACAACGGAGTCATGATCGCGGCGTTGGCCGCACAGCTGATTCACGAGGGTGCAGAACCGTCGCCGCTGTCGACGGCCACAGACACTGCCCTCGAGGTGGAAACGCCACTGGTCACCGGCTAGGTGGTGCCAGCGATGCGCTTGCCGAGCGCACGTGGGCATTTAGAGCTAACGTGAAGATGATTCACGCAGAAACACCACCCATAAACTGTGAAAGGACCTCTAGCTATGAGCTCTCGTAAGGACCACGAGCGTTTCGGTTTCCTGGTGTACCCGGACCTGACCTACCACCGCATTGTCTTCGGCACCGGTAGCGCCGAGCAGTTCCTCGGCCCGACCGTGCAGGAGCAGGTCGAGGTCGCATTCGTCCAGCAGGACAACGAGTTCCAGGCGATCTACTCCCCGGAGGCCCGTGAGCAATGCGCAGCCCCGAACCCGGTCGCGTCGATGGCCCGCAACCAGGCAGCCACCGACAACCCGAACTTCCTCACCGACCCGGTGCACGCTATCTCCGGTCCGGTGATCTTCACCGGCCGCGGCGGCAAGAGCATTGACGACGAGATTGTCACCCAGATCAAGCAAGCCATCCGTGCTGTGCGCAACTTCATCAACGACAACGGTGAAGAGTACGAGCTGTGGCGCAACGCCGTGCTCAACATGGGCTCCCCGCAGGAGTAGACCTGCTGTAGAGCTTCGGGCCTTAACCTTCGGGCCGGGTAGACGTGGAGTTCGCTGCAGGCGGACACTGCGGACCCGGCCCTTGTTGTTACCTAGCACTCGCGAGGGTAGAGTGCTAACCAGGTTTTGGGCACAGTTTGTTCACCCGCGACGACGGCTGCGCACCGACCGAAGAAGAAACCAAGTCTGAAACGAAAGGTTTTCAAACCGTGGCAAACGTCAACATCAAGCCCCTGGAGGACAAGATCCTCGTCCAGATCGTCGAGGCTGAAACCACCACCGCCTCCGGCCTGGTCATCCCGGACTCCGCTCAGGAGAAGCCGCAGGAAGCGACCGTCATCGCCGTCGGCCCGGGCCGCTGGGACGACGAGGGTGAGCACCGTATTCCGGTGGACGTCAAGGAAGGCGACACCGTGATCTTCTCCAAGTACGGCGGCACCGAGCTGAAGTACGACGGCGAGGAGTACCTCCTGCTGTCTGCTCGTGACCTGCTGGCCGTCGTCGAAAAGTAAAAGGCGGGATTAATCCCCAATGGCAAAACTGATTGCATTTGATCAGGAGGCCCGCGAGGGCATCCAGCGCGGCGTGGACACGCTGGCTGACTCCGTGCGCGTCACGCTCGGCCCCCGCGGCCGCAACGTCGTGCTGGACAAGGCTTTCGGCGGCCCCGTCGTGACCAATGACGGCGTGACCATCGCCCGCGAGGTCGACCTCGAGGACCCCTTCGAGAACCTCGGTGCGCAGCTGGTCAAGTCCGTCGCTGTGAAAACCAACGACATCGCCGGTGACGGCACCACTACCGCGACACTGCTCGCTCAGGCCCTGGTCAACGAAGGTCTGCGCAACGTCGCTGCCGGCGCCAACCCGATTGAGTTGAACAAGGGCATCTCCGCAGCCACCGAGAAGGTTGTCGAGGAGCTCAAGGCCCGCGCCACCGATGTCTCCTCCAGCGAGGAAATCGCGAACGTGGCCACCGTCTCCTCCCGCGACCCAGAGGTCGGCGAGATGGTCTCCGGCGCCATGGACAAGGTGGGTAAGGACGGTGTTCTCACCGTTGAGGAGTCCCAGTCCATCGACTCCTACGTGGACGTTACCGAAGGAATCTCCTTTGAGAAGGGCTTCCTGTCCCCGTACTTCATGACCGACCCGGAGGCCGGTCAGGCTGTCCTGGAGAACCCGCTGGTTCTGCTGGTGCGCAACAAGATCTCCTCCCTGCCGGAGTTCCTTCCGGTGCTGGAAAAGGTCGTGGCCACCTCCCGTCCGCTGCTCATTATCGCCGAGGACGTTGAGGGTGAGCCGCTGCAGACCCTCGTGGTCAACTCCATCCGCGGCGCCCTCAAGGTCGTCGCCGTGAAGTCCCCGTACTTCGGTGAGCGCCGCGCCGCATTCATGGACGACCTCGCTGTGGTCACCGAGGCCACCGTGGTCGATCCGGAGCTGGGCATCAACCTCAAGGACATCGAGCTCGACGTCCTGGGCAGCGCTCGCCGCGTCACCGTGGACAAGGATGACACCGTCATCGTCGACGGCGCAGGTTCCGCCGAGGCAGTGGAGAACCGCCGCGGCCAGATCCGCCGCGAGATCGAGAACACCGACTCCACCTGGGACAAGGAAAAGGCCGAGGAGCGCTTGGCCAAGCTCTCCGGCGGCATCGCCGTCATTCGCGTCGGCGCGCCGACCGAGACCGAGGTCAACGAGCGCAAGTTGCGCGTCGAGGACGCTATCAACGCTGCCCGCGCCGCCGCACAGGAAGGCATCATCGCCGGCGGTGGTTCCGCACTGGTGCAGATCGCGAACGAGCTGCAGAAGTATGCGGAAGAGTTCGACGGCGAGCAGAAGGTCGGCGTCCAGGCTGTCGCCCGCGCACTGACCAAGCCCGCTTTCTGGATCGCCGAGAACGCCGGTCTGGACGGATCCGTGGTCGTGTCCAAGATCGCTGAGCTGCCCAACGGTGAAGGCTTCAACGCCGCCACCCTCGAGTACGGCAACCTCATCGAGCAGGGCATCATCGACCCCGTCAAGGTCACCCACTCCGCAGTGGTCAACGCTGCGTCTGTGGCACGCATGGTGCTCACGACCGAGGCATCGGTCGTGGATAAGCCTGCCGAAGAAGACGAGCACGCAGGGCACCAGCACTAGAGCTGCACGCCCGCGCGTGATTGCGCAGCAAACGCCCCATCGGAACACGGTGGGGCGTTTTGCTGTGCCGGACGCGCCTAGCGTGCGGCGACGGCGACCTTCTTGCCGCCGCGGCTGCGGTTGCCGCGCAAAGTGGCGTGACGCTCAGACTCGCTCATACCGCCCCAAATGCCGTACGGCTCAGCGACAGCGAGAGCGTGGGCGCGGCACTGCTCGAGCACCGGGCAGCCCAAGCAAATAGCTTTCGCCCGGTTCTCGCGCTGGGTGCGGGCACGGCCGCGCTCCCCGTCCGGGTGGTAGAAGACATCGGACGCCTCTCCGCGGCAAGCGCCGTGGAGCTGCCAATCCCAAAAATCAGCGTTGGGGCCGGGCAGTTGCGAAGGCATGGACATCGTAGGCATTCTTTGCGGTCTCCTGAGGTAGCGATCCGTTCGTGCTTTGCTTGATGGGGAGCCAAGCACCGACAAGGGAGTGTTCACCGTGCGGGTAAACAACGGGTTTCTGTCAGGTGTCGCCCAGTTTGAACACAGAGAGTTCGGCATTCTGGCGCGTCGATAAGCAGCGAAAATGTGCCAAGGTTAAAGCTCGGTGAATTATTCTTAGTTTTCCAGTTGGGGGTATCGGGGAGTATGCGTACGATGGACGGGTCCCTGGCAATGAGCGAGCAAAGGAGAGGCGTGTCAGGAGTAGACACCGACAGCCGGCTGGCTCATCTTGTGCCGCGAGCACAAGAGGGGGACCGTCGAGCGTTAGAAGACATCATTCGAGTCGTGCACCCCATGGTGCTGCGGTACTGCCGTGCGCGCATCAACGGCGGCCGCACACCCACGGCGGAAGACGTCGCTCAAGAGGTGTGCCTCGCTGTGGCAACGTCTGTGGACAAGTACAAGGACACGGGCAAGCCGTTCATGGCTTTCGTTTACGGCATCGCGTTCAACAAAGTCACTGACGCTCATCGGGCCCTTTCGCGCGACAAAACAAACCCCACAGATGAGGTTCCCGACCAGGAGTTTTCCGGTCTCACGCCCGAGGATGCGGCGATGCAGATGGAAGGTAGTAACGCTGCGCGTGAATTGCTCGATCAACTAAGTGAGAAGGCGCGTGAGATTATCGTTTTGCGCGTGTTTGTCGGTCTTTCCGCCGAAGAGACAGCGGAAATCACCGGCAGTACAGCCGGTGCAGTCCGCGTCGCCCAACACCGAGCCTTGGCCACCCTGCGCAAGGCTCTCGAGAAGAAGCAAGGAGGGTAGCCGTGAAACCTCAAGATGCACACCGCAGCGATGAATTCCTGACAGCGCTGTCCCACGGTATTGACCCGTCCGACGGCCAAGACCAGCTGGCTACTCTCTTCTTGGAGCTGCGCGACGACGTTGAAGCGCCGATGCCGGAGGCTCCGACGTTGGAGGCCCCAGCGACGGAGGAGCTGATGCCGGTGGCCCCGATGCCGGAGGACCCGACGGTAGGGGAGCCTCTGGCGGGGGAACCGTTCTTGGACGAGTCGCTCTCGGACGAGCCGCTTGACGACGACTTGCTTGATGACGACGTGGATGCGGCCGTCGCCCCGGTACCGCTCGACGTTGAGCGCAAGAAGCGCCGCAGTTACCGCACCAGCCCATGGATGGCAGGTTTGGTCGGTGCAGCCGCCGCCACGGTCATGGTGGCCGGCACCGGTGCTGCGCTGTACAACGCCACCCCGGATTCACCGCTGTGGGGCCCGTCCCAGAAGCTGTTCGGTGGAAATACCGATTATGTGGAGCTGGCCAGCACGCTCGATGAGATCGACTCGAAGGCTGAAGAAGGCGACATCGAAGGTGCCCGCAGCTTGATCGAGCAACTGCGCTCGAGTTTGAAGGCGGAGCGCAGTGACCGCGGCGATCGCGGCAACTCGCAGCGCGGTACCACCTCGACCCCGCGTCCGGACAAGGAAACGGTCACGGTCACCACTGAGCGGAAGAAAGACGACGCAGAACGTCCGGCTTCCCAGCCGCCTGCACCAGATACCGTCACGGTGACAGTCGTGGTCACCGAGCCAGCAGCGCCTGCGAACCCGGGCACTCAGCCGGCACCATCCAACGCTGCAACGCAAGCCCCGGCGCCGGCACCTGCGCCAGCTCCGTCTTCGGCCCCATCCGGGCCAGCACCGTCAGCGGCCCCGTCGAGCCCGTCCGCATCCTCCGACCAGGCAGGCTAACTAGCTGCGGTCTCGTGCTGCGTTAGCGCGCGTCGAGTCCGTCCAGGTAGCCCAGGGCGTAATCCCACGGCACATAAGCACGCTCGTTCGGTTCCGCGCTCGGCTCGTGGACCGGTGGCAGCTCGTTGTTGAGGTTGGCGATCATGTTGTTGATCATGATGTCCCAGTCATAGAAATGCACTTCATCGCAGTCTTCGCACATGAAGTAGATGCCTAGGATTCCGCGGGGGCCCAAGACTTCCTTGAACTCGCGGGTCTGGGCGAGGTCGCGGATGACGGCCTGGCGCTCCTCGGGCGTCAGTGGCTCCACGACCTCGTCGTCTTCGATGAAGGATGCCGGATCGTTGGGATCGTCGGCGAAGGGGTCGCGCGGCATCATGGAGTCAAAGTTCACGCCTTTCACCCTATTGCGGATCGGGGCGGAAGGACAATCGCGGGGTGTGGGCGCAAGGCACTATGCTATCTGCGTAAGTGCTTGAAGCGGTTGTAAGAAAGGGAGCGATAGGGCATGTCCAGCGAAGCCAATCAGCGAGTACACACCGGTGGGGACGACCCGAACAAGATCGCCCTGCGCGGCCTGACGTTCGACGACGTGCTGCTGCTCCCGGCAGAGTCCCACATCGTTCCCGGTGAAGTGGACACCTCCGCCCAGTTCAGCCGCAACATCCGCCTGGGCATCCCGGTTGCTTCCGCCGCAATGGACACCGTCACCGAGTCCCGCATGGCTATCGCCATGGCCCGCCAGGGCGGCATCGGCGTGCTGCACCGCAACCTGTCCGCCGAAGATCAAGCAGAGCACGTCGATGTGGTGAAGCGTTCGGAATCCGGCATGGTCACCGACCCGGTCACTGCGTCGCCGGACATGACCATCGCTGACGTGGATGCGCTGTGCGCCCGCTTCCGAATCTCCGGCCTGCCGGTCGTCGACGGCGACGGAGTGCTCGTCGGCATCATCACCAACCGCGACATGCGTTTCGAGCCGGACTTCTCCCGCCCGGTTGCCCAGGTCATGACTCCGATGCCGCTCGTCGTCGCCGAAGACGGCGTGAGCAAGGAAGAGGCGCTGAAGCTGCTGAGCGCGAATAAGGTGGAGAAGCTGCCGATCGTCGATAAGCAGGGCAAACTCACGGGCCTGATCACCGTGAAAGACTTTGTGAAGACCGAGCAGTTCCCGAACGCGTCCAAGGACTCCGAGGGGCGTTTGCTGGTCGCTGCGGGCATCGGCACAGGCGAGGACTCCTACTCCCGCGCGGGGCTGCTTGTCGACGCTGGCGTGGACGCCCTCATCGTCGACTCCGCCCACGCCCACAACAACCGGGTTTTGGAAATGGTGGCGCGCGTGAAGAAGGACTTCGGCGACCGCGTCGATGTCGTCGGCGGCAACCTAGCCACCCGCGAAGCCGCCGCCGCAATGATCGAAGCCGGTGCGGACGCCATCAAGGTCGGCATCGGCCCGGGCTCCATTTGCACCACGCGTGTTGTCGCCGGTGTGGGCGCCCCGCAAATTACTTCCATCCTGGAAGCGTCCGTTCCTGCCCACCAGGCTGGCGTGCCCATCATCGCCGACGGCGGTATGCAGCACTCCGGTGACGTGGCCAAGGCGCTCGCGGCTGGTGCATCGACCGTCATGCTCGGCTCGATGCTCGCCGGCACGAAGGAAGCCCCAGGCGAGATCGTCGTTGTGGGTGGCAAGCAGTACAAGCGCTACCGCGGCATGGGTTCCATGGGTGCTATGCAGGGCCGCGGCCTGACAGGGGAGAAGCGTTCCTTCTCCAAGGACCGCTACTTCCAGGCTGACGTCACCAGCGAAGACAAGCTCGTGCCAGAAGGAATTGAAGGCCGCGTGCCCTACCGCGGCGAGCTGGACTCCATTACCCACCAGATCATCGGTGGTCTGCGCGCTGCCATGGGCTACACCGGCTCCGCCTCCATCGAGGAACTGCAGACCAAGCGCTTTGTGCAGATCACCGCCGCTGGCCTGCGCGAGTCCCACCCGCACGACATCACGCAGACTGTCGAAGCTCCGAACTACAAGGGTTAATGCATGCGCGACTACGTTGAAATTGGCATCGGCCGCGAAGCCCGCCGCGCCTACAACCTGCGGGATATCGGGATCGTGCCTGCGCGCCGCACTCGTTCCTCGAAGGACGTGGACCTGAGCTGGCATATCGACGCCTACACCTTCGAGATCCCTTTCACCTCCCATCCGACCGACGCTCTGGCCAGCCCTGAGTTCGTCATCGAGATGGGCAAGCAGGGTGGGCTAGGCGTGATCAACGCAGAAGGTCTGTGGGGCCGCCACGCCGATCTCGACGAAGCGATTGTGAAAGTGATCGCCGCCAAGCTCAATGCGGACGACACTGGCAAGCGTTCGACCTCTGCCGAGGACAGTGCTGTGAAGACCCTCCAGGAGCTCCACGCGGCGCCGCTGGATCACGACCTCTTATCGGAGCGCATCGCCCAGGTCCGCGACTCCGGCGTTACCGTTGCGGTTCGTGTCAGCCCCCAGAACGCCCGCGAGCTAGCTCCCGTCGTGGTCAAGGCCGGCGCTGAAATCCTATTCATCCAGGGCGAGATCATCTCCGCCGAACACGTCCAGGAAGGCGGCGAGCCGCTCAACCTGAAGGAATTCATCGGCTCACTCGACGTTCCCGTCATCGCCGGCGGCGTGGCCGACTACACCACCGCGCTGCACCTGATGCGCTCTGGCGCAGCAGGCATCATCGTCGGGCAGGGGACAACGACGTCGGGTTCCGCATTGGGCATCGGTACCCACATGGCCACCCAGATCGCCGACGCGGCCGCCGCCCGCCGCGAGTACCTCGACGAGACGGAAGGCCGGTACGTCCACATCATCGCTGACGGAGGAATCCGCACCAGTGGAGATATTGCTCGGGCCGTAGCCTGCGGCGCCGATGCAGTCATGCTGGGCACCGCCCTCGCCTCTGCATCAGAGGCCGCAGCGTACGGTTACTACTGGCAGGCGCAAGCTGCGCACCCGCGGTTCCCACGCGGCATCATCAAGAACACCAGCAGCTCATTCAGTTTCGGTTGGGGCCTCGACGACGCCGATGCCACCCAGGACGTGCTGAACAATCTCCGAGAGAATAGCCCGAGCCTGAAGACCATCCTCCACGGCCCAAGCACCAGCACATGGGGCGGCCACAACCTCGCCGGGGGGCTCCGCCGCGTCATGGCCAAATGCGGCTACACCGACACCAAGAGCTTCCAGAAAGTCGACATCACTGTTTCCGGTTAGCGCGCCTGCTTCGGCGCGCTCCCGCGGTCTGGATCACCGACGCGCTGACCACCAGCACGATTGCCACCGTCTTGAGTCCCGTAATGGTCTCTTCGAGCAGGAGCCAGCCGAAGAATGCGGCGAAGACGGGTTCAAGGGAGAGCAGGATGGCGAAGGTGTTGGGGGTGAGGCGTCGTAACGCGATGAGCTCGAGCGAGTAGGGGATGAGCGACGCGAGAATGCCCGTGCCCACTGCGAGGGCGAGGAGATTACTGTCGCTGAGGATAGTCAGCGAGCCCTGCCAGCCCAGCGGCATGAGCACAAGGCCACCGACCGTCAGCGCGACCGCGAGCCCGCCCTGGCCGGGGACAAGGCCGCCCGCACGTTTCGATGCCAAAATGTACATCGCCCAGAAAAAACCTGCGGCCAACACAAACGCGACGCCGACAGGATCCAGGGGGGTGGCCGTTGTACGAGTTGATGCCCAGCAGGATCATGTCCGCGAGCGCGAGGACGACGCAGACGATGTCGCGCGCGGTGCGCGACAGCACCGCCGCAAGCGTGAGCGAGCCCAAGAACTCGATGGTCACAGCTGTGCCGAGCGGGATGCGTTCGATGCGGGTGTAGAAGCAGCCGTTCATGAAACCCATGGATAGACCGAAGGTGATGATCGCCCACCACTGTTTGCGCGTCCACGTCCAGAACTTCGGGCGGGTGACCAGCACCAAGATCACCGCCGCGATGATCAGACGCAGCGACGCCGTCGCCCAACTTCCCGCGTGCGGGAACAACTGCACTGCCAGCGCTGCGCCGAGCTGGAGCGCAATGCACGAACCGAAAATGCAGGCCATGCCCATAGCGGTGCCGGTGGGCGCGGGGGTGCTAGCGGTTGAGGTGGGGGCCGACATGGCGACGATCTTGTCCGAGGTGTCGCGCTCCGTACAATCTCAATATCGCCTTCTGGCGCGTTCAGGGAATTCTGACCTGCGGAAACGTCTTGGGTTAGGTGCGAAAGGCGATACTAAAAATCTATCTCGGGTCACAAGAAGCGAGATTGGGTATCGCACGAGCTGTGCACGGGCACATCAGAATGCCCCTGCGGGCCATGCGATAGGATTTGGAACGTGACCAACCCCGCGCAAGACCCTGCAGAGACCCCGACCGCTAACGCGCATCCGCGCCCGGTTCTCGTTGTCGACTTCGGCGCTCAGTATGCCCAGCTCATCGCCCGTCGCGTGCGTGAAGCGCGCGTCTATTCCGAGGTTGTCCCGCACACCATTTCGGCGGCGGAGTTGAAAGAAAAGGATCCGGTCGCCCTTGTGCTGTCTGGCGGCCCGTCCTCCGTCTACGAGGACGGCGCGCCGCAGCTCGATCCGGAGATTTTCGAGCTGGGCCTGCCGACCTTTGGCATTTGCTACGGGTTCCAGGTGATGACGCAGGCGCTCGGCGGCACCGTGGCCAAGACCGGCTCGCGCGAGTACGGCCGCACGAACATGGACGTACGTGGCGGGGTCCTTCACTCTGGCCTGAATGAGCAGCACCCAGTCTGGATGAGCCACGGTGATTCCGTGACTAAGGCTCCGGACGGTTTCGATGTCACCGCTGCGACTGAGGGCGCGCCTGTTGCGGCCTTTGAGAACGCGGATCTGTGCATGGCCGGCGTTCAGTACCACCCGGAGGTCATGCACTCGCCGCACGGCCAGCAGGTGCTCACCCGCTTCCTCACCGAGATCGCCGGTCTTGAGCAAACGTGGACGGCATCCAACATCGCCGACCAGCTGATCGACGCCATTTCTGAGCAGATCGGCCCCGACGGCCACGCCATCTGCGGCCTGTCCGGTGGCGTGGACTCCGCGGTCGCCGCAGCATTGGTGCAGCGCGCCATCGGTGACCGACTGACCTGCGTTTTCGTCGACCACGGTCTGCTGCGTCAGGGTGAGCGTGAGCAGGTGGAGACGGACTTCGTCGCTGCGACCGGCGCACGTCTGGTCACTGTGGACGAGCGCGAAGCTTTCCTGAGCAAGCTCGCCGGTGTGACCGACCCGGAGGCGAAGCGTAAGGCCATCGGTGCGGAATTCATCCGGTCCTTCGAGCGCGCCGTTTCCGGAGTCCTTGCAGGCTCCGGAAACGATGACCAGAAGGATGTCGGCTTCCTGGTGCAAGGCACCCTGTACCCGGACGTTGTCGAGTCCGGCGGCGGCACGGGTACTGCGAACATTAAGAGCCACCACAACGTCGGCGGCCTGCCTGATGACGTTGAGTTCGAGCTCGTCGAGCCCCTGCGCACCCTGTTCAAGGACGAGGTTCGTGCTGTCGGCCGCGAGCTGGGCTTGCCCGAATTGATTGTGAACCGCCAGCCCTTCCCGGGCCCGGGCCTGGGCATCCGCATCGTTGGTGAGGTCACTGCAGAGCGCCTGGAAACCCTGCGCGCTGCTGACGCCATTGCCCGCGAGGAGCTTACCCGCGCCGGTCTCGACGACCAGATCTGGCAGTGCCCGGTCGTCCTGCTTGCAGATGTCCGCTCCGTCGGTGTCCAGGGTGACGGCCGCACCTACGGCCACCCGATCGTGCTGCGCCCCGTCACCTCCGAAGACGCGATGACTGCGGACTGGGTTCGCGTCCCGTACGAGGTCCTGGAGCTCATTTCCACCCGCATTACCAACGAAGTCGAGGACGTCAACCGTGTGGTTGTGGACATCACGTCCAAACCGCCGGGAACAATTGAGTGGGAGTAAGAACCGGCCCGCTCGGCTTACCCGGCTTATTCAGGCCACGTGACCTGGATCCTGCCAACTCCTTCGTGGATGTTGAGCGTCAGCGTTTCCCCTTCGCCCTGTGTGCTTGACGGCGGGCATGCGGTTTCGCCGACGTTGATGGAGCAGTTCACCTCGTAGGGGATCTTCGCCTTCGGCATGGTCACGTTGACGGTGCCGACTTTGTGGTTGATGTCCAGCGCCGCAGGTTCTTTCAGCGGAGGCAGATCGGTTAGGTCGACGTTGAGTTCGCCGACGTAGCCGTCGATGGGGAAGATTGTCTCTTCGTCGCTGACGACGACTGTGGTTTGCCCGAAGCCGGACCAATCGCGATTTCGTAGATTGCTGCCGACGGCCATGGTGAGGAACACGCTCACGGTCAACAGCACCGCGACCGGAATCCAGATCCACAACGGCCGGTTCGGCTTCATGCGGGCCTGTTGCGGGGGTTCGTAACCCGGGTCCGGGAGGTGCCACAGCTGGGGTGCTGTGCCCAGCGGGTCCCACGACGGGGGAGTGGTGCGGCCGTGGGCCGGGTGGGGGTAGCCCTCCGGGGCAGTGAACCGGGCGGTGACAATCGGGTCCACGGGCTGTTGCTGCTCGGGTTGCGGCTCGGGCTGGGGCTGGGCGCCCGGCTCAGGCTGCGGGTGCCGGACGCGCGATGGCACGATGAGCCCGGCCGGCGGTTCGGGTTGGCGCTGGTGCAGCGCCCACCAGGCGAGGGCGGACAGGGCCAGCCCGCCGAGCGTGGAAGCGGTCGCGTCGGCCCAGGTCCACGCGCTGATCGTCGGGAAGAAAATGAACAGGAGGATCAGCAGGCCCCAGCCGGTGTCTCGTTCTTTGACCTCCACGGCGTCGAGCTGATGCTTGGGGGTTGAAATGGCTTGGGCGGGGGACGTCGATAAGCCGAAGCGCGGCATGAGGAAACCGCACAGGGTGTAGACGAACAGCCCCACTCCGAATACGAGGGACAGTGCGGCGAATGCAACGCGCACGAGGGTGGGGTCGATGTGGTAGCGGACGCCGATTCCTTCGCAGATACCAGCGATCATGGCGTCTCCGCCTTGTTTCTTCGGGATCCGCGGTGGGCGGGTGTCCCACATCAGTTTCAGTGTCTCGTTCATGGTTTCAGTATGCGAAGTACTGGGTGAAAGCGGTATCGGGATTCACCCTGAAATCCCAAGTTCAGGGTTTGCCCTGATTCCCCGCCGCATGCCGCGTGCCAAGATGAACAGCATGCCCCAGCACTATGCCTCCGAGCCGCCCCGGTCCTACCCGCGCTTTGTGCGCGAGCAGGAGCACCGGGTTGTCGCTGGTGTCGCGGCGGGGTTGTCTGCGCATCTGAACATCGAGGTCGTGTACATCCGCCTTTTCCTCTCCCTGTCCTCCCTCTTCGGCGGGCTGGGCGTCATCCTGTACGCCGCTCTGTGGATCTTCACCCCGCAGGGTGAACCGGAGCGGCCTGTCGTGGACGGCAAACGGATCGGAGGGATCCTCAACCTGCTGCTGGTCGTCGCGGCGTTTGTGCTGTGGTCGATGTCGACGTCGGCGGTGGGGGATCCCGGTAATGGCGCGTTCGTCGCGGTGGTGGTCATGGTCGCGGTCGGCGCGGTACTGGCCTGGCGGGCGTACGACCGCGACATGCGTACCGCGGGTTCGATCGCCTCTCTGCTCGTCGGCGGTGTGCTGGTCATGGGGGGTGTCATTGTCATAGCGCTCATGGGCGACCGCGGCGGGATCATGGGCGTGGTTGTGGCTGTGCTGGTGGCTGTGCTCGGCGTGGGCATTCTCGTGGTGCCGCTCATCGCGCGCCTGCTCCGCTCGCTGGTTGAGGAGCGCCAAGATAAGGCGGTCGCCGCGCAGCGTGCCGACATTGCCGCTCACCTGCATGATTCTGTGCTGCAGACGCTCGCGCTCATTCAGAAGCGCGCCGACGACTCTGAGGAGGTCGCCCGCCTTGCGCGCCGCCAGGAACGCGAGCTGAGAGCATGGCTTTACGACGCTTCGCCCGCCCCCGGCTGGACCACCCACACCACCAATCCCGAACCCGCGCCGACTGCTGCTGCGCCACCCACGCCGGCTACCTTCTTCGCCGCGATCAACACCGCCGCCGGAGAAGTCGAGGACCTGTTCAACGTGACCATCCGCCCCGTCACCGTCGGCGACGACACAGCCTTTGATGAGAACGTCGAGCCCATAGTCCTGGCGGCCCGGGAAGCCATGGTGAACGCGGTGAAGCACTCGGGGGCAGACGGGATCGATGTGTATGCCGAAAACCTCGCCGGTGAGCTCTCCGTGTTCGTCCGCGACCGCGGCGCTGGGTTTGACCCAGCGGCGATCCCGGCCGACCGCCACGGCGTTCGCGATTCGATCACCGGCCGCATGGAGCGCGCCGGGGGCACAGCGACAATCAAGACCGCCCCGGGCAAAGGCACCGAGGTCGCACTGACTTTGGCTGCGTGACCCAGCACCTTCGGTGCGGGGTAGTGTCGGGTTCATGGCAGTGAAGGTGTTCCTCGTCGACGACCACTCGGTCTTCCGCTCCGGCGTCCGGGCAGAGCTGAGTGCGGCGCCCGGCATTGAGATCGTTGGTGACGCCGGCACGGTCGCCGACGCGGTGGCGGGGATCGGTGAGGCCCAGCCTGACGTGGTGCTTCTCGATGTCCACATGCCCGACGGCGGCGGCCTCGCCGTGATCACCGGGGCACCCGGGCCGCAGTACCTGGCCCTGTCCGTCTCCGACGCCGCCGAGGACGTCATTGCGCTGATCCGCGTCGGTGCCCGCGGGTATGTGACCAAGAACATCGACGGGCCCGAGCTGGCCGAAGCGATCATTCAGGTGCACGGCGGGGACGCGTACTTCTCGCCGCGGCTGGCCGGTTTCGTGCTCGATGCGTTCGCGTCGGGCGGGGTTGTCGAGGATCCTGCGGGGGAGCCGGAGAAGGCGGGGGAGGATGAGGCGGTAGTCGATAAGCTGACGCGGCGCGAGCTCGAGGTGCTGCGGTTGCTCGCGCGCGGGTACACGTATAAGGAAATCGCGTCTGGACTGTTTATTTCGGTCAAAACGGTGGAGACGCACGCGTCGAATGTGCTGCGCAAGACGCAGACATCGAACCGGCATCAGCTCACGCGGTGGGCGTCGGAACGCGCGCTGGACTAAAGATCAGCTTGGCGCTCGCGAGGTACTCGAAAGCTACTCGAAACGTACTCGAAACACGTTGTATCTAGTCTGACCTGCGCAGATCGATCTACTTGAAACCTACTCGAAACGGTTTCAAGTAGATTGCGTCATGCATGGTCTGAAGTCGCTAGGCCATTCCGCCGCATAGAAAGCATGTTCGATATTTTCGATTGACCTTGGTTACCCCGGCGAGCATAATCATCTTCGTGAGTGGAACAAGTGTTCGCAAGGTGGATGTGGAGGCGCTGGCCGGGTTGGCTGCCGCCTCCGGCTCCGCTGCGCCTGCTGGTCCCGCCAGTTCCGCTCGCACCGAGCAGATCGCGCAGCTGCGCGCCCGCATGGCGCAGATCGGCGGGGAGGTTCCGGACCAGCTCGGCGGGCCTCATGCTGGCCACATTGCAAGGGCTGATGTCCTGGAACTCGGTACGCAATTCGAGAATATTCTGCCCGGCGGCGGCCTGCCGCGCCACGCGGTGACGCACATGAGTGACACCCCGGCACTGGTGGTGGAGATGCTGCTGCAGATCACCGAAGTGGGCGGGTATGTCGGCGTGGTCGGCTGGCCGGAGCTGTCGTACGCGGCGCTTCCGCCAGAGTGTTTGAATCGTGTCATTGCGGTCCCGGACCCCGGGGTGGACCCGTTGGGGATCACCGGGGTGCTGGTGGAGGGGCTGGATCTGGTGGTCTTCCGCACCCGCGCGCGCGTCGAGCTATCCCCGGTGCGGGCGCGTCCGCTGCTGGGCAAGCTGCGCAAAGGCCGGGCCGCGCTCATGCTCGTCGGCGCGACGGTGCCGTCACCGGCGCTCACTGTCACTGGTGACGTGCAGGAGTTCCGGGGGATCGGCCGGGGCACAGGGCGCATCACGGGGCTGGATATCCGGGTGCGGGCGCAGCCGAAAAGCGCGCATCCGGCATCGGGCACGGTCACCGTCGGTCAGGCTCGGGAGACGGTGGCAGCCCCGGCAGCTCCGGCGCTCAAGGTGGTGACGTAGATGCGCGTCGCCGCCATATGGTTCCCCGATTGGCCGGTGCAGGCTGCATGCCTCGAAGACGATCTGGCAGAGCCGTTGGCCGTCGCGCGCCAGCACCGCATCAAGGTCGTTTCGCACGCCGCCCGCAAGCTGGGCATTCGCCGCGGTATGAAGGTGCGCCACGCGCAGTCGGTGTGCCCGGGGCTTACGGTCGTCGACGACAATCCGGACCGTGACGGGCGCATCTTCGCTGCGCTCGCGGCCAGTTTCGATGATGTGGCTTCGTCGGTCGAGGTGTTGCGCCCTGGGCTTATCGTCGTGGACATTGCGGCTGCAGGCAAGTTCCACGGCGGTGAGGAGCGCGCTGCCGAGATGCTTATCGACGCTGCATCACGCCCCGGCATCAACCCGCTCATCGGGATCGCAGACGAGATTGCCACGGCCGTCGTCGCCGCGCGCACCTGCGCGGTGGTCCCGCCGGGCGGGTCGGTGGACTTCCTGGCCAGCCAGCCGTTGCGTGTGCTCACAGCGGAGACGGCGCTCGGTGCAGATGCAGAGACGGTGAAGTCGCTGGGGCAGCTGGGGATTAGCACGCTGGGGGATCTCACTGCCGTACCCGCCACCGCAATCTCGACGCGTTTCGGCCAGACGGGGCTGCACTGCCACCGGATTGCGCGGGGTGCGCCGGACCGCCGCGTCGCCCCGGAGCTGCCTACGACTGATCTCGCGGTGTCCGTGACACCCGAGGATCCGATCGACCGCGTCGACGCCGCTGCCTTCGCCGCCCGCGCGCTGGCCGCCAGCTTGCACGAGCGGCTTGCTGACGCTGGGCAGAACTGCGTGCGGCTCAAAGTGAAAGCGGAGCTGAGCGACGGTACCTCCCTTGAACGCATCTGGCGCACCCGCGATGCCCTGACTGAGGGGGCCACTGCCGACCGCGTGCGCTGGCAGCTCGACGGGTGGCTCACCGGCGGGGGAGCGGGCGCGATCGCCTCGCTCATTCTGGAGCCGCTGGAGGTCGCGGCACCTGAACCGGCCGGTCAGCTCTGGGGCGGTGCTGCCGCGGGGTCGGAGGAAGCAGCCCGGGAAGCCCGCCGCGTCGCCGAGCGGATCCAGTCCTCGCTGGGCATTGATGCCGTCGTTCAGCCCCGCCCTGCCGGGGGCCGCGGCGTTGCCGAGCGCATCGCTCTTGTCCCCTTCGGCGAACAGGACAGCGAGGCCGCCGGTGCCGCAGCGGCTGCGTCATGGCCGGGCGCGATCCTGGCCCCGCTGCCTGCCCGGATCGGCGGCGGTCTGGACCACCCAGCATCGCGGGTGAAGCTGATCAGTGCGGACGCGAAGCACGTCGGCGTCACCGCGGAAGCCTTGTTGACGGGAGAGCCGTACGCGCTGGGGTGGGGCGAGCACCGCTACGTGGTCACCGGCTGGGCGGGGCCATGGCCTGTGGACGAAGGCTGGTGGGGCGACAACCCCCAAAAGGTCGCTCGCCTGCAGGTGGTAGGGGAGAAGCCTGCAGGCAATGAGCGTGCGGCGTGGCTACTGCTGTGGTCGAAGCAGCAGTGGCGGATCGAGGCTTTATATACCTGAGAGCGAGATAGGCTACCCTAAGAAGTATGCCCGCTCCCCGCCAGCCAATGTGTTCCGATGTCGAAGTCGAACCGCTGCCCGGCACCGCCAAAACGGCGGGGACCTATGTCCTGTTCGAGCACCCCGGCCCCTGGAGCCACGATGTTCTCGACGGTGGAACATTAGGTGAGGAGCTCACCGCGAAGCTCAAAGCGCACCTGAAGAAATTCGATGCCTCGCTTCAGCTCATCCGTCACCCCACGCGGGAGGGGCGCGACATTGACAAGCCGCACCTGTACACCGTCTTTTCAGATGTCGGAATCACGGAGGTCCACCACGTCGATGGTGTTGAGGACCTTCTGGAGATGGACTTCTCCGCGCCGGGCCTCAACGGCGGGCAAACGCGCATCGCGCCACTGCTGCTGGTGTGCACGCACGCGAAGCGCGACCGTTGCTGTGCCGTGAAGGGGCGCCCGCTGGTGATGGAGCTGGAGCGGCGCTATCCGTTCCGCCGCACCGGTGACATCGTGTGGGAGACCTCGCATGTCAAGGGGCACCGTTTCGCCCCGGCAATGCTGCTCATGCCGTGGGGGTATAGCTTCGGCCGGATGAATCTGGAGGCCACGGAAGCGATGATCGGCGCGGCGATGCGCGCGCAGTACTTCGTTCCCGGCAACCGAGGACGCGGAACGTTGTCGGCGTCGGCGCAGGCCGCCGAGATCGCCGTGGCTGCCCACTTGCAGAACGAGGGCGAGGATGTCGCCTACGGCCAGTTCACGCTCGTGGACGAAACCGTTGGCGACGGTGCAGCCACAATCGTGTTTGCCGACGATACGCACCGGGGGCCGCGCCAGTTCGCAGTCACCCTTACACAAAACGAAGCCGCAGGAGTGATTTCCTCCTGCGGCGACGAACCGAAAACGGGTACGTACTGGGGCGTCGAAAAGCTCGAACTTATCGGCGCATGACCTTCCGCGACAGCACGTTGCCCAGCAACTGGGCGAGCTGAACGATGACCACAATGGTGATCACTGCCAGCCACGTCACCTGCGGCTCAAACGCGCGGTAACCGTAGACGATGGCGAAGTCACCCAGACCGCCGCCGCCGATGTAGCCGGCCATGGCGGACATGTCGATCACGGCGATGAAGATGAAGGTGAAGCCCAAGATCAGCGGGCCGAGTGCCTCCGGGACGATCACGGTGCGGATGATGCGCCATGGGCCAGCACCCATCGCGCGGGCTGCTTCAATCACGCCGGGATCGATGGCGACGAGGTTCTGCTCCACGATGCGCGCCACAGTGAACGTCGCGGTCACGCACATGACGAATGTGGCCGCCCCGCGTCCGATCGTCGTGCCTACCACCGACAGAGTCACGGAGTAAAGCATGGCGATCATGATGATGAACGGGATGGGGCGGAAGAAGTTCACCAGGATGTTCAGCGTCCAGTAGACAAACCGGTTCTCCAGCACACCGCCAGCGCGGGTGGTGTAGAGGAACATGCCGATGATCAGGCCGAAGAACCCGCCGACGAGCATGGTGATGATCACCATGAACAGCGTGTCCTGAATGGCCTGGAGGTATGTGGGGCCCAGGCGGTCCCAGTCCATTTGGGCGAGGATCTGCTCAGTCATTTACTTCTCCTCCCCAATCTCAGCAGTGGTGTTGCCGGTGATTTCGTGAATGGTGGTGGTCTCCTGCATTCTGCGGTAGAACTCCTCGATGGCGCGGTTGTCGCCGGTCAGGCGCACCGTCATTTTGCCGAAGGACTGTTCCTGCAGGGTGGTCACGCTGCCGTGCACGACATCGAGCCCCACGCCCTGCTCCTGCAGCTTCGCGGCCGCGGAGAAGAACCCGGAGTTCGACGACAAGTCGACGGTGAACAGTCGGCCGTCGCCGCCCAAGAGTTCGCGCTCTTCGCTTTTCGACGGAGTGTTGCGCAACGACGTCGACACAAACCGCTGCGCCACGTGCGTTTTCGGATTAGAAAACACGTCGTAGACAGAGCCGTATTCGACGACCTTGCCGGCCTCCATGACAGCGACCTTGTCCGCGATGGCGCGGATGACGTCCATCTCGTGGGTGATCACGACGATGGTGATCCCGGTGCGCTGGTTGATCACCCGCAACAGTTCCAGGACTTCCTGGGTGGTTTCGGGGTCGAGGGCGGAGGTGGCCTCGTCGGCAAGCAACAGCGAGGGATCCGTGGCAAGCGCACGGGCGATGCCGACGCGCTGCTTCTGGCCGCCGGACAGCTGCTCTGGGTAGTTCTTGCCGCGCTCACCCAGGCCGACGAACTCGAGGAGCTCCTGCACGCGGGCGGCGCGCTCGGACTTGCTCATGTCCGTCATCTTCAGCGGGTACTCAACATTGCCTGCCGCAGTGAGCGAGGTGAGCAGGTTGAACTGCTGGAAGATCATGCCGATGTTGCGGCGCACGTCGCGCAACTGCTTGCCAGGCATGCCGACAATGTTGGTGCCGTCGAGCAGAATCTCACCGGAAGTCGGGGTGTCCAGCCCGTTGATCATGCGCACGAGGGTGGACTTGCCGGCACCCGAATATCCGATGACGCCCAAGATCTCACCGGGTTCAACGGTGAGGTTGACGTTGTCGAGTGCGACGACATCCGCCCCGCCTTTCTTGGAGCGGAACGTCTTGTGGACGTTCCGGAACTCAATCCGGGTGCCGGTGGGTGCCATTACTTGAAGTCCTCTTCCAGGCGCTTGAGGATCTCGTCGAGCTCCTCCTTGGTCTTCTCCACCTGGACAGCGGTGCCGTTGGAGTCCTCGTTCAGAGCCTCGGTGACCTCGTCGGACTGCCAGATCTCCACGAGCTTGTCGTAGGTCGCGTTGTCGACGTCGTCTGCGCGGACAGCGAAGATGTTGATGTACGGCTCCGCCAGCTCAGAGTTCGGGTCGTCTGCGAAGACGGCCGTGGATGCGTCGATGCCGGCGCGGCCCAACCAGGTGTTGTTGATCACGGCCGGGTCGCCCTGGTTGTAGACGGTCGGGGTCTGGGACGCGTCGACCGGGGTGACCTCAACCTTGGAGGCATCCTTGTCGATGTCGGCCGGGGTCGGGTTCAGCGTGTCAGCACCGTCCTTGACCTTGACCAGGTCAGCCTGGACCAGCACGTTGATGGCGCGGCCCTGGTTGGACGGGTCGTTCGGGATGGCGACTTTCTGGCCCTCGATGTCGTCGAGGCTGTCGTGGTCCTTCCAGAACAGACCCAGGGTGTTGATTTCGCCGGAGCCGACGATCTTCAGGTCGTCGCCGGAGGAGGCGTTGTACTCAGCCAGGTACAGGATGTGCTGGAACTTGTTGATGTCGATCTGGTCCTGAGCCAGCGCCGGGTTGACCGGCGGGTACTCGGTGAACGGGGTGAGCTCGAGGGTGATGCCCTCCTTCTCAGCCAGCTCCATGAAGACAGACCAAGCCTTCTGGTCGGAGTCGGTGGTGCCGATCCGGACAACCTGATCGTCGCCGCCGTTGTTCTTGCCGGCTGCGTTGTCTGCCGACTCGTCAGAGCATGCGACCAGGCCGGTTGCCGCCAGAACGGAGGCTGCGGCGGTCGCGATGATGCGGTTGAAGCGCATATCTTTTCCTGCACTTTCTTGCTAGGGGTGGTCAAATATGACTTCGAAAATCTAACACCTAACGGACCGCTTAGTCTAGTTTGGGTTCACACCAACCATTGCTATGCCGGCACTGGATACGGCCCCGCGCCCGTTGCTGATTGGAACAAAGTTTCGACCGCGATTATTCTGGGGGCGTGCGTTTCCATGGCGGCGAGAGAATGTCCTGGTCGCGGCTGGAGAGGATCCTCTCCGGCCGTCCCGGGCCTACTCCTGTGCCCGTCAAGCACACGGGCACGCCCGCCGGGGCGGTCTATGCGCCAGAGGGAGCCGAAGCAGAAGGCGGCGCCGCGCTGGGGGATGGGTCGGCAGGCACCGCGCCCCGCCGTGCACCTGCCGTCCCGTTCGCCGAGCTGCACGCCGTGTCCACCTACAGTTTCCTCAGTGACACCGGCGGTGCGAGCGAGCCGGAAGAGATCGTGGCCCGGGCGCAAGAACTGGGCCTATCGGCAGTCGGCCTGCTGGACCGGGACGGATTCTACGGCGCGGTCAAATTCGCTGAGGCAGCGGCAGAAGTGGGCATGCCCACAGTCTTCGGTGCGGAGCTGTCGCTCCCGCGCGACGATGGCGGCCCAGGCGATGACTCGGTGATTCCGCTGTCCGTCATCGCCCGCGGCCCCGAAGGCTACCGCCGCCTGTCGCACCTCATGGCCGCCGCCCACATGGCAACGGGGGAGAAAGACAAAGTCCTCTATCCGCCCCTGCCGGTGATTGCCGATGAGCTTGCCGGGACGTGCACCGTCCTGGCCAGCTGGCAGTGGGCGGACCGTATCGATGATTTGATCGAATACTTCGGCCCCGACCGGGTTGTGCGCGAATTCACTGCCACCATGCTCCCCGAAGACGCCGACCATAACGAGGCGTTGCGTGCATACCCGCACGTCCCCGCGATCATCAGTGCGGCACCCGGGGCGGCTACGCGCCAGGGGGCGCGGTTGGCGGGGGCGAAGAGGTCGCTGGCGCGTCGTCAAGCAATGGGCGTTGCGTACTGCGACCTGCACCCAATGGGCGCGAACTGGCTGCGCAGCGGCGAGCAGCTGCTCGCGATGGCACCGGGGTGCGCGGACATGCTCGCAGCCACCGTCGATCTGGCGGCCGAGTGCGCGTTCACACTCAACCTTGTCGCGCCGCAACTGCCGCTCTTTCCCACGCCCGACGGCCACGACGAAATGAGCTGGCTGCGCCATCTCGTGCGTGTCCGCGGCGAGGAGCGCTACGCCTCGCGTCCCGCTGACGTGCGTGAGCGGGCGTGCACACAGATCGAGCACGAACTGAACGTCATCGAGCAGCTGGGGTTTCCGGGCTACTTTCTCATCGTCAACGACATTGTGGACTTCTGCCGCGAGTCCGACATCCTGTGCCAGGGGCGCGGGTCGGCGGCGAACTCGGCGGTCTGCTTCGCCCTGGGGATCACTAATGTGGAGCCGATTTCGGCGCAGCTGCTGTTCGAGCGGTTCCTCTCGCCGGACCGCGACGGGCCGCCGGACATTGACATTGATATCGAATCCGGCCGCCGCGAGGAAGCAATCCAGTACGTCTACCGCACCTACGGCCGCGACAACGCCGCGCAGGTGGCCAACGTGATCACGTACCGGTCAAAGGGTGCGGTGCGCGACGCCGCCCGCGCGCTCGGATACCCGCAGGGTGCGGCAGATGCCTGGTCAAAGGGGCTCTCAGAACCGCCGAGTCTTGTCTCTTCGCTAGCCGAGCAATTGCGCGGCCAACCCCGCCACCTGGGCATCCACTCCGGCGGCATGGTCATTTGCGACCGCCCGATTGCCGACGTCGTGCCCGTCGAATGGGCCCGCATGGAGGACCGGTCGGTGGTGCAGTGGGACAAGGACGATTGCGCGTCGGCAGGCTTGGTCAAGTTCGACCTGCTCGGCCTGGGCATGCTCGAGGCGCTGCACCACATGATCGACCTCGTGCGCGAGACCACAGGCCGCGAGGTGCGCTTGTGGGAGCTTCCGCTTGACGACGCTTCCGTGTACGACATGCTCGCCCGCGCCGACGCCGTCGGAGTCTTCCAGGTGGAGTCCCGCGCCCAGATGAACACGCTGCCGCGGTTGAAACCGCGCGAGTTCTTCGACCTGGTGGTGGAGGTCGCCCTGATTCGCCCCGGCCCGATTCAGGGCGGGTCGGTGCACCCGTACCTGCGCCGCCGCGATGGGTGCGAGCCAATCGAGTTCGACCACCCGGTGCTGGAGAAATCCCTCGGCCGCACGCTGGGCATTCCGCTGTTTCAGGAGCAACTCATGCAAATTGCTGTCGACGCCGCAGGCTTCACCGGTGCCGAAGCCGACTCCCTGCGCCGCGCCATGGGGTCGAAGCGGTCCCCGGCGAAGATGGAGGCGCTGCGGCAGCGCTTTTTCGACGGCTGCCGTGAGACGAACGGCATTGACAGTGCCGTCGCCGACAGACTCTGGCAGAAGATCGTCGCGTTCGCCGCCTACGGGTTCCCGGAGTCCCACTCCCAATCGTTCGCGTCGCTGGTGTACTTCTCCGCCTGGTTCAAGCGCTACTACCCGGCGCAGTTCTGCGTGGGCCTGCTGCGCGCGCAGCCGATGGGGTTCTACTCGCCGCAGTCGCTTATCCAGGACGCGCGCCGTCACGGCATTGACGTGCTGCCGGTCAGCGTGAATGACTCTGGGTGCGAAGCGCGCTGCGTTGTGGATGCTGTTTCCGGTGCGGATCCTGCCATCCGGGTCGGCATGAACTTGATTAAGGGACTGGGTGACAAGGCCGCTGAGCGGATCGAAGCTGCCCAGCCGTTCACCGGCATTCCTGACCTGTCGCGCCGGGCTGACTTGTCGGTCGAGCACGTCGAGGCTTTAGCGCGAGCCGGCGCGCTGGACTGTTTCGGGGTGGACCGCAGGCAAGCACTGTGGCAGGCAGGTGTTGCCGCCACCGAGCGAGACGGGATGCTTCCTGGGCTTTCTGCGATCTCGGCACCGGCACTGCCCGGCATGAACGCTTTCGAGCTCATGGCTGCTGACGTTGCCGCGACCGGTGTCACTCCCGGCTTGATGCCGATGGAGATGCTGCGCGGGGCGCTAGGCGCCAACGGGGTCGTCGCCGCCGCGGACCTCATGAGTGTTGAGGACGGCACCCGCGTGCGCATCGCCGGCGTGATCACCCACAGACAGCGCCCCGTCACCGCCGGTGGGGTGACCTTCATGGGTCTGGAGGACGAAACCGGGCTGATGAACGTGGTCATTCCCGTCGGGCTGTGGAACCGCCAGAAAGTGCTTGCCCGCACCGCCAAAGCACTGATCATCCGCGGCATAGTGGAAAACGCCACCGGCGCGGTGAGCATCATCGCCGACAAATTCGAGCCGCTGGAGATGGGTGACTGGCTCGCCCGCGGGGCGCGTGACTTCCACTAGCGGGGGCAGGTGCCAGGTGGGCGCCGGGGGAGGCAGTCAGTCGGGGTAGAGCCAGACCGGAATACTGCTCGATTCTGGGGTGGAATACTGCTCGGCCACATCAGCCGAAACGCATGCTTTTGACCTGCACGTTTGCGTGAGCAGTATTCCGGAAAACCGCCAACAGTATTCCAAGGCCGATCCTGCAAGAGGGGAGTGTGAATCTAAAGGCCTCCCAGAGCGACTTAAATTCAGAGCACCCCTCGAGGTTGGATAGTCTGATTCTGTAATGACTGGAAACAACATCCCCAAAGCGGGCGACACTCCGAACGCCAACGTTCCTGCAGCGCCCAAACCCCCGGCCGCCCCAAGCGCGCCGGCTGCACCGGCTGCACCGGCTGCACCGGCTGCTCCCGGAGCGCCGAAACCCCCGGCTGCTGCACCGAAACCGTCCGCTGCGCCTACAACACCTGCAGCTCCGAAACCTCCGGCAGCGGCACCAGCGGCTCCCGCAGCGCCGAAGCCCCCAGCGGTGCCAGCTGCACCAGCGGCACCTGTCGCGCCACAGCCTCCTGCTGCGGCGGTACCACCGGCGGCACCTGCTGCACCGAAACCGCCCGCTGCGCCTACAACACCTGCAGCACCTGCCGCTCCGAAACCTCCGGCAGCGGCACCAGCTGCTGCTGCACCGAAACCCCCGGCTGCTGCGCCGGCTCCCGCCGCACCCAAACCGGCTGCAGCCAAACCTGCTCCCACCACACCCGCTGGGGAGAAGAGTGGTGGGGGGACGACGGTGGCGCGGGGCGTCGATAAGCGGAGGCGCTGGGTGTGGATCGCTGCGGTGGTCGCACTGGTGTTGCTTGCACTGGGTGTCGGGGGCGCCAGAGCGTTCCTGGGTACGGAGACGGGCCAGGAGTTCGTGGAGAAGTACCCCGGTTATGCACCGATGCCGGAGAGCGCGCCGGTGGGCATTCCCGCGTGGCTGAACTGGTCGCACTTTTTCAACATGTTCTTGATGGTGCTGATCATCCGGACGGGCATGCAGATCCGCACCGAGCGCCGCCCTGAAGCGTACTGGCGGCCGAAGAAGGGCGGGCGGAAGATCAGTTTGACGCTGTGGTTCCACCAGGTGCTCGATATCTTGTGGGTGGTCAACGGGCTGGTGTTCGGTGTGCTGCTGTTTGTAACGGGGCAGTGGATGCGGATTGTGCCGACCAGCTGGGACGTCTTCCCGAATGCGGTCTCGGCCGGGCTGCAGTATCTGTCCTTGAACTGGCCCACGGAAAACGGCTGGGTCCACTACAACGGCCTGCAGCAGCTGGCGTACTTCATCACAGTGTTCGTGGCGGCACCGCTGGCGATCCTGTCGGGTGTGCGCATGAGTAGCTTCTGGCCGGCCAACTCGGCCCGATGGAACAAGGTCTTCCCTGCGCAGGCGGCGCGGGCATTGCACTTCCCGGTGATGATCTACTTCGTGGTGTTCATCGTGATTCACGTCGGGCTGGTCTTGGCTACTGGCGCGCTGCGCAACCTCAACCACATGTACGCGGCGCAAGGCTCGACGGACCCGTCGGAGTACGCGGGGAACTGGACGGGCTTGATCATCTTCCTGGTGTCGCTGGCGGTGGTCGCGGCGGCGTGGGTGGCGGCTCGTCCGGCGACGCTCGCACCGCTTGCCCGGCGCTTCGGTGAGGTCACCGCACGCTAGGCTGAACCGCATGCAGGGCGCCCACGAAGCAGAATCGCCGGATCGCCGCCGTTCGCACCTGAACCAGCCAGCACAGATGCCTACTGATGTCAGTGGCATGAATCCGGTGAGCCGCAAGCTCATCACCGCGCGCTATATCTCGCAGACGACCTGGGCTGCGGTCCTAGCTGGCAGCTTCGGCCTCGCCCAGCACCAGCTTGGCGGCGTGTGGTGGTGGGGTGCTGCCGCCATCGGCCTCTGGTATGTCTTTCAGCTGATCATGATTCCGTTGCGGGTGCGCAATACCGGCTGGTTAGAGACAGACAATGAGCTGCTGATCACCAAAGGCAAGATCACCCAGAATTTCACAGTGGTGCCGTACGGCCGGATCCAGTACGTCGATGTCAGCACCGGCCCATTCACGCGTCCGCTGGGGCTTAAAGAGTTGGCACTGCACACGGCCTCCGCGACAACGGACGCGACCATTCCGGGGCTACCCGCCGAGGAAGCGGATGCGCTGCGTGAGCGGCTTGCGTTCCAAGCTCGTGAACGGATGAGCGGGCTGTGAATACTGTCCCGCGGTACCGCCGCGTCCACCGTCTGACTCCGCTGCTGCGCGTGTGGGCTGGCGTGGCGGCGATTGTCACGCTGATCGTGTTCAATTTCTTCACGTTCGTGACCGATGCGTTGCGTGAGCGCGACCTGACATGGGCCACCATCGGCCAGGTCGCCGGCGGGGCAGGGGTGGCTCTGTTTCTGGTTTTCCTCGGTTCGCAGGTGTGGTGGTACCGCACGACTTTCCGCCTCGGCACAGATGAGGTGGAGTTGAAACGGGGCGTCATCTCCACCAAGGTGCGCGCGGCGCGGTACGACCGTATCCAAGCTGTCGACGTTGTCGAGCCGCTCGCCCCGCGCCTTATCGGCCTTGCGGCTGTGCGCGTCGAGGCAGCCGGAGGGTCCAACTCTGCCATCGAGATCGGCTACCTGCCCCGCACGGAAGCAGAGAATGTCCGCACGGAACTACTGCGAAAGATCGCGCAGCAGGGCACCGACGAGCAGCTGGACACGCTCACACAGACTGCGGGCGCTTATCTCGTTGAACCGATTCCGGTCGCGCGCTCGCTCGCCGGCGCGGCACTGCGTCTGACCACGGTGTTCACGGTCGCATGGTCGTTCATTCCGATCTTCACGGAGCTCACCCTGGCGGTCATCCTCCCGGTCCTGGCCGGGTTCATCCCGCAGATCTGGCGGCAGATCGACCAGTCATGGCGCTACACCGCGACGCTGGACGGCGACGTTGTGAACTTGAGCTACGGTCTGGCCAACCGCCGCCGCCAAGCAGTGCCGCTGGATCGGATCCACGCGATCGGGTTGTCCCAACCGGTGCTGTGGCGCATCTTCGGGTGGTGGTCGGTCACCGTGAACATCGCCGGGTACGGCCGCGAGTCCAATAAACAGTCCGGCACGTCGCGGCTGCTTCCCGTGGGCTCGTACAAGCAAGCGGTCGCGCTCATCGAAGCGATTAGCCCGCTCACCTGCACGCACATCACAGAACCCGACTGGGATCTCCGCTCGCCGAAGCGCGCCCGCATCCCGTCGCCGATCGACGCGTCCTGCCAAGCCGTCTCCCTCGACCTCGTGGGCGGCATCCCCATGGCGACCACGAGCCACGGCCTGCTGAGCCGCCGCTTCGCATTCATCGAAGTGCCCCACATCCAAGAAATCACGTTCCGCCAGGGCCCGATTCAGCGCCGTCTCAACCTGGCGCACGTGCGCTTCGAGTTAGTCCCCGGCACCGTGAAGATGTGCGCGCGCGACCTCGCTACGCCCGACGCCTGGGCGCTTATCGACGAGCTCCGCACCCGCAAACTTCCCCCTCACACCCCGCCGGGGAACCCCAACTGCCGCCACGCCTCATAGGAGGCCACGGCAGCCGAGTTAGCCAGATTCATCGACCGGCGCCCGGGCAGCATCGGGATGCGCAACTGGTCTGTCACGCGCGGGTGGTGGGAGTGCTCCTCGGGCAACCCCGTCGGCTCCGTACCGAATAGAAGCGCATCTGTGTCCCGGTACTCCACGTCTGTGTAGTGGCGGGTGGCGTGGGTGGTGAAGGCGAAGATGCGTGCGTCGATAAGCGACGCGAAGCAGGACTCGATGTCCTCATGAATCTGCACGTCGGCGAGGTCATGGTAGTCCAGGCCGGAGCGTTTCAGATGCTTGTCATCCAGCAGGAAGCCCAACGGTTTGACCAGGTGGAGCGTGAACCCGGTGCCCGCGCAGAGGCGGATCGTGTTGCCAGTGTTGCCGGGGATGACGGGGTTGTCGAAGATCACGTGCACGCCGCTTAGTCTAAAGCTCGGTCTAAGATGACGGGTGTGACTGCGATCAAACTGGACGGAAAACTCTACCGCGAAGAAATCTTCGCCGACCTTCAAGCTCGTGTAACTCGCTTGAAGGAGAAGCATGGTGTGACGCCGGGCCTGGCCACGGTGCTTGTCGGTGAGGATCCCGCCAGCCAGAACTACGTGCGCATGAAGCACAAGGACTGCGAGGAGCTCGGCATCGCGTCCATCATGAAGGAGCTGCCGGGGGATTGCACCCAGGAAGAGCTCGACGCGGTCATCGAGGAGCTCAACAACGACGACGCGGTCACCGGCTACATCGTGCAGCTGCCGCTGCCGAAGCACCTCGACGAGAACCGTGTGCTGGGCCTGATCGACCCGGATAAGGACGCTGACGGCCTGCACCCGGTCAACCTTGGCCGCCTCGTGCTCAACGAGCCCGCCCCGCTGCCGTGCACCCCCTACGGGTCGCTGGCTCTTCTGGAGCGTTTCGGCGTTGACCTGAACGGTGCCATCGTGTGCGTTATTGGTCGCGGTGTGACCGTTGGCCGCCCGATCTCGCTCATGCTGACTAAGCGCGACGTCAACGCGACCGCCGTGCTCTGCCACACCGGCACCAAGGATCTCGCCGCGGAGACCCGCCGCGCCGATGTCATTATCGCCGCCGCGGGCAAACCCCACATGATCACCGCCGACATGATCAAAGACGGTGCCGCAGTGCTCGACGTGGGCGTGTCGCGTCTCGACGGCAAAACCACCGGAGACGTCCACCCCGACGTGTGGGACAAAGCCGGCTGGGTGTCGCCCAACCCCGGTGGTGTTGGCCCGATGACGCGCACCTTCCTGGTGCGCAACATCGTGGAGAGGGCAGAGCGGATTGCCCACGCCGAGTAGCTCACGCCCAGCAAGACGCCCCCCAAGGTGCCCTAACGTAGACCCGGCGGGGCGGGCCGCAACCGCGCCCGCGTCAGCGGCCGCTCCAGCGCAGGTGTCTACGGCTCCGCCGCCGAGCTTGGATAATCCGCACGACATTGGCACCCCGCTGTCCCGGCTGCCCGTGCGCGTCCAGCAGATAATGATCGTGCTGTTCGTCCTCGGTTTCGTCGCGGCCTCGCTGTTCTCGGTGACAGAGCACTGGCGCCGGGCGGCATTCACTCTCGGCGTATCTATGCTTTGGCTCACCGTGTGCCGCTTGACGTGCGACTCGCAAGTGATGGGGTTGTTGGCGGTGCGGTCGCGACGTTTCGACGCGCTATTCTCGGCGTCGACAGGCGCACTGCTGCTCTGGTTGGCGCTCTCGGTGGATGCGTTGGGGAGTTAATCGTGTTGAAAGTCCGCCGACATCGTGGCTGGTCAGAATGTCTATTCTAATTTGGTGGCTGCGGGCTTCGGCATTGTTCACATCGAATTCACCTCTCATCTTCAGGGATTTAATTAGTCCTCCCTAGCATCAGGCTAGTGATCAAACTTAAGCGGACTAGTTTTCAAAGTTCTTTCGCAGGCGCACTAGTGGCCTCATTTTTTCTTTGCTCAAGCCCGGCAGTTGCTGCCCCGGTGGCTGACCCCGATTATCAAGTCAAACTTCGCCTTTCGGAACAAGCCGTTGATGCAAACGGTGAACCCAGCGCGCACTTCCGCCAAAACTTCGAAGTTCTAAGTGAGGGTGGAACCGAAGAGTCTGTCTATTTCGACACTGCGGACGGCTTTTACTCGGAGAACGGGTGGAGCATTCGTCTCCGCCTCAAGGACGGCAATTCGGAGTACGACCTGACGTACAAGTACCGTCAGCCGCTGACTTACAACTCGTTGTCCAAAGAAGTGGTAGACAACGGTCTGCGCGATGCGAAGAACAAGGGTTTCGATTCAAGTGACACCAATTACGAAGCTCAGGTCAACGCAAGCTACGTTTCCTCCAGCCTTGATTTCAGCAATAAGAAGTCCGCAGCATGCGTATCTGCGCAATGTGAGATTCCTTCCGTAGACCAAGCTGTGCCGATTGTCATTGATGCGGAACCGGGGAAAATGCGGAAGACCACCGGGCGAGAACTCAGTGGTTCGGACCTGAAGATGTCCCAGACCGTCAGCCAAAAATCGTGGCGAGTTGAAATCGGCGGAATTAAGACTGACCTCGAAGTGGCGACGTTCGGCGGAACCACGTGGGTTGAAATCTCTGAAGAGGACACCTCGCGTAAGGATGCATCCCGCAAGCGTGACACCCTTGTGAAAGAACTCGATCGAGCTGGACTACTGGTCAAAGAAGACGCATTCAAGACGCCGGTCGTGCTCTCGCTCGGGTGGCAATAATGAGTGTTCCCCAAGTTTCCCTGCGCGAGGTTAAACGCGAATTTCCTGATGGCACGGGTCTGCACGAGACATCGCTCGACATTGAGAAAGGCGAGTTTGTCTCGATCCTCGGCCCGTCGGGCTGCGGAAAGTCAACGATGCTGCGGTGTATCGCCGGATTGGAGACACCGGACTCCGGGGTGATCGAGTTCGCTGGCCGTGAGGTCTACGGATCGAGTGCGAACGTCCCGGTGAACAAGCGCAACCTGTCGATGGTGTTCCAGGATCTCGCGCTATGGCCGCATATGACGGTGGCCAAGAACGTTGAATTTCCGCTGACGACTGGTAACCAGAAGGTTTCGAAAGCCGAGCGCGAGGAACGCGTCACTCGTGCAATGGACATGGTGGGCATCGGTGCTAAAGCCGAGCAACGTCCGAACGAATTATCCGGTGGCCAACAGCAGCGTGTCGCTATTGCGCGCGCACTTGTTTCAGATCCGCAGCTGTTGCTCATGGATGAGCCGCTGTCCGCCTTAGACGCCGCTCTTCGCACACAGATTCGTTCGGAGCTGACCCGCTTGGCGTACGAGCTGAACCTGACCGTCATTTACGTCACGCACGACCAGTCCGAGGCGTTGGCCATGTCGGACCGTGTCGCCGTGATGAATGCTGGCAACGTCCGCCAATTCGCCGACCCGGTCGAGCTGTACGACCACCCGGCAGATGACTTTGTCGCCGGTTTCGTCGGTGTGACCAACACCCACGAAACGCTTCCGGCGAACCGCCCCGAGGACCTCGAGGTCACTCCCCTCGATGGAAAGCGACCGGACACGCAACCGGCGAACTCCATCATCGGCGAGGTGGTGGAGAGCCAATACACCGGTGGACGCTACGAGGTCCGCTGTGTGGTGCCCGGTGCCGCCGATCCCTGGCTGGCTTACTCGCGGCACCGCCTCGGCCGAGGTGACCAGGTCCTGCTGACGGTCACCTCGCATTCCTAAATTTTCCCGTTTTTCAACAAGGAGTTTGCTTTCATGAAGAAGTTTGCTGCTGCACTCGTCGGCATTGGTACCGCTTTCGGCTTGGTCGCCTGCGGATCTGTTGAATCGAGCGATGATGCTGGATCCACCGGCAACGATGACACCGCCTCCACTGCTGAACAGTGGCAGGCGCCGGACGGGCTGTCTGGTTCCATCGACTACTACTCGGCAAACCCGCAGGGTCTTACCGATGCTCTGGTGGAAGCGTTCCAGGAGCGCACTGACGTGACCGTCAACGTCTTCGCTGGTACGACTGGTGAAGTCACTGCGAAGATCAAGGCAGAAGAGGCTAACCCTCAGGCCGATGTCGTTTACCTCGCTTCCTGGAGCGCAGCGGACAAGCAGTCTGAAGGCGGCGCACTAGAGGAGTACAAGCCGGAGAATATCGACTCCGCGAACGCTGATTGGAACGCATCCGACGACACGTTCCATGGTCGTGACGGCTCTGCTTTGGCTCTGGTTGCCAACACCGGTGTAGTCACTGACATGCCCAAGGACTGGGAGGATCTCGCTGACGAGAAGTACAAGGACCAGGTGATCATGCCGGATCCTCGCGAGTCTGGCACCGCGGCTGACCTGATTGCCGCCATGGTGTCCCAGTGGGGCGAAGACAAAACCTGGGAACTCTTTGACAATCTCTTTGACAACGGCATGATCGTTCAAGGCGCCAACGGCCCGGCTCTTGACCAGGTCACCTCTGGTTCCAAGGGCATTGTCCTCGGCGGCGTGGACTACTCGGCTTACTCCGCTAAGGACAAGGGTGAGCCGATTGAGGTCATCATCCCGTCCTCCGGTACCACGGTGACCCCTCGCCCGGTCATGATCATGAAGTCTTCCGACAACATGGACGCAGCAAAGGCGTTTGTCGACTTCATGTTCTCCGAGGAAGCGCAGCAAATTTCTGCTTCCAAGAACATGATTCCGGCTAACAAGAACGTGGATCCGAAGAACGGCCCGAAGCTCGACGAGATTGATCAAATCTCCGACGATTGGTCTGCAATTTCCTCTGAATCGAAGGATCTCCGTGACAAATTCGCTGAGCGCTACCTCTCCTAGGTCGCCAGAGAGTAAGGACAAGTTCTAAGGCGATGAGAACGAGAGCTAAAACTAACGCCGGTGTGTACCCGGTGCTGCTGATCTTGCTAGTGCTGGTTGCGGCGCCGCTCGTGTCCGTCTTGGTCACCGCAGTGACGGGCTACCGGGACGAGGATTCTGCACTGCATACCCTCTTCCGTCCCGAAATGCTTCGGGTCATCTGGAACACAGTTTGGCTTTCGTTCCTCGTCGTCATGTTCTCCACCCTCTTCGCTGCTCCGCTAGCCTTCCTTCGCGCTTGGACACCCATGCGGAAGGCAGAATGGGTAGAGGTCATGATCATGATCCCGTTCATGACGCCGCCTTTTGCCGCAGCTCTGGCGTGGATGGACTTCACACGCCTGCGCGGCGTTGCGGACATGCTCCTCGGCCCCGCGCTCGGTGACGCGGTCCGTTCCGCGATCAACTCGGTGTGGGGTATGGGCTTCATCATGGCGGCGGAACTCTTCCCGTTCCTGTATCTCATCCTCAGAAATGCCTTCGCCTCTATTCCGGCTTCGCAGCTGGAAATGGCGCAAGTGGCAGGGGCGAGTCGCTGGCAGCAATTCAGCCGCGTGGTCGCTCCCATTGTGCTCGGGCCCTTCTCGCTTGGAGCGCTCATTGTCTTCATTAAGGCTGCCGGTGAGTTCGGTACTCCGGTCACGCTCGGTAACGCGATCGGATACCCGGTTCTCGTTTCCTCTATCTACCAAGATGTGACCATTGATCCGCTGAACTTCTCAAAGGCTGCTGCTTCCTCGAGTGTTCTATTCACGCTGGGCGTGCTTGCATGGGGTACTCAGCAATGGGTTGCACGAACTGACTTAGTGAGCGGTGGCCGGGTCTCCCGGGCTGTGCACCTGAACCCCTCGCGCCCCGCGATGGTTGTGGCTTGGATCTACGCTGCGGTGGTGTTCATCCTGTGTGTGGTGATTCCCTACATCTCTATCATCCTCGCGTCGATGACGATCCTGCGTTCAAAGCCGCCGACACTCAACAACCTGACTTTCGATTACTTCAAGATTGTCCTCCAGATGCCGTCCGGGCAGGAGGCGCTAACGCGTTCCATTGCGCTTGGTGCAATTGGTGCAACGACAGCGGTTGTGCTTGCTCTTGCAGTAACGATCTTCACATTGCGTAACCGCACGCTGTCTTCCCGCTTGAGCGACTTCCTTGCAGTGGCTCCCGATACTGTTCCCGGAATCGTGCTCGCGATCGGTTTCATCTTGCTGTGGAACTCTCCGCGTTTGCCGTTCACGCCTTACGGTTCACAAATCATCCTTGTGATGGCATTCACTGTGCTGTTTGTCCCCATGGCGGTGCAAAACATCAAGACTTCAGCGGTGTCCATGTCGCCGACACTCAGCGAGGCATCCGCCGTTTCGGGTGCTACGCGATGGCAAACGTTCACGCGCATCACGCTCCCCATGCTTGCCCCAGGAATTTTCGCAGGCTGGCTGCTGGCGTTCTTCGTGGGCATCCGCGAGCTGGTCATGTCGTCTCTGATTAGGCCCTCGAACATCAACCTGCTCGCCCCCTGGATCATGAACCAGTTCGAGCAGGGACACAGAGCCGAAGCAATGGCGATGACCCTGATCGGTGTGGGTACATCGACTGCGGTCCTGGTGCTCATCCGATGGTGGCAGGGGCGTGCGAGCCATCAGGCCCGCTAGAGGGACCCTGTAGTTTTCGGTTACGGTTCATTTTGTGAGTTCTGTAGCAGTCCTTGCTGACGTACACCTTGGCCGCAAACAGACCGGAGACAAGAAGACTGGGCCCGGAATTGAATGGGCCCTAGAGACCCTTGATCATGCGGCCGCTGCCGGGGCGAGCCACCTTGTCGTGGTCGGTGACATCATCGACCGCAAGCGCTACACCGAGGCCACGTACTCTGAGGTGGCTGCATTCTTCAGCCGTGGGCTCGAACTGTTCGAAACGGTGGTTTTCACCGCGGGCAACCATGACGTCTACCACGATCTCGGCGCCGTCATTCCGCGGGGAGTCATTGTCTCCGGCACACAGCCACACACCATCGAGGTGGGTGAGTGGGCATTGCATTCCGCTGCTGTTGAGGTAGATAGGGACCCGCGCTCACTCGTGAGCGACTTTCCGCACCCTTTACCTCATGCCGTGAACCTTGGGTTGCTTCACACTTCGGTTACCGGCGAGTACTCCAAACACGATTGCCTTCCATGCACGACAGAGGAACTCCTCGCATGCGGGTATGATGCGTGGATCTTGGGTCATGTCCACTCGCAAATCACACTGAACCCTGAGCCTTTTATCGGCTGGGTAGGTATGGGGCGGGCGTATCTCATTGACGTGAACGACGGAGACGTCCGTGTGCAGAACCTGGTGGTGTAAACACAGGCTGGCACCGCGTTACCTTTTCCGGAGGCTTTTGGTGCGTTCGAACGCATGCAGGGCTAAGCCCCTAGATGTCGTAGTTGCCCTGCTCCTTCGCTAAGTCGCTCGCGGACGGGGTCTGGTCCGCCATGGCAATGAAGTTGCGCAGGATGTGGCCCATTTGGCGGGTTTCCACTAGGAAGGCGTCGTGGCCGACGGGGGAGACGATCTTGTTCATGGCCAGCAGGTTGCCGATGTTGCGCGAGATGTGCTCTTGCTGGTGGAACGGGTAGAGGATGTCGGTGTCCACGCCGACGACCATCGTGGGCACGGTGATTTGTGCGAGTGCCCGGTTCAGTCCGCCGCGTCCGCGGCCGATGTCGTGGCGGGAGAGGGACTCGGTGATGGCGACGTAGGAGCCGGCGTCGAAACGCTCCACGAGTCGCTGGCCCTGGTAGTCGAGGTAGCTCTGCACGGCGAAGCGCTGCTGCCTGTCGCGGAAGGCGCCGAGGGGGTTTTCGCCTGGCTGGGCCATGGTGCCAAAACGCTCGTCAATCTCCAGCTCACCGCGGTAGGTCAGGTGCGCCAGCCTGCGTGCGGCGGATAGACCTGCATCGGGGGAGCGGCCGGTGCCGTAGTAGTCGCCGCCCTGCCAGTCCGGGTCGCGTTCGATGGCGGAGATTTGCGCGGACTGGATGCCGATCTGCCAGGCGCTCGCGCGCGCAGACATGGCGATGACGCAGGCGTAGTTCGCCCAGTCCGGGTACATCAGCGTCCACTCGAGGGTGCGTGCGCCGCCCATGGAGCCGCCGATCACGGCGTGCATCGAGGTGATGCCGAGCGCCTCTAAGAAGTGGGCTTCGGTGCGCACATGATCGCGTATCGACGTCGCCGGGAACCGCGAGCCCCACTTACCGCCGTCCGGGTGGTCGCTCGACGGGCCGGTCGTGCCAGAGCAGCCGCCGAGGACGTTCGTGCAGATGACGCAGAAGCGGTCCGTGTCGATCGGCGCGCCGGGGCCGATCAGCCCGTCCCACCACACGACGGCGTTGGAATCGCCGGTCAGGGCATGTTCCACAAGGATGAGGTTGTTGCGGCCATGGGGATCCCCGTGGAACTCACCCCACCGCTGGTAGGCGACAGTCACGTCGCGGATGACGGCACCAGCCTCCGTCTGGAAGTCACCGATCGGTTGGAAGGTCAGTTCGCCTTCGGGCGGAAGCGGGATCATGCGATGGCCGCGAATCCGTGCTCGAGATCGGCGATGATGTCGCGGACATCTTCAATACCGACGGACAGGCGGATCGTCGCCTGCGTGATGCCCGCGCGCGCCAGGCCCGCTTCGTTGGACTGCGAGTGCGTCGTCGACGCCGGGTGCACGACCAGCGAGCGCACATCGCCGACGTTGGCCAGGTTGGAGTGGAGCTTTAGTGCATCGATGAACGCCCAGGCAGACTCGCGGGACGCGTCCGCGATATCAAAGGACAGCACGGACCCGGTGTACTTCAGCCCGAGCTTCTCCTTCGTGGTGTAGTGCGGGGAGCTAGGCAGGCCAGCGAAGTTCACGGTGGCAACTTGCGGATTCGCATCCAGGAATTGTGCGACTTCCAGAGCGTTCGCGTTGTGCTTTTCGACGCGGAGGCCCAACGTATCCATCCCCTGCAGCGCCAACCACGCGTTGAAGGGGGAGATCGCCGCACCTGTGTCACGCAGGATGCCTGCGCGCGCCTTCACGGCATAGGCCGGCGCACCCAGACCCGCGTAGACGAGACCGTGGTACGCCGGGTCGGGGTTGGTGAAATAAGGGAAAACGTCTGCTCCGTCGCGTTGGACGGTCCAGTCGAAAGATCCGCCGTCGATAATCGCTCCGCCGAGCGCCGAGCCGTTGCCGGTGTAGAACTTCGTCGTGGAGACGACAACGATGTCCGCTCCGAGCTCAAGCGGCTTGACCAGCGCGGCTGTGGCCATCGTGTTATCCACGATGAGCGGGACACGGTTAGCGTGGGCGACGTCCGCGATGGCAGGAATGTCCAAGATGTCCGCGATCGGGTTGCCGAAGGTCTCGCCGTAGAAGGCCTTCGTGTTGGGCTTGACCGCAGCCTCCCAAGAGGCCGGGTCATCCGGATTGTCCACGAACGTGAACTCGATGCCGAGGCGGGGGAGGGTGACCTCAAACAGCGTCTCAGTGCCGCCGTAAAGGCGCGGGGAGGTGACAATGTGGTCCCCGGCGCTGGCCAGGTTCGTGATCGCCGCAGTCTCCGCCGCCATGCCGGAGGCGAACGCCACTGCCGCGACACCGCCCTCCAGGGAGGCCAGACGGTTCTCGAACGCGTCCTGCGTCGGGTTGGTGATGCGGGTGTAAATCGGCCCCGGGTCAGCCAGCGCGAACCTCGCCTGCGCGTGCTCCGTATCGTTGAAGACGTAGGAGGTGGTCATGTAGATCGGCTGGTTGCGTGCACCGAAGTCAGAGTCGACATTCTGGCCGGCGTGGACGGCACGGGTATCAAAACCCCACTCGCCTGCAGCGCTGTTGTCGTATTGAGGCATGTCACCAAAGCTACGAGCGTAAGCGCGGAGTGGCAAACAGAGTTTGGCTTTCGGGCGAGAAATCGAGAGCGGCGAATAAAAAAGTCAAACTAAGCTGTCTGTTAGGGCCTGTTCGCGACTGTTAAGAAGTGAATATATTTCCCGTAAAAATATGCATCAAGGTGCGGTGAACGGAAACTAGCGAGTCGGCCTGTTGTGGGTACCTCTAATTAGCAAGTACTGAAGATTATGCTATTCGCATGACTACCCCTAGAAACCCCTACAACGGTTCTGCCTCTATGTCGGATGGCGGATTCGATATCAAATTCTTTGCCCGTGAAGCAGCGGAACGGGTTGCCCATAGGCACGATCACACTACCGAGCCGGGATTGATCTGGAGTGCGGTTGGCAAGCCAGTTTCACGCGTTGGGGCGGGGCGTTATTCCTTGACAGAGGATTTCCTCGTCGTCGAGCGGGGCGTTCTTTCCACCGACCGCCAGCAGATCCGAACGCATGAGATTTTCGATGTCGATGGGCATCAAACAATGACACAGAAAGCTAGAGCGGTAGGTACCGTCACTCTGCGTGCAAAGCGCCCGAGCGGCGAGCTTGACTCTGTTGAGCTGGTCGACATCCCTGAATTCAGACAAGCGGTTCAAGTGATCAATACCACCGCAGAACAGGCTCGCATTCGTATGCAGGAGCGTGCCAACTCACAGACTTTGAGGCACGAAGGGCCACAGCCAAGCAGTTCTGGCGGGGCTGTTGAACGCAGCTTGAATTCTGAATTGCAGAAGCTTGCGGATCTGAAACTGGCTGGTCTACTGACAGACGAGGAGTTTGCAGCGGCAAAACGCAAACTCCTCGGCCTTTAAGCGGGATGATATCCGGGTCCGGGAAGTCGCAGCTCCTGTGAGGCTGCCCCTTTCGTGGTTTAAACCTACGCTCTAGTCGTCTTCGGTTTTGTCGACGATCTTGTTGAAGGTTTCCGACGGACGCATGACTTTCGTGGTCTTTTCGTTGTCCGGCCAGTAGTAGCCGCCGAGGTCGGCGGGCTCGCCTTGGACGTCGAGTAGCTCTTGTAGGATCTGCTCCTCGTTGCCGGCAAGATCCTTCGCGATGGTTTCGAAGCCGGATGCCAGCTCCGTGTCGTCCTCCTGGGAGGCGAGCTCCTCCGCCCAGTAGCGGGCGATCCAGTAGTGCGAGCCGCGGTCGTCGATCTCGTTCACCTTGCGCGACGGGGAGCGGCCCTCGTCGAGGAAGGTCTCAATCGCGCGGTCGAGGGTGTGGCCCAGAATGCCGGCGCGGGCGTTGTCGTTCTTCTCCTCTTCGTGGAAGAAGGATTCGGTCAAAGCGAGGTACTCACCGAGGGAATCCCAGCGCAGGTGGTTTTCCTCCTGGGCCTGCTGGACGTGCTTGGGGGCGGAGCCGCCGGCACCGGTCTCGAACAGGCCGCCGCCTGCCATGAGCGGGACGACAGAGAGCATCTTCGCCGACGTGCCCAGCTCGAGGATGGGGAACAGGTCCGTGTTGTAGTCGCGCAGGACGTTACCAGTGACGGAGATGGTGTCCTCGCCACGGCGGATGCGGTCGACCGTGGTCTGGGTAGCTTCCTCCGGGGACTGGGAGGAAATGTCCACGCCCTCGAGATCGTGCTCTTCGAGGTGCTTGTTCACCAGCGTGCGGATGTTGTTGTCGTGGTCGCGGGCCGGGTCGAGCCAGAAAATGGTCTTCATGCCGGACTTGCGTGCGCGGTCGACGGCCAGCTTGACCCAGTCCTTGATGGCGGGGCCGCGGGTGTGGCAGGCGCGCCAGATGTCGCCCTCTTCCACCTCGTGCTCCATGAGCACGTCGCCGCTCGAGGAGACGACCTGCATGGTGCCGTCGAAAGGCATCTTGAAGGTCTTGTTGTGGGAGCCGTACTCCTCTGCCTTCTGTGCCATGAGGCCGACATTGGGGGAGGTGCCCATGGTGGTCGGGTCGTAGGCGCCGTTGGCGCGGCAGTCGTCGATGACCGCCTGGTAGATGCCGGCGTAGGAGGAGTCCGGGATGACAGCCAGGGTGTCCTGCGGCTTATCGTCGGCGTTCCACATCTGGCCGGAGTTGCGGATCATGGCGGGCATGGAGGCATCCACGATGACATCAGACGGCACGTGCAGGTTGGTGATGCCCTTGTGGGAGTTGACCTGCGCCAGGTCTGGCCCCTCAGCCATGGCCTTGTCGAAGGCCTCGCGGATCTCCGCGCCGTTCTCGAGGTTCTCTAGCCCGGAGTAGATAGCACCCAGGCCGGACTCGCCGTCTAAACCAGCCTCCATGAGCTGCTCACCGTACTGGTCGTAGACGTCCTTGAAGAAGGCGCGTACTACGTGGCCGAACATGATCGGGTCCGAAACCTTCATCATGGTGGCCTTCAGGTGGATGGAGAACAAAACGCCTTCATCCTTTGCGCGCTGAACCGCGTTCAACAGGAAAGCATCCAGTGCCTTGGCGGACATGAACGTCGCGTCCACAACGTCACCGCTATCGACCTTCATGTCGTCGCGGAAGACCTCTTCGCGCCCGTCTGCACCCACGAGCTTCATGGTCAGGGTGTCGTCGTTATTTAGGATGACGGACTTCTCGTTGTGGCGGAAGTCGTTGTCCTCCATCGTGGCCACGTTGGTCTTGGAATCGGAGGACCACTCACCCATGGAATGGGGGTTCTTGCGTGCGAAGTTCTTCACCGAGCGCGGCGCACGACGGTCAGAGTTGCCCTGGCGGAGAACCGGGTTCACAGCGGAGCCCTTCACAGCGTCATAGCGGGACTTGATGTCCTTCTCCTCGTCGCTGGACGGGTTAGCCGGGTAATCCGGAATCTTGAATCCGGCGTCCTGCAACTCCTTGATGGCGTTCTTCAGCTGGACCAGGGAAGCAGAGATGTTCGGCAGCTTCACAATGTTGGCTTGCGGCGTCTCCGCCAACTCACCGAGCTTTGCTAGGTCGTCGTTGACGCGCTGGTCCTCGTCGAGGTAATCCGGGAACTGCGCAAGGATGCGGCCTGCCAGCGAAATGTCGCACGTTTCCACGTCCACGCCAGCGTTCGACGCGAAGGCTTCGACGATCGGTTTGAGGGAGTAAGTTGCCAGCAGCGGTGCTTCATCCGTCTGCGTCCAAATGATCTTGGCCATGGTTCACCTCAATTAATAGGAGCTATTCGTTTCGCTCCCACACTACCTATTTGGTCAAACCTGCGCCGAGTACCCTGGCTTCCTATGAGTCTCACTATCGCCACCGTGAACGTTAACGGCATCCGCGCCGCCACCAAGGTCCGCAACGAGTCCAACCCGGGCATGCTCGCCTGGTTGACCGACACCACTGCCGACGTGGTGCTCATGCAAGAAGTTCGCGCAACTGAGGAGCAAGCCCAGGCAGCACTCGCGCCCGCCATCGAGGAGGGGTGGCACGTGTACACAGCTCCCGCAGCCGCGAAGGGTCGTGCCGGGGTGGCCATCGCCTCGCGCACGCCGCTTATCGACGTCTCCTACGGCATCCCCGGATTCGAAGACTCCGGCCGGTTCATCGCCGGAACGACACCCGGTGGAGAACGCGTCGCGTCCCTGTACTTGCCGTCCGGGTCCACCGGCACAGAGAAGCAGGACGAGAAATGGCAGTTCCTCGATCAGTTCGAGCCGCTGCTAGCCACCTGGCCCGACGTGTACCCCGACATGGTCATCGGCGGCGACTGGAACATCTGCCACCGACGTGAAGACTTGAAGAACTGGAAGACGAACCAGAAGTCCTCCGGCTTTCTGCCGGGCGAGCGCGCCTTCATGGACTCCGTCTTCGGTTGCTTCCCGGACGACGAGGCCCAGGACACCGCCGCCAAGGATGAGGCCGGTTTCTTCGGTGCTGTCGACTATGTCAGCGATGCGCGCCGTTCCGCCTGCGACGAGCCGCGCTGGTTCGATGTCGCCCGCCGCCTCCACCCGGAAGATGCTCCCTACACGTGGTGGACCTACCGCGGCCAGGCTTTCAACAACGACGCTGGCTGGCGCATCGACTACCACGCCGCCACCGCGAGCATGCTCGAGCGCGCCGAGCGCACCTGGGTGGAAAAGGCGCCGACGGTTGAGCAGCGGTGGTCGGATCACTCACCGCTGCTTGTGGAGTACCGCTAACTAGCGGCGCTGTCCTTTCATCACTGTCCTGTATCTACCGCGAAGTTCTACCAGTCGTCTGGGCTTTACCGTCGCAGGCGCGGGGTGCGGGCGATCATGTATGTCGAAGCGGACAGCATGATTAAACCGGCGATGGATGCGGCGGCGATGGGAACAGACCTTGGTTCGGCCAGCGGAACGATCATGTGCGCGGGATCAACTGGGTCTACCTGCCCGCTGGTGTACGGGAAGGCGAGCACGGTGTAGGTGATGGCGTACGCCACGATCGCGATGACCACGGCCGCCGGGAAGAGTAAACCGCCCCGGCGCTTCATGGTCAGACCGAGCGCGAGGCCCCCGACGCAGCACAGCGCGAAGAAGGTGAACGTGAGCAGGGCCGTCAAGGCGACGGTGAGGATGCTCTGGCCAGCGTTTTCCACCAAATACGGTTCAGGAACGAAGCTGGAATCGGCAAAGGGGCCCGGGGAAGTCGCCCACTCGACCGGTTTGTCGGTGGTGAACAGGAAAAAGTCGTAGCCCTTGTAATAAGGATTGAGCTTTTGGTTGATCACCGAGGAAGCTGCCGTCACAAGTGCGAGCACTCCGGAGCCGGTGATCATCGTGAAAGCGGCGGAGTTCATCCACTTGGTGAAGCTCGCTCCGAGTTGGTCCACGGCCTCCCAGTTCCTCCCTGCAATTGTGAAGAGGGCGAACATGCCCGCACCGCCCAGGAGTGTCCACACGGTGCCGTCCCCGGCGAGGAATCGGCCAAGGGGCACAATCACGCACAACACGGCGAACGGCGCGAGGTATTTAACGGGCTTGTGCGGGCTGAGGAAGAGTTTCATAGTTAGGCCTTTCCTGCTCGTGCCGGGGTGGCGGAGGAATGTTTTGACACGGGACGAGTATTTCTTTGGTTTATAGGTTCACCACTCATGTGGGTAACCATATAACTGGTTGGCTCAGTAGCGCAAGCGGCAGGAGGATGCGAAAGGTTTGCTGCGCGCAGAAAAAGGCCCAGCCTGCGCCGATAGTCGGCGAGGCTGGGCCTTGAGGGGACTAGTGGAGGGGCACTGGAGGGGTGCCAGGCATTAATGGCATCCAGGGATAGCCAAATTAGTAGCGCGCGAAGTTCTGGGTCGCGTAGCGCTTTCCATCGGGGTGATCGGCGACACCGACACCAATGCGGTTGATCTCCGGGTCGAGCATGTTCTTGCGGTGGCCCGGGGACTTGGCCCACTGTTCCACGAGGTCATCAGCGTCAGCATCGGTCATGTTCTGCAGCACGTTCTCTGACGCGTTCTTCCATCCCTCCGGGTAGCTCTCGGCAAAGTCGGGGCGGTGCGAGATGCCGCCCCCGGTGCGGGCGAGCTGCTCAGACCAGTCTTGGGCGAGGTCGTTGAGCTCGGGCATCGGTTCGAGCTCTGGGAGTTCGTTTTGGACGCGGAAGCGGTTGGCCGCATCGATCAGCGCCTCCTGTAGATCGCTCAGCTCCTCATCGGAAACCTGTGCGGCATCGTCTGCAGGGGCTTCTGCGGAGTCGTTCGCGGCCGGCACGGGGGCACCGCCCTCGACGAGCGGCTCCTCGGCTTCCTCGCTCAGCTTCGCAGGGGCAGCTTGTACTTGCTCTGCGGTGCCGGTGTCGGGCTTGTGGTCCTTAGCCAGTTCACCAAATGGGAGCCCGAAGATGGGCAGGATGGAGGCAATCAGGCTAATGAACGATTGCAAGATGAGGTTCGTCATCGGGTCACTTTCTCAGTAGGCGCTGCTCCGGTAGGAGCGGTGTCTAGGCGGTAAATCGCGCTACCGCCAGACTGACCGTACCGTCTCCAAATTGTTATGAAAACGTGTCTTATTGAATTCGTAAACATTTCTCAGCCAGGATGGTTGACTGTTGCCGGTTCCGGCTCGCCAGGGTGCTTCTTGAACAGTGTTCAAGCACTGCTCTAAGCTGGCATTGAATACGGACCGATTGGAGACAGATACATGCACGACATTCTCGCAGTGGCACGGGAGAAAGCTCTCGAGAACGGGGAGGGACTGGGCGAGCAAGAGGTGCTTGCTGTCCTGAACGCTGAAGATGATCACCTGGCTGAGCTGCTGGACATCGCCCACCAGACACGCATCAAGCATTGCGGTGTGGATGTCTCGCTCGAGGGCATCATTTCGCTGAAGACCGGTGGTTGCCCAGAAGACTGTCATTTCTGTTCCCAGTCGGGCTTGTTTGAGTCCCCGGTGCGTGCGGTCACTCTCGACATCGCGGAGTTGGTGGAGGCCGCGAAACAGTCAGAGAAAATGGGTGCGTCCGAGTTCTGCATTGTCGCGGCGGTGAAAGGGCCGACGCAGAAACTCTTGGACCAGGTCGCCGAAGCGATCGTGGCTATCACGGACGAGGTGGACATTTCCATATCAGCGTCCTTGGGCATCCTCACCCGTGACCAGGCCCGCCAGCTGCGGGAAATGGGCGTGAGCCGCTACAACCACAACCTTGAAACGGCCCGCTCCTTCTTCACCAACGTGGTGACCACCCACTCCTGGCAAGAGCGCAAGGACACGCTTGAGCATGTGCGCGCAGAAGGGATGGAGACCTGCTGCGGCGGCATTATCGGGATGGGGGAGACGCTTGAGCAGCGCGCGGAGTTCGCAGTTCAGCTCGCCTCCGTCGAGCCGGAGGAAGTCCCGTTGAACTTCCTCGACCCGCGCCCCGGCACGCCATTTTCGGACCGCCCGCTCGTTCCGCAGGGTGAGGCATTGCGTATGGTCGCGGCGATGCGGCTTGCGATGCCGCGCACACAGTTGCGGTTTGCAGGCGGCACTGAGCTTGCGCTTGGCGACGACGGAACCGAAGCCGGTCTCCTCGGCGGCGCCAACGCCATCATCGGAGGGAACTACCTGACCACCTTCGGCCGCCCGATGGAGCGCGACCGCGATGCCGTCGACCAGGCCATGGAGGCCGGTGCGAAACCTGGAATGAAACCGGGTATGAACATAGGCATCACACCGGTCGGGCAGAAGCGCAACTCCGGCAACGGTGCACTCTACGACACCCTCACGGCGTTGTAGATGAAAATTCCCGACAACGACGAGCTTGCTAGCGCAGTGCTCTCTGGCGAGGTCGCGCTGCCGGCTGACCCTGCCCGGCCGTACGACGCGCCGCGGATCTGCCCCTTATGCCAACGGCGCATGGTGGTGAAGATCAGCCCGATGGGGTGGGCGGCAGCCTGTTCGCGCCACGGGGAGCTGCGCTCGGAGTGGTTAGAGCGTTGAACGCCGAAAAAGCCCGCCACTGCATGGGAGCGATTCCCTCGTGGCGGGCTTTTCGGTGGGTTAGCGGATGAAGCGCGGCGCGCGAGCAATCGAGAAGGCCGAAGCTGCTGCCGCAATGAGTGTTGCGACCGTGATAGTGAGCAATCCTGTGTAGGTGGGAGGAAGCGACACGAATTGTCCCCCGATCTCCCTCGTGCTGTAGGCCATGATGGCCACGTTGCAGAACACTGCGGCGGCAACGGCGGCTATCGCGGCGACGATTGGAAGCCAGCGGTACTCGGTTTTCGCTGCGAGACCCGCCCCAACGCCGATCAGGCATGTGAAGAAAAGGAATGTGAAGGTGACAGCGAACGTGGCCATGATCGTCCCGGCGTTCTGAGCGGCGGCGTCGAGCAGATATGCCTCCCCGTTCGTGTCTCTCCATTCGACGGGGTCGTTGCTCACCACGAGGAATGCGTCATAGGCCTTGTAGTAGGGGTTTTGTTCTTGATTGACGACAGATGAGGCGGTGGTGACCACGGCGAGCACTCCGGACACTGCCGCTGCGGTGACCGCGGCAGATTTCAGCCACGTGCGGAAGCTTGTGCCCAATTGGTTGATTGCGGTCCACTGCATTGCCCCGATGGTGAACAGAGCCACTAAGCCGAGTCCGCCGAAGACGGTCCACACAGTCCCGTCGCCCGCGTAGAAGCGTCCGAGGGGTACTGCAGCGACGAGCGCGGCCAAAGCGAGCAGATAGGTGTAGCTAGAGAAGGGGCTCAAAAATAGTTTCATGGCTGGGCCTTTCGGGTCGTTGCTTCGGAGGTTGCGGCGGGAGCGGGAGTCGTCGCCAGGATGTCGAGGAGCTGTGCATCGTCGGGATACTCGACGCTTAGCCCTGGCATGGAGTCCAGGTCTAAGGGTGCTTCCGCGAGCGTGACCCGCGCGGTGGGGCCGAGGGTCGACCGTGTCAGTTCACCGTAGCGTTCAGCGAGCGCGTTCACGTCCTTGATGGGGCCGGTGACGGTGGGGAAGGAGGTGCGGAGATCGTCGATAAGCATTGGCTCGCTGATCTCATGCTCGAACGCTTGGATGACGTGCGTGGCCAGGCCAGCGAAGTCTTCAGTGCGGTGAGAGGCCATGATGATCGTGCGGTCGGTGTTCTCTGCGAGGTAGGCGATGAGGTTCTCCCGGGCGGTGCGGCGCGAGGTGACGTCGAGGCCGTCGAAAGGTTCGTCAAGAAGCAGAAGTGGCGCGTCGACGGCGAACGCGAGATTGATCGTGAGCAGGCGGCGTTGGCCGACGGAAAGGTCGCTGAAGCGGGAGGACTCCTGTACCTTGTCCGGGAGCGATACCGAACTCAGCTTCCTGATCGTGGTGGCGGCGCGAAGATGATCCGCCACGGTGCGGCCAGCGAAGTGGATGTCTGAACCGGCGGGAACGAACGCCGCATCCGGGCCAATGAGGCTGTGGAGGAAGTGGGTCTTGCCCGCGGCGTTGGGGCCCACGAGGGCGTAGAAGCCGGGGGAGAGGGGAAGTGTCGGTGTCATGATCGGCGCTCCTTAGCAATCAAATCAGTCAGCTCATCAGCGGAAATGCCTAGTTGGTCCGCTTCCCGCAGGAGCGGGCGGATGAAGGTAGCGGCAAAGGCGTCGCGCCGGGTGCGCAAGACCTGGTCACGCGCAGAATCCTTGACGAACATGCCAAGACCCCTGCGTTTTTCCACCAAGCCGTCGTTGAACAGCTCGGTTAGGGCTTTTGCGGAGGTGGTCGGGTTGACGGAATAGAACTGCGATAGCTCGTTGGTGGATGGGACTCTTTCGCCCGGCGGATAGGTTCGGGACGCTATGTGATCACGGAGTTCGTCCGCGATCTCTTGGTATAAGGGTTTGCCACTCATGTGGGTAACCATATAACCCAGGGGCCTAAAGGTCAAGAAAAAATCCCCACCTGCCGCATGGGCGTGAGGTGGGGAGTGCGGAACGAGCAGGTCAGCCTGTTGGCGACTACCTCTTCGGGGCGAGGAAACCGATGTGGCGGTAAACGCTGTCAAGCAGCGGCGCTGCGACCTCGCGTGCGCGCTGTGCGCCCTGAGCCAAGATCTCCTCGAGCTGAGCGCGGTCGGCCATGAGCTCGTCGTAACGCGCGCGCAGCGGGGTGGTGAACGCTTCGAGCACGTCGGCGGTGTCGACCTTGAGAGCGCCGTAACCCTGGCCGTCGTACTTGGCCACGAGCGTGTCGATGCTCTCACCCGTTAGGGCAGACTGAATGGCCAGCAGGTTGGACACGCCCGGCTTCGTCTCCCGGTCGAAGGCGATAACGCCGTCGTCATCGGTGACCGCGGACCTGATGCGCTTGGCGGAGGTCTTCGGCTCATCCAGCAGGTTGATGATGCCCTTCGGGTTCGAGCCCGACTTGCTCATCTTCGCCGTCGGTTCCTGCAGGTCGTAGATCTTCGCCGAGCCTTCCGGAATGAAACCCTCCGGGACAACGAAAGTCTCTCCGAAGCGGGAGTTGAAGCGCTCCGCTAGCGTGCGGGTGAGCTCGAGGTGCTGGCGCTGGTCCTCGCCGACGGGCACGAGGTGCGGGGAGTAGAGCAAAATGTCTGCCGCCATGAGCATCGGGTAGGTGAACAAGCCGACGGACGTGCGGTCCTGGCCCTGCTTTGCCGACTTGTCCTTGAACTGCGTCATGCGGCTTGCCTCACCGAAACCGGTCAAGCACTGCAGCACCCACGTCAGCTCCGCGTGCTCCGGCACATGCGACTGCACAAACAGCGTGGACTTCTCCGGGTCAATGCCCAGCGCAATGAGCTGCGCACAGCCAGCGATGGTGCGGGTGCGCAGCTCCTCAGGGTTCTGGTCCACCGTAATGGCGTGCAGGTCCGGAATGAAATAGAACGCGTCGTAGGAGTCCTGCAGGTCGATCCACTGCTTGAGCGCACCAAGGTAGTTGCCCAAGTGGTAGGAGTCCGCAGTGGGTTGAATGCCGGACAGGACGCGCTGCTTTTCATCGTGAGTGCTGGAGCCAGTCATGTGGCCTAATCCTACTCAGCGCATGAAAACCGGGTGATCTCGCGTGCGCCGGAATACCCTATGGGAGACATTTGCACGCTACTGTGGGAGACCGATGTCATCACACCCTGTCGTGTACCCCTGAAAGGAACAATGACGCATGGCCACCTCCACTTCGCCCCGCACGGGCTTCACGGATGAGCAAGGGATCGAGCGCGCCCACCCGACCCAGCAGGACGAAGGGTTGATGGGGGATGTCAAAGATAAAGCCCCCGTCGTCGCCCACGCGATGCGGATGAACGAGCGGTTCGCGGCCAATGGCGGCAACCAATTCGCTGCGGGCATCACCTACTTCTCTGTTCTGTCCCTTTTCCCGCTCGCCATGCTGCTCTTCGCCGGTCTTGGTTTCTTCCTGGCAGCGCGCCCCGACCTGATGGCGCAGATCACCGAGCAGATCACCAACTCAGTCGAGGGTGAGACTGGCGAGATGATCAACAGTGTCGTTGAGTCAGCCATCGATCAGCGCGGAGCTGTCGCCGGCATTGGTTTGCTGACCACCCTGTGGTCCGGCCTGGGCTGGATGAACCACCTGCGTTCGGGCATCAGCGCGATGTGGAACCTCGATGCCAACGAGGGCGGCAACTTCGTGATGAAGAAGTTCTGGGACCTGATCGCCCTGATCGGGCTGCTCGTGCTGTTCATTGTTGCGTTTGCGGTCACCGCCATCGGTGCGTCCAGCTTCACGTCCACGCTCATGGAGCGCCTGGGCATCGGCGACTTCCCGGGTGCACGCTTCCTGGTCTGGCTGGTCGGTTTGGCCGTCGGTGTCCTGGCGAACTTCCTGGTGTTCTGGTGGATGATCGTGTTCATGCCGCGCACCAAGGTGCCGATGCGCGCGGGCCTGAAGGGCGCGCTAATCGGCGCGATCATTTTCGAGCTGCTCAAGCAGTTCTCCACCGTGATCATCGGTTCCGCCACCGGCAACCCGGCCGGCGCCATTTTCGGCCCGATCATCTCGCTCATGGTCGTGCTCTACCTGGTCTGGCGCATCGTCTTGTACGTCTCCGCCTGGACGGCCACGTACCAGGAATCCCTGGCGCTTGAGGAGCCGAACGTTCCGGAACCCGCCGTGATCAACATCCGCGCCGGCGTCAGCGACGAGGACAACACAGGCCGCAACATCGGCATCGGCGCCGCGATCGGTGCGATTGGTGTGGCAGCGGTTTCACTGCTCACGCGCTAGCTGCTTATCGACGGCGCGACCGCACCGACAACCACGTCGCCACGGCCGCCAGAGCGAGCACTCCAATGAACACAGCGATGCCCTGCCAGGGAACCCCGGCAGCGGCGAAGCGCCCAGTACGTGAGTCGGTGCCGGGTTCGTCGGTGATGGGGGAGCCGGTTTCTGTGGGGTCGGCGGAGACGTCGTCAAGCGAAGCGACAGCCTCGGACGAGGTGAACCTGTAGCTTTCGTGCAGCAACCGCTGTGCCTGCTCCCACGCGCGCGCCTCGTCCGCGGTGGTGTCCAGGACGACCGCCATGAGCCTGCGCCCGTCGCGGTCTAGCGCGCCGACGAAGGTGTGGTGTGCGTCATCGGTGTAGCCGGTCTTGCCGCCGATGCCGTCCGGGTCGTTCAAGTAGAGATGGTTGTCGTTGTAGACGTCGAACGGTTCGAAGACAGTGCCGTCCTCCGCGATGTAGCCGGGGAAGGGGTACATCTCCGTCTTGATGATGTTCGCGAACGTGCCATTCTCGTACGCGACCCGGTACGCCAGACCCATGTCCCACGCGGAAGTGGACATGCCGGGCGCGTCGAGGCCCGAGTAGCTCGCAGCGTAGGTGTCCCGCAGATTGAGCTCGCGGGCCTTCGCGTTGATCTTCTCCAAGGTGGCTTGATCGCCGCCGAGCTCTTGGGCGAGGGCGTGGGAGGCATCGTTGCCGGACACCATGAGCAGGCCGTGCAGCAGGTCATTGATGGTGTACTCGCCACCCGCGCCGATGCCGACTGCAGAGCCCTCCTGACCGGCGGATTCTTCACTGACCGTGACCTTCTTGTCCAGGGGAAGCTCGTCAATAGCAACGAGCGCAAGCAGCACCTTGATGATGGAGGCCGGCCGGTAGCGGCCATGCGGGTCCTTCATCGCAATGACATCGCCCGTATCGACGTCCGCCACCATCCACGCCGCGGACACCACCGCTTCATCGACCGTGAAGCCGTCCGGCGTGATGTACCCGCACGGGCCGTCGTAGGTCACCGGCAGCGGCGTCGGCGACGCACTGCCCGGCGCCACGCGTTCCGACGTGCTCACAGGCTCCGGCGGCACCGTCGCCTGGGGGCAGTTATCCGTGTCCGGGGCCTTCTCGCGCGAGGGAGGGGTGTACTCGGTTTCCGTGACCGTTTCGGTGACGGTGGCGTCGTCCGCGGCCTGCCCGTCGTAGCCGAACAGCCCGTCCTGGGCGGCTGCGAACGGGACTGTCAGGGGTGCTGCCGCAATGGACGCTGCGGTAAGAGCAGCTGCTGTGCGGGGTGCGGCATGTGAGTGCGTCTTCATCGTCAGCCAAGTGTAGGCCGTGAGCTGATGGTCCTGGCGGTCGCCCGCACCGAAGCCGAGCCTTACCTCAAAAATACTGCCTGACCTGCAGTTAGTTAGTGCTTACTTGCTTGCGCCCCAAGTTGGCAGCGGGGTAGACCTTGAAGCATGAAGACAACCGAAAGCACGAACGCCGATCACTCTGCGGACGAATTCCCGGAAGTCGAGGTGGAAACCCACGGCATGGGCGAGAAACTGAACCGTCTGCGCGCAGCCGTCCTGGGCGCGAACGACGGCATTGTCTCCGTCGCAGCCGTGGTCGTCGGCGTTGCCGGAGCGACGTCGAGCATCCGTGAGATCTCCACTGCCGGTATTGCGGCGCTCGTCGGTGGCGCGATCTCCATGGCGCTAGGGGAGTACGTCTCCGTCTCCTCCCAGCGCGATGCCGAAAAGGCCGCGATTGAGACCGAACGGAAACTGCAAGAAGCTGACCCGGATGCAGAACTCACCCATCTGGTGCAGGCCTACAAGAACTCCGGCCTGTCCGAGGAAACAGCTATCGCAGTGGCACGGGAGCGTACCGCCCTCAACCCGCTAGCCGCCCACTTGGAGATCCACTACGGCATCGACGAGGAAGACATTGTCAGCCCCTGGTCGGCCGCGATCGCGTCGTTCTTGGCGTTCTTCGTCGGCGCGGTTGTGCCGCTCATCGCCATCGTGCTCGCCCCGGCATCAGTGCGCGTTGCGGTCTGTGTGGCCGTGACCTTGGTGGCTCTGGCGGTTACCGGTGCGATCTCCGCGAAGCTCGGTGGCGCGAAGGCCAACCGGGCAGTAGTCAGGCTCGTCGTCGGCGGCGGGCTGGCGCTGGCCGCGACCTTCCTGGTGGGCATGCTCTTCGGCACCACGGTTGGCTAAGCGCAGACCCGTTGGGTTCGGGGCGCAGACCTGGTAAGCGGATTTAGATTGCATCGTTGTCTCGGCAACGAAATCTGACCTGGGGTTTTGGCGCTACATAGAGCGCTCAATGTGAACGAAATCTTGGGGGCCCAGGACGCCCCTAGAGCCGCGCGCTCAGCCCGCCCGCGTGAGAACCTAGAATTTGGAGAACCTCTTGACCAGCATCTCCTCGAGCTCCTTCCACGCTTCCGCCTTGTCGGTGAACGGGGCGGATGGCACGTAGCCGGCGGCCTCGGTGGAGCCCATCATGTAGGCGAGGTAGTCCTGCATGCGCGGGTTGGACAGCAGGAAGGAGTTCAGGGAGTCGTCCTTGGCCCAGTCGGCGGCGTCAGCCATGAGCTCGTAGGCCTTGGTCATCTGCTGGGTGTCTACAGCATCGACGCCCTTTTCAATGTCGGTGGCGATGCCGTTGAGGGAGTAGGAGTTGTCGGCGTGGACATCGACCTCGAGTTCGCCGGCGTTGGCAAGCGTCATGATGTCTTCCCAGGTGGACACGCCTGCCAGGTCGTGGTCGTCATTATCGACGATCCAGCGCAGCAGGTGCTTGGCCGTGGGGAAGGTGAAGATCTCCCCGTACTTACCCAGGAACACCGGAGCGCCACCCACGTACGTACGCAGCGTGTACACGCCCTTGCCCTGGACGGTCATCTTCACCGGGTCGATACCGGCATCGGCCCAGGGAGAAACGTCGTACGGGTCGGCGGCGGCGCGGGCTTCCTCGGCTTCCTGCTCCGCCTTGGCGCGTGCTTCTTCACGGGCGGCGGTGGCGGCGGCGATGCTCTCGCCCGCCTTCTCCACGCGCGTGGAGTCCAAGTCCTCGTCCTCCACCACGCGCACAGCGCCGTCGAGGGATTCGACGACGTCTTTCCAGTTGGTCAGCACTGCACGGCCAACACCGGTCCACTCGTCCATCCCGTTGGGGCCCGAGTAGTGCTCGTGCCCGCGGTGAATGTTGTTCAGGATGGAGTGGGACGCGAAGAAGATGGATGCGGTCTCGGCGCCCGCGACGTCGGCAAGCGAACGCGAAATCTGCAACACGCGCGAGGCGGCGGAGACGTTTTCGTGGCTGGGGCGGCCGGCCAGGAAGTGGGGCAGGCCGATGATGTCGTACTCGTTCTTCTCCGCGGGCACGACGCGGTCGTCGCCGCGCGCCTGGAATGCGTCCCACTGGGGGTGGTCTGCCAGGTCGTGCTCGGCGTGGTCCTCGAGGTACACCAGCAGCGCTTCGGGGCTGGTGAACGCCAGAATGTCATCCTTGTCGCCGAAGAAGGCCTGCCACTCGGAGCCGCCCTGGCGCCATGTGGGAGCCCAGAGGGTGTAGAAGTCGCCGTCGGTCAAGGAGATTTTCACCGGCAGAATTGCACGCGTCGTCATGGGCAATCACTTTACCTAGGGTCATGCCGTCGGTCGCCAGAACCCCTTGAACGGCATGCCGATGTTTTCTGTGCGGACCGGGTTCATTTGCACCGGATCGCCAGCTTCAACCATCATGCCGTCGCCGGCGTACATAGCCACATGCCCGGACCACACCACAAGGTCGCCGGGTTGTAGCTCCTCATAACTGACTTGTTGTCCCACCGCCTGGTTCTCCGCGGTGCGCGGGATCTCCACCCCGGCCTGCTTGTACGCCCACGACGTCAATCCCGAGCAGTCGAATCCGCCCGGTTGCGATCCGCCCCACACGTAGGGCGTTCCCATCTGCGATTTCGCCGCTTCCACGGCTGCGCGCCCGGCGGCACTGCCTCCTTCACTCTCCCCATCGGGAGGTGCCGTGTCGCCAGCCGGAGGTGGAGGAACTTCGGCGGATGCTGCGGCCGGCGCAGTCTCCGGGGCGTCTGCCAGTTCGCGGAGTTCCTGTTCCGCCGCCTGCGCTTCCGGCGGTGCGACAAGCGGCGGGCGTTCCAACGCGCGCGCCACCACCGTGTCCAGGCGCTCAGTGAGAGGAGCGAGGTCTTGCTCGAGTTGCTCCACACGCTTGACGACGTCCACCAGCGCCTCTCCCACCAACCCCGCCATCCGCCCTATCGCCATAGGGGCGGTGAGCGGAAACATGGCTCCGAGCGCGAACGGGGCGGCGTCAGTGAGGAAGCGTTGCCCGATCATGACGATGTCCGCGGAGGCCGTAGCGACATGCGGTACTGCCTCGCGCACAGCGGCGTCGATTGTTTCACGGTCGGCGGTGAGCGCTGTGGCGGCGTTGTTGATCGTGCTCGGGTCCGCCCCGACAATCTCCGCCAGTGGTGTTACCGAGGTGAAGTCGGGTGTTGCGGGAAACGACATATGCGGTAGCTGCTCTGGAACGGCCTGCATGATCGCGTGGATGCCCTGTTCAATCTGCGAGGCCCAGGGCGCCGTGCGTGTCGGGGACAGAAGTTCGTTCAAAAGTTGCGTCATTGCTGGATTCTCCCGAACGCGTCGCCGGTGGCCCAGTCGGTTCGCTCAGCTGCCGTGACCAGCGTATCCATAGTGCCTGCGGTGCGGCGGGCTTCGGCGGCGAGGAGTTCGGCCTGATGGTTCGCGGCATCAACGGCGGCAGATAAGGCCGCCGCGAATCCGGCGACGGGGCCGGTCGTGGGTAACGGCGGGAGGGTGGTGGGGGTGGTCGAAGAAGCGTCGTTAAGCAAGCGCTCGATGTGGCTGCGTGCGGTGGGCGGATCCAAGATGAAAGTGTGCATGCCATGTTGGACTGCTTTTGACCCGCTTTCGGTTCCCTGCAGCGCGAAATTTCTGGTTAGCATGTCGAATATGCAGATCACAGTGATCGACCACCCGCTGGCCACCGCGCGTTTGACTAAGCTGCGCGACGCGCGCACCAACAACTCCGGTTTCCGCGCCGCGTTGTCGGACTTGGGCGCAATGCTCATCTACGAGGCGTCCCGCGCGCTGGAGGCCGAGACATTCGACTGCATCACCCCTGTTGGCACCGCCGTAGGTACGCGGTTGAAGAACCCGCCGATCATCGTTCCCGTCATCCGCGCCGGGCTGGGGTTGGTGGATCCGGCGCTGTCGATGATCCCGGACGCGCAAGTCGGCTTCATCGGGCTGGCGCGCAACGAAGAAACGCATGAGCCCGTGCCGTACCTCGAAGCGCTTCCCGACGACTTAGCGGGCCAACCCGTCTTCCTCGTCGACCCCATGCTGGCCACCGGCGGATCGCTCGTGCACGCGATCAACCTGCTCACCGACCGCGGCGCCGACGACATCACCGTGATCACCGTCGTCTCCGCACAGCCCGGCGTGGACCGCATTGCGGAGCTGGACGCCCCGATTCGACTGGTCACCACAGCGATCGACCCGGGGTTGAACGAGGACGCGTACATCGTGCCGTGCCTGGGCGACGCCGGTGATCGGTTGTACGGCCCGCGCAACATCGATCTGTAGTAGTCTCAGAGCGGAAACAATCGATGGGGGATCGGTAAAGGGGGGCACCACCGTGAGCGATGCCAGCGCAGCTAGCGGGGCCAGCGAGAACAGCGAAATCTTGCCGGACGCCAAATGGGCGAGCTACGGGTACAGCCTGTCCGCGCGGCTGAAGTCGGTGCGCACCATGCGCGGCGTGAGCCAACAGCGCCTGGCTGACCTGTCCGGACTTTCGCGCAGCCAGGTGTCCAACTTAGAGCGCAACCACAACAACAGCCGCCGGTCCAACGACCCGAACTTGAGCACGATCTACCGCCTGGCGTACGCGCTGCGCGTGCCGCCCGTGCTGCTTCTGCCAGGCGCTGGGGAAGAAGTGGGGGAGATCTGCTGGGACAGTTTCGGCCCGCAGGATGTCAGCGCGCTCAACCTGGAAATTCTCTGGCCAGCCCGCCCCGAGGACACCCGGCCGTTCGCGCTGTAGAAGCCGGCCAACCCCAACTGTCTGTACAGCTTGGTCTAGTACTACACTTCCACAGGTACCTGTCGCACTGTCGTGCATTGTCCGGGAGGGTTGTTCCGTGGAAAAAGTGGGGTTGTCGGCCCAGATTGACTCGTGGTTTGTCGCGCACCGCGATGAAGTCATTCAGTGGCGCAGGCACCTGCACTCCCACCCGGAGGTCTCCCACCATGAGATTGACACCACCCAGTTCATCGCTGAGCGTCTCCGCGAGCGCGGCTTGGAGCCGCACCTGTTCCCGGAGACCGGACTGTACGTCGATATCGGGCCGCAGAGCGACGAAAAGCTCGCCTTCCGCGCCGACATTGATGCCCTGCGCGTTGAGGAAACCACCGGTTTGCCGTTCGCGTCGCGCACCCCGGGTGCCTCCCACTCGTGCGGCCACGACGTGCACACCGCGATCTCCCTGGCGCTGGCGTGCGCGCTGGCGGAGATTGACGTGCCCTTTGGCGTGCGCGTCATCTTCCAGCCGGCGGAGGAAGTCATGGACGGCGGCGCGCCCGACGTGATCAAGTGGGGCGGCCTCGATGGCGTGGCCTGCATTTATGCCGTCCACGCGGAGCCGAAGCTGCGCGTCGGCCAAATCGGCGTGCGCACCGGTGCAATCACCTCAGCCGCCGACGTGCTGCGCATCAACGTCACCGGCCCCGGCGGCCACACCTCGCGCCCGCACCTGACTAACGACGTCGTCTACGCCCTGGGTAGCCTGGTCACGCAACTGCCGGCGCTGCTGACCCGCCGGATCGACCCGCGCACCGGCACCGTGCTGGTCTTCGGGCAGATCGAAGCCGGTTTTGCCCCCAACGCCGTGCCAAAAACCGGTCGCGTCTCCGGCACGATCCGCACCCAGGACATTGCGACGTGGCGCACGCTTGAGCCGCTCATGAGCGAGCTTATCGACGCGATCATCGCCCCGACCGGCTGCTCCCACGAGCTCGCCTACACCCGCGGTGTGCCGCCCGTGATGAACGACGACGTGGCTACTGCCGCTCTCGTCGAAGCGGTGCGCAGCGTCGATCCCCACGCCATCGTCCAGGCCCCGCAGTCCAGCGGCGGCGAAGACTTCTCCTGGTATCTCGAGCAGGTGCCCGGCTCCATGGCGAGGTTGGGGTGCTGGCGCGGCACCGGCAAGAAGTACGACCTGCACCAGGGCGACATCGACATCGACGAACGCTGCATTGACGTGGGCGTGCGCCTGTTCGGCACCATCGTGCAACGCTTCGCGGATTCGGACCGGGTGCCCACCGGCGCGTGATGGCCTTCGTGGCTACAGTGGTCTAGCGAGAATCTGACCGTTCGCAATTCGCTTTTCGCAATTCGCTTTTCGCAACAGGAGTTTTCGCATGTCCAAAAAGATCGTGATCATCGGCGGCGGCCCCGGCGGCTACGAGGCTGCGTTGACTGCGAGCCAGTACGGCGCGGACATCACCCTGATTGAGGCGCTCGGCATGGGTGGTTCGGGCATTCTGCGCGATGTGGTGCCGTCGAAAGGCTTCATCGCCGGCACGAACATCAAGACGGACCTGCGCCGCGCAGATGCCATGGGTCTGCGCCACGGCTTGGGTCAGGTCGATCTATCCATCCCGGCGCTGAACAACCGCGTTGTCGCGCTCGCGTCTGAGCAATCCCGCGACATCCGCGCCCAGCTCGAGCGTTCCGGCGTGCGCATGGTCACCGGCCGCGCCCGCTTCGCCGCCGAGCAGGCGGGCCACACCACCCACCGCGTCAAGGCGGAGCTTGCCGACGGCACAGAGGAGACCTTCGACTGCGACATCGTCCTCATCTCTACCGGCGCTTCCCCGCGCGTGCTGCCGAAGGCGAAGCCCGACGGCAAACGCATTCTCAACTGGCAGCAGATGTACGACCTCATCGAGACCCCGGAGCACCTCGTCGTGGTCGGTTCGGGCGTGACGGGTGCGGAGTTCGTCTCCGCCTACGCTGAGCTGGGCGTGAAGGTGACCATGGTGGGCTCGTCCGACCGCATCCTGCCGCATGACGATGCTGACGCCGCTGACGTCCTCGAATCCGTCCTATCCAACCGCGACGTCACCCTGGTCAAGGATGCCCGCGTGGAGAGCGTGGAGAACACCGGCGAGGGCGTCATCGTGCGCACCAGCGACGGCCGCGAGATCGAAGGCTCCCACTGCCTGATGTCCATTGGTTCGGTGCCGAACACTAAGGACCTCATGCTCGAGTCCCAGGGTGTGGACGTCACCCCGTCTGGCCACATCCACGTCGACCGCGTCTCCCGCACCAACATCTCGGGCATCTACGCCGCCGGCGACTGCTGTGACCTCATGCCGCTGGCATCGGTAGCTGCAATGCAGGGCCGCATCGCGATGTATCACGCGCTGGGGGAGGGCGTGGCGCCGCTGCGCGTGCGCACCGTCGGCTCGGCCGTGTTCACCCGTCCCGAGATCGCCGCTGTCGGCATCACCGAGGCGGAGATCCGCAACGGCGACTATGACGCCGACATTATCAAGCTGGACCTGCCCACCAACCCGCGCGCCAAGATGCGCTCGTTGAAGACTGGTTTTGTGAAGATCTTCTCCCGCAAGGGTTCCGGACAGGTGCTCGGCGGCGTCATTGTCGCCCCGACCGCGTCCGAGTTGATCCTCTCGCTCACCATCGCGGTGACGAACAATCTGACCGTTGCGGACTTGGCCAACTCGATGGCGGTCTACCCCTCCCTGTCGGGTTCGATCACGGAGGCAGCGCGCCGGTTGGTGCACAAGACCGACCTCAACTAGCGGCCGTTCGCCTTTCACAGTTCGCCTTTCACGCCGACCTGCGGGTTTGTCCGTCGGCGAACCGCGATAGGCGAACCATGAAAATCGAACCCGGCCCGGCCAAGAAAACCCGGCCATTCCTCTGCGCGAAATTATTAGTTCACGCATACTAAGCGCACGAACTCCCGGCTGTCCGGCGTTGCCGGCGCAGCCCCACCCGAAGCGCTTGAGGAGGCCCGCTCACCATGATCAACCACAAGGTGCGCACGCACCGATCCGCCGAAAACTTCCCGTATGAGGAACACCTGGCCTACAAGGTCGCCCAGGTCGCCGCTGATCCGGTAGAAGCACCGGCGGATACGATGGAGGTGATCATCAACCGCATCATCGACAACGCCGCGGTGGCGGTGGCGTCGGTGGTGCGCCGGCCGGTCACATCCGCACGTGTGATGGCGCAGGCGCACCCGGCAAGCCAGGCTGCAGGGGAGGGGGCGAAACTCTAAGGAGTATAAAAACGCTTGGCGCGGGGGGAGTATAAGGAGTATAAAAGGCTGGTAGGCCTGGTAGGTGGCGTGTGAGAGGAGATCACCATGGCTAACCCGTTCATTCCGACATTCGGTGTCTCACCGATGGTCTTTGCCGGCCGCGCGAGCGTCGTGTCGTCCTTCGGCCGCGGGCTCGACGGCGGGGTCGGCGACCCGCGCCGGGTGCTGCTGCTGAGCGGCCCGCGTGGCATCGGCAAGACCGTCACCCTCAACGAGCTTGAAGACGAAGCGAAACGCCGCGGCTGGGTCGTGCTCCGGGCCCACCCCAACGCGGTAGTGCATCCCCTGGTGGACACCGTCATCCCGCAAACGCTGGCCACGCTCCGTGAGCGGCCGACCGTCAAACGGCGCATCACCGGGATCAGGGCCAGCGGGTGGGGCATTGAGACGGAAGTGGACACCAGCCGTAAACCGTCTGCGTCTCTCATCTCCTCGCTCAACGAGCTCTCGCGTGAACTCGGCCCGGACAGCGGCATCCTCATCACCGTCGATGAGGTGCAATCGGCTGACCCGGAGCAGTTGTGGGAGCTCACGGCGGCGATCCAAGACCTCATGCGCGACAACCACAACGTCGCCTTCGCCGCGGCGGGGCTGCCGGAAGGAATCGGGGCGCTGCTGCAGCACCCGGGCACGACGTTCCTGCGGCGCGCGCAGCACGCGAACCTCGGGCCCATGACCCCGCAGGACGCCGCCGACGTGCTGGTCCAAACCGCCGCAGAAGGCGGGGTGAGGTTCAATCAAGGCGCGCTCGACGAGGCAGTGCAGCTCACCCGCGGCTATCCGTACCTGGTGCAGCTCGTCGGCTTCCACCTCTTTGAGCGGGCGGCAGCAGGTGGCAGTGTGGTCGAGTTGAACGACACGCTCGCTGTGACCCCGGACGTGCTGGAAACACTCGGGCAGCTCGTGCATGAGCCGGCGCTACGCGGTGTCCCGCCGAAGCAGCATGAATTCCTTGTGGCTATGGCTCAGGTGCAGCACGGCAACGAGGCTGTCTCCGTCAGTGACATCGCCGATGAACTGGGTGGAACCTTGCAATCGCAGTCGATGGCGCGCAAGGCGCTGCTCGACCGGGAGCTGATCTACAGCCCGCGGCGCGGGTTCCTCAACTTCACCATCCCGCATATGGGGTACCACCTGGACAATGAGGGGATCAAGGACACCGGTTGGGACTAGGATCGGGAAGACAGTCCATTCTTTACCGATCCAGGGAGACGAAACCCCACCATGACCACCCCGCAGACGACGAGCCTCCCCGATCCGACAGATCTTCCCACCTTCTCCAAGGTGCTCGTGGCTAACCGCGGTGAGATCGCCGTGCGCGCCTTCCGTGCCGCCGTGGAGACCGGCGCGAAAACTGTCGCCGTGTACCCGCGCGAAGACCGCCACTCCTTCCACCGCCCGTTTGCGGACGAGGCAGTGCTGATCGGCACGGAAGGCCAGCCGGTCAAGGCGTACCTCGACATCGAGAGCATTATCGACGCCGCGAAGCAGACCGGCGCCGACGCGATCTACCCCGGCTACGGCTTCCTGTCGGAGCGCGCAGAGCTGGCGCGCCGCTGCCGCGAAGAGGGCATCAAGTTCATTGGCCCGTCCGCGGAAACGCTCGACCTGACCGGCGACAAGGCCGCTGCAGTCCAGGCCGCCGAGCGTGCCGGCCTGCCCACGCTGAAGGACTCCGAGCCATCCTCTGACCCTGCTGAGCTGGAAAAGTTCGCTGGGGACTTCGAGTTCCCCGTGTTCGTCAAAGCGGTTGCGGGTGGCGGGGGACGCGGGATGCGTTTCGTCGAAAAGCGCGAGGACCTGGCTGCACTGGCAGCAGAAGCCAGCCGCGAAGCTGAAGCCGCATTCGGCGACCCGGATGTCTACATCGAGCGCGCCGTGATCAACCCGCAGCACATCGAGGTGCAGATCATGGCTGACGCGCACGGCAACGTGGTGCACCTCTTCGAGCGCGACTGCTCTGTGCAGCGCCGCCACCAGAAGGTCGTCGAGATCGCGCCCGCGCAGCACATCACCGAGGAGCAGCGCCAGCGCATCTGCCAGGACGCGGTGAACTTCAGCAAGGAGATCAACTACGAAGGTGCCGGCACCGTCGAGTTCCTTGTTGACGAAGCCGGCAACCACGTCTTCATCGAGATGAACCCGCGCGTGCAGGTGGAGCACACGGTGACGGAGGAAGTCACCGGCATCGACATTGTGAAAAACCAGATGTACATTGCCGCCGGCGCCACCTTGAACGCACTGCACCTGCGCCAGGAAGAGATCTCCGTCCATGGTGCTGCGCTGCAGTGCCGCATCACCACCGAAGACCCGAAGAACGGCTTCCGCCCCGACGCAGGCACCATCACTGGCTACCGTTCGCCGGGCGGTGCGGGCGTGCGTCTCGACGGCTCCGTCGCCGTCGGCACCGAAATCACCCCCAACTTCGACTCGTTGCTAGTGAAGATGACCTGCCGCGGCCGCACCTTCCAGGTCGCTGTCGACCGCGCGTTGCGGGCGCTCAAAGAGTTCGCCGTGGACGGTGTGTCCACCAACATCGGCTTCCTGCGCGCGCTGCTGAGCGAGCCGGACTTCCGTTACCAGCGCATCAACACCGGCTTCATCGCCGACCACCCGCTGCTTCTCGATGCCCCATCCGCCGACGACGATGCCGAGAAGATCCTCAACTACCTGGCCACCGTCACGGTGAACCAGCCGAACGGGCCGTGCCCGTCGACGCTGCAGCCGTCGAAGAAGTTGCCGCCGCTGGACTATGGTGAGCTGCCGCGCGGTTCCCGCGACGACCTGCTCGAGCTCGGCCCCGCGAAGTGGGCGGAGAAGCTGCGTAACCAGACCGCGCTGGGCGTGACCGAGACGACGTTTCGCGATGCGCACCAGTCGCTGCTGGCCACGCGCGTGCGCACGAACACGCTCGTCGCCGCGGCGAAGCACGTCGGCCACCTCACCCCGGATCTGGTGTCGGTGGAGGCGTGGGGCGGGGCGACCTTCGACGTCGCCATGCGCTTCTTGCACGAGTCGCCGTGGATGCGTCTCGACGAGCTGCGCGAGGCGATGCCCAACGTGAACATCCAGATGCTGCTGCGCGGGCGCAACACCGTCGGTTACATCCCGTACCCGGAGTCCGTCACGCGCGCGTTCGTGAGCGAGGCCGCCTCCAGCGGCATCGACATCTTCCGCATCTTCGACGCGCTTAACGACGTTTCCCAGATGCGCCCGGCCATCGACGCCGTCCTGGAAACGAACACCACGGTTGCTGAGGTCGCCATGGCTTACTCCGGTAACCTGCTCGACCCTGCGGAGGACATCTACACCCTCGACTACTACCTGCGTTTGGCCGAGGAAATCGTCGAGACTGGCGCCCACGTCCTGGCGATCAAGGACATGGCTGGCCTGTTGCGCCCGGCGGCTGCCGCCAAGCTGGTCACTGCGCTGCGGGAGCGTTTCGACCTGCCCGTTCACGTGCACACCCACGACACCGCAGGCGGCCAACTGGCCACCTACCTGGCGGCGGCGAACGCTGGTGCCGACGCTGTGGACGTCGCCTCCGCGCCGCTGGCGGGCACGACCTCGCAGCCGTCCATGTCGGCGCTCGTCGCAGCCTTTGCCAACACTGAGCGCGACACCGGCATCCCGCTGCAAGCTGTCTCCGACATGGAGCCGTACTGGGAGGCAGTGCGCGCCGTCTACGCGCCGTTCGAATCCGGCATTCCCGGCCCGACCGGTCGGGTGTACAAGCACGAAATCCCCGGCGGCCAGCTGTCCAACCTGCGCACTCAAGCCAGGGCCCTGGGCCTGGCCGACCGCTTCGAGCTCGTCGAGGACTACTACGCCGGCGTCAACGAGATCCTCGGCCGCCCCACGAAGGTGACGCCGTCGTCGAAGGTCGTCGGCGACTTGGCCCTCTACCTCGTCGGCGCCGGTGCCACCCCGGAAGAGTTCGCGGAGAACCCGCGCAAGTACGACATTCCCGAGTCCGTCATCGGCTTCCTGCAGGGCGAGCTGGGTACCCCGCCCGGCGGCTGGCCGCTGCTGCGCGAGAAGGCGCTGGCCGACCGCGCGCCGGTGGACCGCACGGTGCAGGTGCCCGACGACCTCGTAGCCGAACTCGCTGCAACGGACGGCGAGGCGCAGAAGCGCCGCCGCGTCGCCCTGGACAAGCTGCTCTTCCCGAAGGAGCACGAGTCCTACCTGGAGCACCGCCGCCTTTACGGCATCACCGACCAGCTCGGCGACAAGTCCTTCTTCTACGGCCTGGAAGAGGGCAAGGAAGTGATGATCTACTACGGCGAGATCGACTCGAAGCAGACGCCGCTGGTCGTGCGCCTGGACGCGATGAGTGAGCCGGACGAGAAGGGTATGCGCCAGGTCATCCTCACCGTCAACGGCCAGGTCCGCCCGATGACGATCCGTGACGAGAACGCAGAGTCCACCGTCGCCGACGCCGAGAAGGCCGATCCGGGCAACCCGAACCACGTCGCTGTCCCGTTCGCCGGGGTGGTCACCATCACCGCGAAGGTGGGCGACACGGTCAAGGCGGGCGACCCGATCGCCACGATCGAGGCGATGAAGATGGAGGCGGCGATCTCCGCGCCGCACGACGGCACCGTGGAGCGCCTCGCGTTCACCCAATCGACGAAGGTGGAAGGCGGCGACCTCGTGGCTGTGGTCACCGCGGGCAGCTAGATGATTCTGCGCTCCCGCGCCTTATCGACGGCCGCCGTGCGGTTATCCACGCCCAACTTCGCATAGATGTGGATCAGGTGAGTCTTCACCGTCGCCTGGGAGATGAACAAGGCCTCGGCGATTTCTCGGTTGGACATGCCGGTCTGCAGGGCTTTGAGTAGTTCGATCTCACGGCCGGATAGCGCCTCGTCCGGCTTGAGCACCCGCTCGGCGAGCGTGTTGGCGACCTGCGGGGACAGGGTGCGCTCGCGCTGGGCGGCGGCGACGACGGCGTCGTGCAGCTCGTCCTCCGGCGCGTCTTTGAGCAGGTAACCCATCGCGCCGGCTTCCATGGCCGCAACGACGTCCGCCTGGGTGTCATACGTGGTCAAGATGAGCACCGGCGGCCCGCCCTCAGCCACGAGCCGGCGGGTCAGTTCGATCCCGTCGACGCCGGGCATCTGGATGTCGCTGACCACCACATCGACGTCCGCCGGGACCTCGGCCGTGCCGTCGGAAGCCTCGGCGACGACGTCAATGTCGCCGAATGAGTTCAGTACGGCGCGCAGGCCGGCGCGGACGACGGGGTGGTCGTCGATAAGCATGACGCGCATTAGGCTCCTTCCAGCGGCAGCGATGCTGCGAGCACGTTGCCTTCGACGGTGAGGTCGCCGCCGGCTTCTTCCACACGCGCCCGCAGCCCTTTCAGCCCGTAGCCTTCCGGCCCGGTGATGCCGCGGCCATTGTCGTAGATGTCGACGGTCGCGTGCGCCCCCAGCTTATCCACCGTCACCACCGCCAGCGTCGCCCCCGCATGCTTGACGACGTTACTCAGCCCCTCCCTCACAACCCGCTCCACCACCGACGCAACCGGCTCCGGCAGGTCGACCGCGTCCACGCGGACCTCCAGGGGAGTGCCGAGAGCCTTCTGGCGGGCTTCAGCGGAGCGGGCGAGACGCTCGATGCGCGCGGTCAGTGCCTCCCCGGCGCCAAGGCCACTTACCGCCCCCACGCCAGCCCCAGTGCCGCCTGCCGAGTTGCCGGTGACGAAACGGCGGGCCTCCGCCAAATTGTCGGCAGCTGTGTCGTGGATGATGGCGAGGGTGTCGCGGGAGGGGGCGTCGCTAAGCTGCTTGTCCAGCGAGCGGGCGAGCAGCACGATCGAACTCAACCCCTGCGCCATGGTGTCGTGGACCTCGCGCGCCAGGCGCGCGCGCTCCTCCGCACGTCCTGCCTCGTGCTCGGCGGCGGCGAGCTCCAACTGCGCGGCGCGAAGATCCGCGGCGACCTGGCGGTAATGCTCCGCCTCCGCACGCAGCGCGCGGTACGCGTGCACGATGACGACCGCCAACACCGTGCCGATCGTCGGGCCGATCAACCCGCCCACCCCGTTCGCCGGGACCGTCACCGACAGCGTGAACGCCAACAACCCCGCCGTCACGGCGATGCCCCACCACGTCGGCAGCACAAAGCACGCCACCATCACCAGTGGGAACTCCAGCCACACGAACGACGGCGACAGCAACGCCAGCGCCACCCACACCGCAATGACCACCGCCAGCCACACCGCCGCCTGCGCCTGCGTGTACGCGCCACCGCGGTTCTGGTGCACCGTGCCGAACAAATACACAGCCGCGAATGTGCCCGCGGCAGCGACAGTGAGCCAGTCCCGCGTACCTGCGAGACCGACAACCAACAGCACAGCCACCAACACGTGCAAGCTCACGCGCAAGGTGGCCAGAATCCGGTGCGACGTCATGCGCGCCACCCTATCCGCTTGCTGGTGCATGCTTGATCAACCGATCGGTTGACCGCGTTTTCAACCACCCGCCCGATGTCTAGTCGTGCAGGTCAGCGCCACAATTGAGGCATGTTCGTGGGAATCAGAGAAATCAGGAAAGCAAAGGGGCGCTTCGGGCTCATCGTGGGCGCCGTCGCGTTGATCACCCTGCTCGTCGCTGTGCTCACCGGGCTGACGTCGGGCCTGGGCAAGCAGAACACGTCCGCGCTCGAGGCGCTTGCACCGCAGTCCGTCGTTTTCGAGGATCCGTCCGAGCCGTCGTTCACCACCTCGCGCGTTGAGGCGGAGGCGGGCACGGAACCGCTCGGCACGGGTCAGACCCTTATGCAGGTCGACGGCGGCGACGAAGAATCCGTCGCCGTGCTCTCCCTGCCGCGCGGCACCACGTTGCCCGGGGGAGAGGTCTTGGGCGACGGAGTGGTTGCGTCCGAGTCGCTGGGCATTTCGCGTGACGACGCCCTGCGCCTCGGGTCCGCCACCACCACCGTCGACGCCGTGACTGAGGACCTCCACTTCTCCCACACCCCGGTGCTGTGGGTGCCCACCGAGACCTGGCAGGAGGCCTTCCATACCGACGCCGACGGCACCGTGCTGCTGTCCAACGACCCCGACCGCGCCGACGGCGTGTCCCTCAAAGAATCCTTCCAAGGCTTGGCGGCGTACTCCTCCGAGCAGGGCTCGCTGAAGATGATCCAGGGCTTCCTCTACGCCATCGCCGCGCTGGTCATCATCGCCTTCCTCACCGTGTGGACGATGCAGCGCACCCGCGACCTGGCCATTTTGAAGGCCATCGGCGCGTCCAACACGTACTTGCTCAAGGATGCACTCGGGCAGTCGGCTGTGCTGCTGCTCGTCGGCGTGCTCATCGGCGGGCTGGCGGCTTTCAGCATCGGCCTGGCCATGGCCGGCACCGCGCCGTTCACCCTGTCGGCGTCCGTGATCGGTGTGCCCCCGGTCGCCGTGTGGCTCCTAGGCATGGCCGGCGCCCTGCTGGCCACCCGCTCGATTACCAAAGTCAACCCCCAAAGCGCACTCGGAGGTGTCGCATAATGCTCGAACTCACCAACGTCACCGTGTCCTTCCAGGACGGCGAAGAGCGCCGCACCGTCCTGGACAACATCAACTTCACCGCGCAACCGGGCCAGCTCACCTTCATCGTCGGCGAATCCGGCTCCGGCAAGTCCACGCTGCTGTCCGTCGCAGCCGGGTTGATCACCCCGGACTCCGGCACCGCCACCTTGAACGGCCGTGAGGTCAACGACGCTGTGCGACGCGACCGCATGGGCATGATCTTCCAGCAGGCCAACCTGATTAGCGCCCTCAACGTCCGCGACCAGCTGCTGGTCACCGATCACATCCGCGGCATCAAACCCCGTAAGGACCGCGCGGATGAGCTGCTGGCCACCGTCGGTCTCGACGGCCTCGGCGACCGCGACATGCAGTCCCTTTCCGGCGGCCAGCGTCAGCGCGTCGGCATCGCGCGGGCCTTGATGGGCTCCCCGGAGCTCATCCTGGCCGACGAGCCGACTGCCGCCCTCGATTCCGACCGCTCCCATGAGATCGTCGCCCTGCTGCGCCGGCTTGTCGACGAGCATGGCGTCGCCTGCGGGTTTGTCACCCATGACCGCTCGCTCATCTCCACCACCGATGAGGTCTTCGAGATGGACGAGCACACCCCAGCCTTCGCCTAACTTCGCTTAACTCTGCTGTCAGGCACGCCATCTAGCCCGTCCGCCGCATGCGCGGGACGGGTTTCGGTGCTTTCGGCAGCAGAGCGTTCGCGTGCTACGGCAAGCGTCAACTGTCGCGGGCGGCGGCCGCGTTTCTTTGCTGGGTTAACGTGTAGCGGTCGCGGGCCGCTTCCTCCAGTGCCCGAAGAGCGTGTGCATCGCACCGAACGGGTGGCGAGTGTTGGTCCGCGGGTAACCGGTGGGGGAGACCCAGACGTGGCGGCCGCCTCGAATTTCGATGCGGCCGCGTTTGCGGATGTGGTCATCGTCGTCGTTAACGCGGTTGTGGTACTCGCACAGGACCGTCAGGTTGTCCATATTGGTCAGGCCGCCGTTCTTCCAGGCTTGCGCGTGGTGGATTTCGCAGTGGTCGGCGGGCCGGCGGCAATCGGGGCTCGCGCAGATCGGTTGGGTGGCCTTGGCCAGGGTGCGCTGCTTTTCGCTGGCGAAGCGTTTGTCCCGGTAGTGGTTCAGCGGCCCCTCGGTGGGGTGGAACAGTGCGGCCTCGATACCGTAGGCAGGGCCCGCGAGGAACCGGTTCACAAAGTCCGCGCCCCTCATCGTGGTGCCGTCGCTCAAGCCCAGGACAACATCATCACCGTCGCCGGCGATAACGCGCGCGAGCTCCGGCGCCGGGACGAGGACGAGCGGCCGGGGAGCAGCGGCAGGCACCCCAGCCCCGGAGCGCGGTTGAAGCTGGAGAGGTCCTCGAGGCCGATGCCGGTGAGGAGCTCAAGAAGCGGGCTGGATTGGCTCATGCCTCGGACGCTAACCCAGCTCCACCGGGAAGGAAAGGCCTAGCGCCAAGCTGCGGAAAGCGCGCAACGCGGCAAATAAAAGTGCCAGGACCAGCGCAAAGTTATCCACATCCGGCGAACTTTTTTCGCCCGCAGGGAACCGAAACCGCCCCGCGGAAGTCTAATAAGGGTTTGGGGGTTTACAGCGCATCTAGAGCTGCTTGACCATCACTTCCGGGTGGTGGTCGGACTGCACGAAACCAAAATCTTCGTAGACGTGGCGGGCGCGGTCGTTGCCGGGCTCGACGTGCAGCGCAATGGTGCGGGCGCGGTGCTCGGTGGCGAGGTCGCACGCGGCCTGCAGCAAGATGCGGCCCAGCCGGTGGCCGTGGGAGCGGTTCTCCACGGCGATGGCTAGCTCAGGAATGTCGGGGCCCAGGTTGGCTGTGGAGTAGTTCTCGCCGGGTTTCCAGTAGCGCAGCCACACGCCGCCGGCGGGGACGAGTTCGTCGTCGTAGGCGATGAAGCCGCCGTCGTGCTCGGGGGACCACTTGCCCACGTACTCTTCGGCGCTTTGGACGCTTCCGTGGCGGCGGCGCGACTCGTCGCCGAAGACGTCGGCAAGGTAGTCGAGCCGGCGCAAGTACGTGCGGTCGGACTCGGTGGCGGGAACAAGCGTGAATTTCATGGTTACCTCCGTTGACGTTGTTGGCCGTGGATTTCTTCTCTCCTGTCTACCCCTTGACACCGCCGGCGGTCAGCCCGGAGATAATGCGCCGCTGGAAAATGAGCACCATGACGATCAGTGGCACGGTGACTAGCGAACCCGCCGCCATGATCGAGGCATACGGGTACTCGAATGCGCTCGGGCCAGCGAAACGGGCGATGGCCACAGTCACCGGTTCGGTGGCCTCGGTGGACAGCTGGCGTGACAGCATGAACTCGTTCCACGTCGCAATGAACGCGATGATCGCGGTGGTGAAAATCCCGGGCGCCGCCAAGGGCAAGAGCACGAGGCGGAACGCCTGGGCGCGCGTTGCCCCATCGACGCGGGCGGCTTCTTCCAGCTCCCACGGCAACTGCCGGAAGAACGCGATGAGCGTGTACACCGTCAACGGCAACGCGAAGGAAATATTCGGAATGATCATTGCCCGGTAGGTGCCAATCCAACCGATGTCACTGAAAAGCTGGAAAAGCGGGGTGACAAGCGCGATTCCAGGGAACATCGACGCGGCCAGAATGATACCGGTGACAATGCCTTTGCCGGGAAAGTTCAGCCGAGCTAGGGCGTAGCCGGTGAAAACACCCACAGCGACAGCAAGTGCTGTCGTCGTGAGCGAAATGATCAGCGAGTTGCCGATTGCGCCAAGGAAATCGTTGCCTTTGTCCGTGACCAGCGCATCCCGGAAGTTGTCCAACGTGACGTGCGTGGGCCACGGAGTGGTGTCGAAGGTGAAATTCTTGTCTCGTAGCGCGGTGACCAGCATCCAGTAGAACGGTGCTAACCCCCACAGCAGAATGAAGGCCACGCCAATGTAGTGTCCGATTTTCTTCATCGTGCTGGCTCCTGTTCCACTGCGTTGTGTGCGTCGGCGGTTGCTCCGGTCGAGTCTTTCTTGCTGCCTCCGCGTGCCCGGCGCTGACGGCGGGCGCGTTGCTTGTCGGTCTTGCTGCCACCCTCAGCGTCCCCACCCACATCTGCACCGAGGAAGCGGATCATGATGAACGCCACCGTGAAGATGAGCAGGAAGATCAACGTAGACAGTGCGGCGGCTGAATTGAAGTTGCCCTGGCGCATGTCTTCGACGACGAGCTGGGAGATCGTGGCAGTGGGGGAGTTGGACGAGTCAGAGATCATGATCACTGGCAGGTCGTACATGCGCAGGGCATCGAGTGTGCGGAAGAGCACCGCCACCATGAGTGTCGGGCGCACTAAGGGAAGAGTGATGCGGGTGAAGGTTTGCCACGCAGAGGCTCCGTCTACGTGTGCTGCTTCGTAAACATCCTTGGGCACCATTTGCAGCCCCGCCAGGATCAACAGGGCGACGAAGGGGGTTGTTTTCCACACGTCCGCGATGATCACAGCAACACGTGCCGCCCACGGGTCCGTTGTCCACGCAATGGATTGTCCAAGCAGCGAGTTCACCAGACCGTTGGGAGCGAACATGAATTTCCATAGCTGTGCGGTCACTGCGGTAGGAATGGCCCACGGAATGAGCACTGCCGCGCGAATCAGGGAGCGGATCCGGGAGGGGTGGTTCATGATCAGCGCCATGATCATGCCCAACACGACTTCGAGCGAAACGGTGACCACGGTGAAGAACAACGTGACACCCACGGCAGGCCAAAAGTCGGTGGACAGCACGCCCGGCGGGCAGTCACCGACGGTGCCGGAGGGAGTCATGCATTGGTTGTTGATCCAGTAGAGGTAGTTGTCTAACCCGGCGAATCCGCCTTCGACGAAGACTCCTGTTGCTGGATCGAGGTGCCGGTTGGATTGGAAGGACAACCAGATCGCCCGCACAATCGGATAGCCGATGACGACGGCGAGAAACAGCATTGCTGGCGCAATGAGCAGGTATGCTCGCTGCGCGTCGGGGGAGGTGCTGCGGCCACGGCGTTGACGCGGATCAGGCGCGGCGGTGGAACTGGTTCGGTCGGGCGTCCGCGTAGTCGTCGACGACGCGGCGCTAGCGTTGATCGGGGTGCTCATCGGGGATTGACCCTTCATGCGTTGGCTGGTGAGAAAGAAGAACGGGCGAACGCCCGCAACGGGGGCAATCCGTTGCAGGCGTTAGTCTAGGGAGCTGATTCGAAGTCAACGTGGCTCAGCCCACGCCCGCGCTGTCTGTCACGTTGACAGTGCGCGCTGCGAACAGTCGCACGCCCCATGGAGACTCCTACTGTGCTTGCTTGATAGCTGCGGCCATGTCCTTGGTGGCTTCGTCTACGTTCTTGTTGCCGTTCAGGGCGGCGTAGGCGTTGTCCTGGATTGCCTTCGAGATGGCTGGGTAGAACGGGGACACCGGTCGCGGCTTGGCGTTCTCCAGGGATTCTTTCAGGGCAGGCAGGTAGGGTTGCTGCTCAATAAGGTCTGGGTCGTCGTAGACGGATGCCAGCACCGGCGGGAAGGATGCTTCTGCGAAGGAGCGCTGGTTTTCCTCGTTGATGATGAACTGGATGAAGTCGTGCGCGGTGGCCTTGTGCTGCGAGTTGACGTTGATTCCGTTGTTGTAGCCGCCCAGGGTGGACGTGCCCACTCCGTCTGCGCCGACGAGCGGCTGGACCTCGAAGTTGATGCCGTTTTCTTTGGCGTTGGCGTACATGTACGGCCAGTTGATGGCCAGAGCAGTCGTGCCTTCGGTGAAGGCGATGTTGGTCTCTTCTTCCGTGGCGGAGGTGGAGTTCTTGGAGATTGTGCCGTCCTTGTAGGCATTCACCAGCGCTTCCAAGCCTGCCTTTGCTTCGTCCGATTCAACTGTGGGTTCGCCGTTGCTGTCGAGCACCTCGCCGCCCCAGCCGTTCATGAAGCCGACCGTGTTCACGGTGAGGCCTTCGTATTGCTTGAGCTGGGTGGTCAGGCAGTCACCTTCAACTGCCTCGCAGGCGGAGGTGATGTCGGCGAATGTGTCCGGCTTCGAGTCGATTTTGTCCACGTTGCGGAACAGCAGCTGGCCATTAGTGTTCTGCGGCAGTGCGTAGAGGGTGCCGTTGTAGGTGGCGGACTCCACCGTGGGCTGCAGCAGCTTGGAGGTGTCCACTGCGAAGTCGCCTTCCAAAGGCACGAGCCATTGGTTCGCTGCGAAGTCTGCGGTCCACACAACGTCGAGGGCCATGACGTCGTAGTCGGAGTTGCCGGCTTGGAGTGACTGGACCAGGGTGTCGCGCTGGTCATCGGCTTCACCGGCGAGTTCCTTGAGGGTGACTTCCTCGTCAGGGTGCTCCTCGTTCCACTTCTCGATGATGGGAGTGAGCTTGTCGGTGTCGTTGCGGCCCATGGCGAAGGTGATGGGGCCGCGGTCCTCGTCGGACTTGGTGGCACCAGCGTTCTGCCCGGAGTTCGAGTCGTCCGAGCAAGCGACAAGGCTGACGGAGGTCAACGCGATGGCGCACAGTGCTGCCCCGGACTTAAGAGAAATGGAGAGCTTCATTCTCAGGCCTTTCAAACAGGAAACTAGTGTCCATTCAAGATAGCCCACAAGGCAGCTCGAACTGGGCGGTTTGAATGATCCGGATACGCCCGGGGGTAGGTGATCGGTTAGCGGATCTCCATGAGCACGGCGGTCTTGTTCACCTGTTCGCCTTGCTCCACGGCGAGGCCCTTGACGGTGCCGGCCTTGTGGGCCTTGACGGGGTTTTCCATCTTCATGGCTTCGAGCACGAGCAGGATGTCGCCTTCTGCGACCGTGTCGCCGTCTGCGACGTTCACCTTGACGACGGTCCCTTGCATCGGCGCCGGAACCGCATCCCCGGACACAGCCGCGCCGGATGAGCGGCGTTTCTTCGCCTTGCGCTTCGACCCGTTGCCGATGACTAGGGAGGCGGGCAGGGCGACTTCGATGCGCCGGCCGTCGATCTCGACGGCGTACGTGCGGGTTGCCGATTCAGAATCGGCAACGTCCACATCGTCGTCGGCGTCCTGGTACGCGGGGATGGTGTTGGTGAATTCCTCTTCGATCCAGCGGGTGTACACGGAGAAGCCGTTCTCGTCACCGGCAAACGCGGGGTCGTTCAGCACGGCCTGGTGGAAGGGGATGACGGTGGGCAGGCCGTCGACGACGTACTCGTCCAGGGCGCGGCGGGCGCGTTCGATGGCTTCGGTGCGGGTCTCGCCGGTGACGATGAGCTTGGCCAGCATGGAGTCGAACTGGCCGCCGACGATGTTGCCTTGGCGCACACCGGAATCGACGCGGACACCGGTGCCGGTCGGCTCGCTGTAGCGGGTGATGGTGCCCGGCGCGGGCATGAAGTTCATGCCGGGGTCTTCGCCGTTGATGCGGAACTCGATGGCGTGGCCGCGTGGCTCCGGATCTTCAGTCAGGCGCAGGGTTTCGCCGTCAGCAATGCGGAACTGCTCGCGCACGAGGTCGATGCCTGCGGTCTCCTCGGTGACGGGGTGCTCGACCTGCAGGCGGGTGTTGACCTCCAGGAAGGAGATGATGCCCTCCGGGTTCTGCTCGTCGGCAGGGCTGACCAGGTATTCGACGGTGCCGGCACCGTAATAGCCGGCCTCCTTGACAATCGCCTTCGCCGAGTCGTGAATGGACGCGCGCTGCTCGTCGGTGAGGAACGGCGCAGGGGCCTCCTCGACGAGCTTCTGGAAGCGGCGCTGCAGGGTGCAGTCGCGGGTGCCGGCGACGATGACGTTGCCGTGAACGTCGGCAAGCACCTGGGCTTCGACGTGGCGGGCGCGGTCGAGGTAGCGCTCGACGAAGCACTCGCCGCGGCCGAACGCTGCGACGGCCTCGCGCGTGGCGGACTCGAACAGCTCGGGGATCTCTTCTCGGGTGTGGGCGACCTTCATGCCGCGGCCGCCGCCACCGAATGCGGCCTTGATGGCGATGGGCAGGCCGTGTTCGTCGGCAAACGCGAGAACCTCGTCGACCGAGCTGACCGGCTCTTTAGTGCCCGGTGCCATCGGCGCGCCGACCTTCTCGGCGATCCGGCGGGCCTCGACCTTGTCGCCCAGCAGCGCGATGGCCTCGGGCGAGGGGCCGATCCAGGTGAAGCCTTCGTCGATAACGCGGCGGGCGAAATCGGCGTTTTCGGACAGGAAACCGTACCCGGGGTGGATCGCGTCCGCACCGGAGGCCTGGGCGGCGCCAATGATCCGGTCGAAGCTCAGGTAGGAATCGGCGGCGGTGGCCCCGCCGAGCGCGAACGCCTCATCAGCCAGGCCCACGAACGGGGCATCCGCGTCCGGCTCCGCGTAGACAGCGACGGATGCGATGCCGGCGTCTTTCGCGGCGCGGATCACGCGCACGGCGATTTCGCCACGGTTGGCAATGAGAACCTTCGAGATTGTCACGGGGATCTTCCTTCTAGCCGGGTGTACAGACAGTTATCGCCAAGGGTAAAGCACAGCGCAAGCACAGCTGAACTTCAACCGGGCAGTTACGGATGACTAATCGCAAAAACGCTTATCGACGTTTCCCCCGCACCCCAAGCAGCCGCTTACTCTGTGTCCCGCTCAATCGGCATGCGGACCATGTTGCCCCATTCGTACCAGGATCCGTCGTAAAGCGAGACGTTCTCCACGCCCAGCACGTGGCGGAGGATGTACCAGGTGTGGGCGGCGGACTGGCCGGCACTGCAGTAGGTGATCACCGGAGCGCCGGCGGGCACATCGGTGTAGGCGGCGGCGATGGACTCGCGGTCTTTCACGCGCCCGTTGGGGTGGACGGAGTCACCCCACGGGTGGTTCACTGCACCCGGAATGTGGCCGTGGCGCAACACAGGGGAGGCGCAGTTGGAGTCCGGGGCTACTTCAACCTCGGCGCCGGCGAAGTATTCGGGGCCGCGGACGTCGATAAGCAATGTGTCCTCGGGCCGCGAGCGGACGTGCTCCACGAAGCTGCGCCACGTGCTGTCGTCGCGCTCGACCACGGGGTAGCCCTGCGCCGGGTACTCGGGCACAGCGAAGGAGGTGTCGCGTTCTTCGCCCATCCACGCGTCGCGCCCGCCATCGAGTAGGCGCACGTCGGGGTGGCCGAACAGCTCAAACACCCACGTGGTGTAGGCGGCCCACCAGTTGTTGCGGTCGCCGTAGACCACCACCGTGTCATCGCGGCTGATGCCGCGGGCATCCATCAGCGCGGCAAAGGCTTCCCCGTCGATGAAGTCGCGCTGCACCGGATCGTTCAAGTCGCGGTGCCAGTCAATGCGCACCGCCCCGGGGATGTGCCCGATGTCGTAGAGGAACGCGTCCTCGTCCGACTCCACCACCCGCAAACCGTCGACCCCCAGGCGGGCCGACAGCCACGACGCGGAGACGAACTTCTCCGGGTGGGCAAAGTCCTGGAACTGCGGAAACGGGTCAAATTCTATGGCCATGCGAGATTCCTCTACGGCGTGGAAACGGTCACTGCCTAACCTTACCCGTCAACCATTCCTGCCGAGCGCATTTAGTGTGATGCACACCCGGTGTGAAGTTAATTACTATCTCCGTCACTCGCCGAGCGACGACCTGAAAAAGGGCTTAATCTCAGGTGCGGATCACCCTTTACCTGGTGGAGGTCCGCAGAGTACAAGCACTGATCGAAAGGGAACTCACGTGCACAAGGCTATCGTCGTCTTCGAGGTTGAGGGCGGTTCTGACAAGTACTTCGACGGTCACCGTCGCGACACCATGCCGATTGTCAACTCCATCAAGGACAAGGGCTGGCACTCCGAGGTCGTCTTCTTCCGCCCCGAGTGGTCCGACGACATCTTCAACTACGTTTCCGAGAACTTCGACGGCTACATCTCCCGCGTCAACCCGGGCAACATCCCCGGCGGTGAGAAGGGTTACTTCGACCTGCTGACCCGCCTGTCCGAGGCTGGCCTGGTGGGCATGTCCACCCCGGCAGAGATGATCTCCTACGGCGCGAAGGACGCCCTGGTCAAGCTGAACAAGACCGACCTCGTCCCGGAGGACACCGCGGCTTACTACGACGTCGAGTCCTTCCACGAGACCTTCCCGACTTCCCTTTCCTACGGCGAGCGCGTGCTGAAGCAGAACCGCGGCTCCACCGGCTCCGGCATCTGGCGCGTCCGCCTCGCCGACGAGTCCCTGGCAGAGTCTGTCGAGCCGGGCACCGCGCTGCCGCTAGACACCAAGCTCAAGTGCACCGAGGCTGTGGACAACCACACCGAGGAGCGCGAGCTGGGCGAGTTCATGGACTTCTGCGACCAGTACATCATCGGCGACAACGGCATGCTCGTGGACATGCGCTTCATGCCGCGCATCGTCGAGGGCGAGATCCGCATCCTGCTCGTCGGCCCGCACCCGGTCTTCGTCGTGCACAAAAAGCCGGCTGAGGGCGGCGACGCTTTCTCCGCGACCCTGTTCTCCGGCGCAAAGTACACCTACCAGAAGCCGGAGGAGTGGCAGGAGCTCGTCGACATGTTCGCCGAGGCCCGCCCGGTCATCGCCGAGAACCTCGGCGGCGACAACATCCCGCTGATCTGGACCGCCGACTTCATGCTCGCCGACGATGACGAGACCGGTGAGGACACCTACGTCCTCGGCGAGATCAACTGCTCCTGCGTCGGCTTCACCTCTGAGCTGGACATGGGCATCCAGGAGATGGTCGCTGACGAGGCCATCAAGCGCGTCGAAGAGAAGAACGCTTAAACGCGCGCTTATCGACGTAAAAGCTCCCCGCCTGGTCCAGGCGGGGAGCTTTTCGTTGCTGGGGCCGGTGTGACGGCCGGGAGGATTACTCGCCGGCGATCAGCTGGGCGGCCCTCTCGCCGATGATGTAGCAGGTGATGTTCGGGTTGACTGCCACGATCTGCGGCATCACGGATGCGTCGGCGACACGCAAGTTCTTTGTGCCCTTGACGCGCAGCTCTGGGTCGACCGGCGACATCGGGTCATCCGCAGAGCCCATACGTACTGTTCCCACCGGGTGGTAGACGGTGTTGTGGGTCTTGCGGATGTAGTCCGCGATCTCCTCGTCCGTCTGCGCCTCCGGGCCGGGGGACAGCTCGCGCTTTACAACGTCCTTCAGGGCCGGCTGCGCCGCGATCTTGCGGGCCAGCTTGATGCCCTCGACGGCGATGTGCATGTCGTAGCCCTCTTCATCCGTGAAGTAGCGCGGATCGACCTTCGGCTTGTCGCGGTAGTCGTTGGAGCGCAGCTTTACCGTGCCGCGGGAGCGGGCGTGGCAGACGTTCGGTGTCAGCGCGAACGCTTCGTCGGCCTGCGGGTAACCCTGGCGTGCGGTGTGCATGTCAAATGGGGTGCACCCGTAGTGCATCATCAGGTCCGGTAGGTCGGTGTCGCCCTCGATCTGGGTGAAGATGCCGATCTCCCACCACTGGGTCGAGTCGCGCACCATCGGCACGTTGGACTCGAACTGGATGACAGCTTCCGGGTGGTCCTGGAGGTTCTCGCCGACACCAGGGGCGTCGACAAGCACATCGATGCCGAACTCTTCCAAGTGCTCGCGCGGCCCGATGCCAGAGAGCATGAGCAACTGCGGGGTGTTGATCGCGCCGGCGCTGACGATGATCTCCTTGTTCGCGGTGATCGTGGTCTTGCGGTTGAACACGTCGGCAAGCAGTTCGACACCGGTGGCGGTGTTGTCGTCGCTGAAGAGGATGCGCGTGACCCAGGCGCGGGTGATGATGTCCAGGTTCTCCCGGTCCTCGTTCGGGTGCAGGTAGGAGACCGCAGAGGAGCCGCGGGTGTTGTCGGCGTGGGAGTTGATCTGGAAGAAGTTCGCGCCGTGGGTGACCGTCTCACCGGTGTTGAACGGCTTGCGCGGCAGCCCCGCCTCCTCGCAGGCATCGAGTACGGCAACCCCCACCGGGTCATTCTGCGGAACATCCATGAGCTGCACGGGGCCATCGTGGCCGTACTGCTCGCCGTCGCGGGAATTAGTCTCCATCTTCTTGATCAGCGGCGTGATGTTCTCCGGGGTCCAGCCGTTAGCGCCGAGCTTCTCCCAGATCTCCATGTCTTCAGCCGGCGGGTGGAACGCGATGCAGGAGTTGTGGGAGGAGCAGCCGCCCAACACCTTCGCGCGGGCGTGGCGCATAAAGGAATTGCCGTTCTCCTGCTCCTCAATCGGGTAGTCCCAGTCCAGGCCGGATTCGAGCAGCTCCGGCCAACGCTTCAGGCTGAGCACCTCGTCGTGCTCGCGGTCGTCGGGGCCGGCTTCGAGCAGTGCGACGGTGACATCCGGGTTCTCCGACAGACGGGAGGCGACAGCCGCTCCGGAGGAACCGCCGCCGATGACGATGTAGTCGTAGGATTCGCGTGCGTCAGACAGGTTCATAGGTGGGGTCTCCTTCTAGTTCTGCTTGTTGGGGAACCAGCCGGTCACAGCAGGTTCAGTGTTGTGATAGATGTGCTTTGCCTGCGTGTACTCCTCCAGGCCGGCGACACCGAGCTCGCGGCCGATGCCGGACATTTTGAATCCGCCCCACTCCGCCTGCGGGATGTAGGGGTGGTAGTCGTTGATCCAGATGGTGCCGTGCTGCAGGGCACGGGAAACGCGGTTGGCAATGCCCATGTCAGAGGTCCAGACTGCGCCGGCAAGACCATAGTCGGTGTCGTTGGCAATCGCGACGGCCTCTTCTTCCGTGCTGAAGGTCTCCACGGTGATGACCGGGCCGAAGCCTTCCTCCTGCACGGCGGGGTTGTCGCTGGCGCACTGGTCCAGAACGGTGGGGGAGTAGAAGTAGCCGTTTTCGTGTTCTGGGCCGCCCCAGTCGCCGCCGCAGCGCAGCCGCGCACCGGCATCGATGCCGCGCTGAACATAGTCGGTGACCTTGTCGCGGTGCTCCTTCGAAAGCAGCGGGCCGGTTTCAGCACGCTCGTCGAAGGGGCCGCCCATGACGATGTCCTTCGCGCGCCCGACGAGGTCATCGACGAACTTTTCCGCGATCGACTCGTGGATCACGAGGCGCGTGCCCGCGGAGCACACCAGGCCGGAATCCATGAATCCGGCGTTGAGCGCGTTATCCAACGCTGCGTCGTAGTCGGCGTCGGCGAAAATGACGTTGGGGTTCTTCCCGCCGAGCTCAAGAGCGACCTTCTTCACGCCCTCCGCGGCTGTCTTGGCGATGATCCGGCCCGTCTCCAGCCCGCCCGTGAAAGACACCAAGTTGATCTCTGGGTGGGAGGAGAGCACGGAACCAACGTTGGCACCGTCACCGGTGACAACATTGGCCACACCCTTCGGCAGGCCGAGGTCATCGAGCACCTCCGCGATGAGCAGCGTCGTGTGCGGGGTCAGCTCCGACGGCTTGATCACGAAGGAGTTACCGGTTGCCAGGGCCGGAGCGATCTTCCACGCAGCCTGCAACAGCGGGAAGTTCCACGGGGTGATCATGCCGCACACTCCGATGGGCTCGTACACGACGCGGTCGATCACGGAGTCGTCTCCGGCATCCACCAGCCTGCCGGGGTTGGAGTCTGCGATCTTGCCGAAGTAACGGAAGCAGCCGGCAATGTCGTCCATGTCGCCCTCGGCCTCCACGAGGCGCTTGCCCGTGTCGAGAGCCTCCGCCTTGGCGAAGTCCGCTTTGCGTCGTTCAATTTCCTCGGCCACCCGAATCAGGAAATCACCGCGTTCCGAAGCGGGCGTGTTACGCCATTCACCCTTGTCGAAGGCTGCGCGGGCAGCCTCAACTGCACGGTTGGCGTCGTCCGAGGTGCCTTCCGACACCACACCGACCTCGGAACCGTCGGCGGGGCAGATGATTGTGCGCGTCGCCCCGTTAGAAGCGGCCACCCATTGTCCGTCAATGAACAAAGTTGCAGTTTCCGGCATATGCCGTGTCCTTTCGATCCTTAATTTCTAGAGGGCTGTCTCTTGCGCTCTCTACTGTGGATACGTTCCCGAGGGTACAGATCCTTGCGTGTCCGCCTCCGGGGCCGATGCTCCGGCATCCTCCCACGTGGTCGGTGCAGCGACGGTGGTATCAGCGATGACGGTTCCGAAGTCGTCTCCGGCCATGTCCATGTAGAGACGGTGTTGGTCGTAGTAATTCAAGACATCAGAAATCAGCTGGTCTGAGGTGTACCCCATGACATTGTGGCCGCGGGTGCCGCGGGCGTCGAAGACCTCTACGCGGTAGAAGAAGTCTTGGTCGTCTTCCGCGCCGACGGCATAACCCGGCATCTCGTAGGCAACGGGGCATAGCTGGTATTTGAAATCGTCCTGCTCATCGAATTTGACGTTCAAGTCGATGAACGGAAGCTGATTTTCCTCATCTACCCCCTCAATGAAGGTCGCATCCAGGCCCATGTTGCGCATCTCCAGATAGACCTCACGCAGCGCGGGCTGGGCGGTGGAGCCAATGAAGTCCCTGGCTTGATCGCTTGTTGGCCACGATATGTGGCGGGCGAGCCGCTTCTTCCAGTATTTCGAGTCTTCCCCGGTGCCGGCAGGTGCCGCGGCCCGCGATGCCAGTGCACGCTCCTGGGATTCCATCGCCCACTTCTCCGCGCGCAGCACCTTCATCACGGAAGCCATGAGTAGGTACATCACGACCGAAAAGGGCAGTCCGATAAGGACGGTGGCTGCTTGGAGGGTGTACACACCGTCGATAAGCAGCATCGCGAGAGTGAGCACACCGATGATGACAGCCCACACAATGCGCAGCCACGGAGCACCGTCAGAATCTCCTTTCGTCGCGTGCGAGGTCATGTTCGCCATCACCAACGAACCGGAGTCGGCCGACGTGATGTAGAACAGCAGCCCGACGATAACGGCGAGCCCGATGAGGAACGTGGCACCCGGGTATTGCTGCAGCAGGTTGTAGAAACCGGATTCTGGCACTTCCAGCGCCTCATTCAGGAAGTCGTTGTCGCCGTCACGGAAGAAACGCAGCGCGGAATTACCGAAGATAGAAATGACCAGCACAATGAACCCCGGCGGCACAAGCAGCACACCGAGAATGAACTCGCGTAGCGTGCGGCCGCGGGAGATGCGGGTGAGGAAGAGCCCGACAAACGGAGTCCAGGCGATCCACCAGGCCCAGAAGAACAGGGTCCAGTCCTGCAGCCACTGCCCGGCCGGGTAGTCGCTCATGCCGGCGGTGTAACCGAAGGTTTCCAGCAGCATGCCGGGGAAACGGGAGATCGAGTCGCCGACGTTTTGCACTAACTGCGTGAGCAATGTCGCCGTCTGCCCGGTGATGAGGATCCACGCCAGCATGCCCAGCGCTAAGTAGACGTTGAGTTCCGAGAGGAACCGGATGCCTTTGTCGACGCCAGACACCGAGGAGACGATGGAGATCGCCACAGAGACGACAATCAGTGCCGTCCACACAGTGATGTTGTTCGGAATGCCGAATAGCGACGACAAACCGTAGTTGAGGAAGACCACACCAATACCGAGAGAAGTCGCGATACCGAAGATCGTGCCGATCGTGGCGGTGACATCCACCGCGTCACCGGCAGCGCCCTTGACGCGCTTGCCGAACAGCGGCGCAATAGCCGAGCGCAGCGACAACGGCAGGTGGTAGCGGTAGGCTGCCAAACCCAACGCCACGCCCATGAGCGCATACATGGACCACCCCGGCACGCCGTAGTGGAAGATCGTCCAGATCGGGGCCATGCGGGCGGCCTCGTCCGACATCGGGGCGACATCTGGGGGAGTGGCGAAGTTCGTCGCTGGGCCCGCGATGGCGAAGAACATCAAGTCCACGCCAATCCCGGCTGCGAACAGCATCGATGCCCATGTAAACAGGCTGTACTGTGGCCGCGAATGGTCCGGGCCCATGCGGATATCACCGAATCTGCTCAGTGCGACAACGAGCACGAACAGCACGATGAGACCGGCGGTGAGCACGTAGTACCACCCCAAGTTCGCCCCGATCCAGTCCATTGACCCGAAGATCACTTTTTCTGCCTGGCCCGGGAAGAACGCCGACCAGAGAACAAACCCGACAATGAGCACGCCCGAGGTGATGAATACGGGCTTGTTCACCCGGGCAAAACCTTTTTCGTTCAATGCATCGTCGGTTTGCGATTCACCGGAAGGACCGGGATGCGAACCGCCGACACCAGCTGAGAGAGAAGCGGTGGTGGTCACCGTGACTCCTTAAGAAAGTAGATCAAAATTTGCAAGAACCAGCTCCCTGTGACCGGGGGCCAGCTTTACTACACAGTAGTGACAGTCACCACACAGGGTCATGTGTTGCATCTTTTCCAGTGGCGCGGTGCACTCCACTCACCCCACTCCGGGCACCGTCACCCCCGCAGCGACCCGTGGAAATTTTGCAGAAGATAGTTAAACTACAGACGTTCAAGTAGCCACGAACCGAGAAGGACCTAGCAATGTCTACACCGAATAAGCCGAACTCAAACGAGCCCATCAACCCCAACGCCAACGAGTACGGATCATCCGGCTTCGACACCACCAAACCCGGTTCCCGCTCTGACAACACCGGCTCTGATTCGGCGCCCGGCTCTACGCCGTACTCCGGCTACGTCGAATCCTCCGTCCCGTCTTCGCGCAGGAAGCCTGGTGCCGCTGCCGGCACGTCCGATAGTTCCCACCCGGACACCACGGTGATCTCCACGAACCGCGAAGGTGCCGCCGGTTCTGCTTCGACAGGGGGTTACTCGTCGTCCCAGGGCTCTACGGCCTACAGCGCTGGTTCGGCAAGTGCAGGAAACACCAGCGGCACCACTGGTTCCGCGGGTGCTGCTGGCACCACCGGCTCTGCAGGTTCTGCAGGCGCCACCGGTTCGGCTGGCTCCATGGGTTCTGGCACGCACGCCGGCACCTACCAGTACGGCCAGTCTGCTGAGCCCGCAGGCAATTGGGCCGGTACGAGCGCTTCTTCCAGCGCTCCGCAGTCCTACGGTAACCAGTACCCGTCGTCGTACGGCACGCCGGCAGGCCAGCCTGGGCAGCCGGGTCAACCGGCACAGTCGACGCAGACGAACCAGCCGGGCAATCAGTTCGGGCAGCAGCCGAGCAACTTCGGCCAGCCCCAGCAGGGCCAGCAGGCACAGTCCCAGGCGCAGTTCGGTGGCCAGTTCCTCAGCTCCGAGCAGGCCTACGAGATCCGCAGCTCCAACCAGGCCTACGGCGCTGACCAACCGTACGGTGCTAACCAGCCGTACGGCCAGCAGCAGCAGTTTGAACAGCAGCAGTTCGACCAAATGCAGCAGTTCGACAAGGTCCCGCAGGAGAAGGGCAAGGGCTTCTTCAGCTCGTTGTTCGACTTCAGCTTCCGCGAGTTCATCACGATCGACTTCGTGAAGATCATCTACATCGTGCTGTTGGCAGCCTCTGTCGTCGGCTGGGTTGTGGGCCTGATCGCGTCCTTCTCGGGCTTCCAGGCGGGCGCAGGCACCGGCATCATGTTCCTGTTCGGCTGGCTGATTTTCGGCACGCTGGCGACGCTGCTGCAGATCATCCTCATTCGCGTCGGCCTGGAGGCTCTCGTGTCGGTGGTCCGCATCGCTCAGAACACGACTGATCTGGTGGATGAGGAAAAGGGCGCCGAGGACGCTGTGAGCGTCGACAGCGCTGAAGACACCACCAAGTAAAAGCGGCTTACAGCAGCTTTTCGACGGCCGCCGGATCCGCATCCGACAGCATCTGGCGGCACCGGTCGTACTCCGCGTTGTCACCGATGGCCTGAGAGGTCAAGGCCAGCATTGCGATCGATTCGAGAACGCCGCGGTTGGGTTCGTGGGAGTAGGGCACCGGGCCCCAACCCTTCCACCCGTTGGCGCGCAGACGGTCCAGCGAACGGTGGTAGCCGGTGCGCGCGTAGGCATACGCCACGAGCACGTCACCGCCATCGAGTTCGCGGCGGGCGCGGGCGGCCCAGACGCTGGGGGAGTCGGGGTGGGTAAGCGCGGTGTCGTCGTTAAACAAGTCGTTGCCTGCAGCGGGGTCGTCCGGTAGCTGCACGGGCGGCGGGGCCATCATGTCCTTGAATTCCATGGGGTCAATCCTGCCACTTCGGGCCGCGGCGGATGCGGATCGGGCCTTTCGCCGCGGCCATGTCGACTTCGCGGTCGCCCTGGGTGATGATCACCGTGCCCGCAGCGGCGAGCTCAGCCGCAGCCGCGCGCACGTCGTCCATCAGGTCGCGCCAGTCATCGCCGTGGTCGCGTGCGACATCGGACGGGCAGATTGAGGATTCCGGTTTGCGCGCCGCCAGCTTATCGACATGAAGCGTCCTGGTTTTCGTTCCGCTTATTGAACGCCCAACGGGTGGGCGTGTGATTGTTGATAGTAGGCGTCT
>NZ_JAGPYY010000009.1:0-110667 GCF_024454075.1 Corynebacterium sp. CCUG 71335
ATGGTTTGAGCATTGCCGAATACCGAAAAGTCAATGTAGCGTGAGATTGAAACTGTCCAAAAAACGTCCGCATCCTCTTCTGCTACTTAACCCCGGGATGTTCAACGATGTGGCTGTTTACCTGCATCCTTCGTAGGTGCGCCACTTCTACAAGGTCAAAGAACGGTCACTGAGTCTATTTTGGACAATTGCTGTAGCGCGTGCTCGTGTTCGCCTTTTGTCGGGGCACTGCAGGCAGAACCGTAAACGATCACTTCATATCCCAAGCGCACTGCCGTGGAGGCGGTAGCGAGCACGGCGTGAGCTGTCGAGAACCCAGCGAGTGCAATGCGTCCGGTTTGTCGGGCTCCCAATTCCTGGTCCAGGGAGGTGTCTGAGAAGGCGTCGATCCCGAACTTGGTGATGATGGGGTCAGATTCCCGGTAACCGCATTCCGGCAAGAGACGCGCTTTACCGAGCGGGCCGCCGTCAGAGTCATCCATTGTGCGGAACTGGATCCACAGCACATCCGTCCCGTGGTTGCGCGCGGTATCAACTGTGTCCGCAATCTTTCTGATGAGGTTGGAGCGAACGGACTGATTCTCGCAGAGATCAAGAATCCACTCTTGGGCATCGATGACAATGAGACAGTCAACCGAATCTTGAGGGGGCATCAGTACCGGGATTCGGTTGGCTCGGGCAAGTCATTGATCGCCGCGATGTCATCGGCGTCGAGCTGCACGTTCGCTGCTTCATAGTTCGAGACGATGTGGGCAATGCTTCGGCTACCTGGAATCGCTTTCACCGCTGGGCTGACGCTGAGCACCCAGGCAAGAGCGACCTGGGATGTTGCCACTCCGTGTTTTTCCGCGATGCGCTGAAGAGTTTCAAGGATGACAGCATTGCGTTCCTGCGCGTCCGGGGTAAAACGTGGCATCCAACTACGGAAATCGCCCTCCATGAGTTCGGACGTGTTCAACGTGCCGGTGAGGTAACCGCGGCCGAGCGGGGAGAAGGCCACCAAAGACGCCCCGTTGTCTTCACACCACTGCAGGACGTTGGTCTTGCTGTCTGCGTGCTCAGAGGGCTGGTCTTTCAGCGGGTCGCGGGTCCAGACTGAGAGTTCAGATTGGACCGCGTCGATGGTGACTACCTCGGAAGCAGCGACTAACTGGTCGTAGGTCGGTTCGCTCACTCCGATATTGCGGATTTTCCCGGCGGCTTGAGCGTCGGCAAGCACCTGAACTTGTTCCTGCACCGGAATGGTTCCATCGAGGCGGTGCAGGTAGTACAGGTCCACATGTTCACGATTCAACCGGCGCAGGGACGCGTCGAGGGCATCGCGGAGGTACTGGGTGGAACCATCAACATGCATCTGCAAGGGTTCGACACTGTCGACGACGATGCCGCCCTTCGTAGCGATGTAGACATCCGAGTTGTTTGCAAAGGCCTTGCCTACGAGTTCTTCATTGTGGCCGGCTCCGTACATGTCGCTGGTATCGAAGTGCCTGATTCCAGCATCGAAGGCTTCACGTATGGTGTTTACGCTTGCATTGTCGTCCAGCTGGCCAGGTCTGCTGTAACCCCAACTGAAGCCCATGCAACCCAGGCCGATGCGGTCTGCGGGAAGAGGAGCGGGGTTGCCGATTGAGTTCATGACGAATTCCTCTCAGAAACACGGAAGCGAGAACTCTCGCCGAGCCTAGCCGCGTTCCCTTGAAGACCGCTGGGATAAATGCAGCAAGCCAGTTCCACTAGCCAAAGAAGCTTGCCGACGGTCACACCGACTCGGTACTGAACCGCCGCGGTTAAAATCGGCGCCATGCTCTCCTTCTACAGCGAATTCCCGAATGAACCTGCCGTGAAATCACTGTTGAAGGGGGATGAACTGGAGTTCCTCTTCGTTCTCACTGAGGTGCCTGCGCGGGGAGCCCGAAACAACTTTCTCGGTGAGGACAGCGTTAGCGTCAAACTTGAGCATGTGGATGGTCTCGTTGTGCGAACGCTTCCGGATGGTGCGGTGCACACAGGTGAGATCAACATCGCATACCCGCAGGTTAATCGCACGAAGAACGGGAAGATGTCATTCGATCCCGGTGAAATGGCAGATTTGAAACCATTCACGGTGTACCGGGCGAAAGGGGCATTGTCTCCTTTCTCCAAGTATCGGGCGCAAGGGACCGCGCTTCTCTTCTCGGTGTGGGACGTGATCTCTCTTCAATCGGATCCGGAGCTGGAGGACATCGCCACAGGTGCGGCCAAGAATGGGGTGATCAATACAAAGCTTGGCCAATTGACCATTCAACGAGGCTTCGTTGGCTCGTTCGAAGGGCACGCAAAATCACTCGGTGTCAATGTCAGCATCCCCTATGAGGATCCGGATCCACTCTCTCAGGGGCTGACTCAGCACGAAGAACGGTTCGCATCAGCCGTGCACGTTCTGAACCGCGTTATCACGCGAAAGTTTCTCAAGGATGCCCGCAAGTTCGCCGCCACTGAGGCCCTGCCCAGGGCAAACGAATGGCGCCACGATGTCGCCGAAGCTGAGGGCCGCCGCACTCCCGCGCGGGAATGGAGAGTGCGGGACGTCGCTAGGCGTTTCCGCCCGACGAGCGTGATCGTCCCGGAGAAAGGCGAGATACTTATCGAATTCGACGACGGTGATCTCTTCGGTGGTCACCCGGTCACCGTTGTGGCGGACCGGGACGGGACACTCTTGGAAGTCGAGCTCGACTAAGGGCCCGTTCCGAGCGCTACTGTTCGAGGATTAGGGGCCGGGACGGGCCAGCAGGGGAGGGCTGGCCAGGTGCCACGCCCCTTCCGACTAGGAGCGGTAGGCGCTGACACCCGTGATGGACTTGCCCACGATGAGGGACTGCATCGTGTCTGTGCCTTCGTAGGTGTGGAGGGACTCGATGTCGGCGTGGTGGCGCGCGACGTCGTTCTCCAGCAGGATGCCCACGCCGCCGAACATGTCGCGTGCGTCGGCAGAGACCTTGCGGGCGCCGCGGGTGTTGTGGACCTTGGCCAGGGCGGCTTGCTTCTCGTTGAGCTCGCCGGCTTCCTCGAGCTCGAGCAGGCGGCGGCAGTAGAGCGCCATGGAGGTGATTTCCTGCAGCATGTCGGCCAGGCGCTGCTGGATGATCTGGTTCTTCACCAGCGGGCGGCCGAACTGCACGCGGCGCTGGGCGTAGTCGAGGGCCTTTTCGTAGCAGTCGATCGCCATGCCGAGCGCGACCCAGGCCACCGCGATACGGGTGCCGGTGAGCACGCGGGCAGTGTCCCGGAAGGTGTGGGAGTTGGGAAGGCGGCGGTCGTCGGAGACGCGGACGTCGTTAAGCTTGATGTGCGCCTGGGGGATGCCGCGCAGGGATGCTTTGCCCGTGATGGTCTCGGCGGAGTAGCCCTCCTGGTCCTGGTCGACGATGAAGCCCTTGACCTCGCCGTCTTCCTCGTCGCGGGCCCACACGACCGTGATGTGGCCGACGGAGCCGTGGCCGATCCACTTCTTCTCGCCGTTGATGACCCACTCGTCGCCCTCACGGCGCGCGGAGGTCTCCAGGCCGATCGAATCAGAGCCGTGGTCGGGCTCGGTCAGGGCGAAGCCGCCGCGAATCTCCATCCGCGACATCGGGCCCAGGTACTTAGCCTTCTGATCCTCGGAACCGCACTCGGAGATGGAACGCATGGCCAGGCCGGACTGCACGATGTGGGCGGTGGCGGTAGACGCGTCGGTACGCGCCAGCTCCATCTGGATCAGGCGGTTAGCGCGGATAGAAATCCCGGGCTGGCCGTCGATCTCGATGCCGTCGGTGACCAGGCCGCGGCGGGCAGCTTCCTCAACAGCAGGGATGTTGTACTCGGCCTTCTCCCACGACTCGTTGAGGGAGGGGCGGGCCCACTCCATGAACTCGCGGGCCTTCTGCCACCACTCGAGGTCTTCACCATCGACATCGGCGAAGACTTGGTAGTAGTCGGTTTTCGGGTTCAGCAGGGCGGCAACGCCGGTGAGGTTCTCGTCTGTCTGTGTCATGAGTTTTCTCGCTTCTTCGGTCAAGTGGAACAGGTAATGAGAGCTAGAAAAGCTGCACCGCGCCGGGGGCCGGTCGCGATGCAGCTGGGAGTCACCAGAGGGGGCAGGGGCCTAGCCAGCGAAAGCGCCGACGCCGGTGATGGACTTGCCCACGATGAGGGACTGCATGGTGTCGGTGCCCTCGTAGGTGTGCAGCGCCTCAATGTCGGCGTGGTGGCGGGCCACGTCGTTCTCCAGCAGGATGCCCACGCCGCCGAACATGTCGCGTGCGTCAGCGGAGATCTTGCGGGCCGCGCGGGTGCAGTGGACCTTGGCCAGGGCGGCCTGCTGCTCGGTGATCTCACCGGACTCTTCCAGCTCGAGCAGGCGGCGGCAGTACAGAAACATCGAGGTCAGGTCCTGCAGCATGTCAGCCAGGCGCTGCTGGATGATCTGGTTCTTCACCAGCGGGCGGCCAAACTGGGTGCGGCGCTGCGCGTAGTCCAGGGCCTTCTCGTAGCAGTCGGTGGCCAGACCCAGGGAGGCCCATGCCACGGAGATGCGGGTGCCGGCCAAGACCTTCGCAGTGTCGCGGAAAGAGTTCGCGTTTGGCAGGCGACGGTCCTCGGAGACGCGAACGTTGTTGAGCTTGATGTGCGCCTGCGGGATGCCGCGCAGGGACGCCTTGCCCGTGATGGTCTCAGCCTCGTAGCCGTCCTGGTCCTGGTCGACGATGAAGCCCTTGACCTGGCCATCGGAGGTGTCACGCGCCCACACAACGGCGATGTGGCCGACGGAACCGTGGCCGATCCACTTCTTCTCACCGTTGATGACCCACTCGTCGCCGTCGCGCTCGGCGGTGGTCTCCAGGCCGATGGAGTCAGAACCGTGGTCCGGCTCGGTCAGCGCGAAGGCGCCGCGGATCTCCAGCTTGGACATGGCCTTGAGGTACTTCGCCTTCTGCTCCTCAGAGCCGCACATGGCGATGGACTGCATAGCCAGACCACCCTGAACACCGAAAGCAGTGCCGAGGGATGCGTCGGTACGCGCGAGCTCGAACGCCATGAGGCGTGCGGCGCGTACGGACATGTGGGGCTCGCCCTCGATGTCGATGCCGTCGCGGACCAGGCCGCGCTTACCGGCTTCTTCGACGACGTGGAGCTGGTATTCGGCCTTCTCCCAACCCTCGTTCACGTACGGGCGGGCGTAGTCACAGAAGTCGCGGGCCTTCTTCCACCACTCCAGATCTTCGCCTTCGACGTCGGCGAATACCTGGTAGTAGTCGGTTTTCGGATCCAGCAGCTCGTGGACTGGGTTCTGGCTGTCAGCCATCTTTGCCCTCTTTTCTCAAAAATGTGGAGCGAAACAATTCCACTCCTAATTGTGACCTTTGTCGCAGGATTTATCAAACGAATCCGGCGCGAATTCACTGTGGGATTGCTCCCATCAACCCCTTAGCTTTCCAGCGGAATATCGCGAAGTTCTTTGCGCAGAATCTTGCCGGTCGGATTCTTCGGGATCTGGTCGATGAACGTCACCGCGCGGATCTTCTTGTACGGGGTAACCCGCTCGGCGACCCAGTCCATCAACTCCTCCTCGCTCAAGGACGCGCCCTGTTGCAGGACGACGAACGCGCGTGGGATTTCCAGGCCGTCGCGGTCGACGCCGACCACCCCGGCGTCTGCAACCGCTTCGTGGGTGAGCAGTAGTGCTTCGAGCTCGGCGGGGGCGACCTGGTAGCCCTTGTACTTGATCACTTCTTTGGCGCGGTCGACGATGTAGACGTGGCCGTTGTCTGCAACGCGAGCGACATCGCCGGTGCGCAGCCAGCCGCCGTCAAGCAATGTTTCGCGGGTGGCCTCCTCATTGTTGAGGTAGCCCTGCATGACTTGCGGTCCGCGCACGAGCAGCTCGCCGGACTCGCCTTGCTCCAGGTCCTCGAGTGTTTCAATGTCCACGACGCGGCACTCGGTGTTGGGGACCGGGAAGCCGATGGAGCCGGGGTTAGTCTCGCCGTGGACGCCAATGCACACCGCGGGTGAGGTCTCCGTCATGCCGTAACCCTGCACAAACGATGTTTTCAGGCGACGTTCGACGGCGCGCGCGACTTCCTCATCGAGCGGCGCCGCGCCGGAGAACATGACCTTGTTCGCCGCGAAGCCTTCGGGAGTGACAGCTGGGTGCTTCGCCAGCGCGACGGCCATCGGGGGAGCTACGAAGGCGAATTCGATGTCGTGCTCACCGTGTGCACGTAGGAAGACATCCAGGTCGAACTTGGGCAGGGTGTGCACGTTCCAGCGCAGCAACAGCGGTGACAGCAGTAGCGCGGTCATGCCGTAAATGTGGGAAAACGGCAGGGGAGACAGGGTGTTGACGTGCTTGTCCATGCCGTTGCGCTCGAGCATGGACACTGCTTGCAAGACATTCGACGTGAGGTTGCTGTGGGAGAGCATGACGCCCTTCGGCAACCCGGTAGTGCCGGAGGAGAACGGCACTGACGCGAGCGCGCTGCCATCGACGCTCAGTTCGGGTGCAGGCATTCGCTTTTCGACGATTCCCGCCAACTCGTGATCCCACACATGCTTGTCATGCCCTACGTCGGCCACGCCGATGAACAGGTCAGCGCCGGCCATTGTGGCCACCTTCTCCACGTCAGCGTCGTTCAGCAGCACGCCGATCGGGTTGACCGTGGCCCCGGCGCGGAAAATGCCGAACAAGGCTGCGGCGAAGTTGATGGAGTTCGGGATCTGCAGCGTGACCACGTTGCCGGGGCCGATACCGCGGTCAGCCAAATACCCGGCGATAGCGTCTGCCATCTCCTGCAGCTGTGCGTACGTGACGGTGTCGCCGGTGGTCAGCTCGGTGATCGCGGTGCGCTGGGCGTCATCGCCGGAAAGGTCGTTGAAGATGAGGTCGTAGACGGAGCCGCCGAACAGCTCAAGGTCCGGGTACGGGCTGGAATAGATCATGGAGTCTGGCCTTTCAGTCAATGGTCTCGCGCATGGATGCCGCGGGGAAAGATGGGTCCGCGGCAGTACTTCGCATAATAAAACAATTAGCCCCCTGAATGTGAGGTAAGTCGCTTTTTCTTTCTAGTGAGAAACGGTTAACGTTTCTCTGCTGCTTCAACGCTCGCCGGGCCAGCGAAAACACTGTGAAGTAGGGTGTGGTTCATGCAAGCTGCCTCCTTGATCTTTGCGGCCGTGTTCTCATTGGTCGCTATCGTCGGCGTGTTCCTGGATCTGCCCACCTGGATTTCCGTCGCCGCGCTTGCGGCCGCGGCCCTGTTCCTGGTGCTCGGCCTGGCAGATAAGTACCGGCAGATGGAGCGCACGTCGATCGAGCTCGACAGCGAGCAGCGCGCCACCATTGAGCGCATGAAGAAGGAGGGCAACCACGATATGGCGGCCCGCCAGGTGCAGTTGTGGTTCCGGAACACCAGCTACGAAGATGCAGCAGCCGTGGTGCGCGAGCTGTAGCGTCATCCCGTAGGCTGGGACGCATGACCGAACGCACTCTGATTCTGATTAAGCCCGACGGTGTGGCAAACGGCCACGTCGGCGAGATCATCACCCGCATCGAGCGCAAGGGCCTCAAGCTCGTCGAGATGGACCTGCGTACCGCTGACCGCGAGACCGCTGAGAAGCATTACGAGGAGCACAAGGACAAGCCGTTCTTCGGTGAGCTCGTGGACTTCATCACCTCCGCTCCGCTGGTCGCTGGCATCGTCGAGGGCGAGTCTGCAATCGCCGCGTGGCGTCAGCTCGCCGGTGGCACCCACCCGGTGGAGAAGGCCACCCCGGGCACCATCCGTGGTGACTTCGCCTTGACCGTCGGTGAGAACGTGGTGCACGGCTCCGACTCGCCGGAATCCGCTGAGCGCGAGATCGCGATCTGGTTCCCGAACCTCTAGATCCTCACTCGGTTAATGGCACGTGAACTCGTGCCGAACATTCCCCGATGAACTGCTGCTCCGGTTGCAGCTCTTCATCGGGGACTTGATTCTTAGTGCATGACTTCCCAGAATCTTCCCCGCCGTCGTTTTCTGGCCGGTTCGGCGACGGCTGCTGCAGCCGCTGCCGTCGGAACGCAAGCAGTCGCTCACGCGCAATCCTCTTCCTCTTCTTCTGCACTGTCCTCGGCGCGTTTGCCGAAGGCCCCGGCCCCCAAGCCGTGGTCGGTGTTCATGCACGGCGTTGCTTCGGGTGACCCACTGCCGGATTCGGTGATCATCTGGACCCGCGTGAGTGTGTCCCCAGAGGCTGCGCCGGGATCTGAAAAAGGTGAAGATGCGGATGTGACCTGGGAGATTGCCACCGACGACGCGTTCGCGAACATTGTCCGCAGTGGCTCGGCCCGCACTACCGCAGTTACCGACCACACCGTCAAGGTGGACCCGCGTGGCCTGCAGCCGGGGACGGAGTACTTCTACCGCTTCCGCTACAAAGACACCATCTCTCCGGTGGGCAAGACGCGCACCGCGCCCGCGTCCAACGCTGACATCAACGAGTACAAGCTCGTTGTTGCGTCCTGCGCCAACTACGAGTGCGGCTACTTCACCGCGTACCGTGACATGGCTGAGCGCGCCGAAGCTGGCGGGGTCGATGTCGTGGTCTTCCTCGGTGACTACATCTACGAGTACCCGACGGGGGAGTACGCCGGTAAGTCCGGTGTCTCCCGCCCGCACCACCCGGCGCACGAGATTGTGACGCTGGCGGACTACCGCATCCGTTACGGCCGCTACCGCACTGACGAGCACCTGCAGCGCGCGCACGCTGCAGCGCCGTGGGTGGTTGTGTGGGACGACCATGAGACTGCCAATGACTCCTGGGTTGGTGGCGCCGAGAACCACACCCCTGGCGAGGAAGGTGAGTGGAAGGTCCGCGAGTCGGCCGCGCACCAGGCCTACTTCGAGTGGCTTCCGGTGCGCGCCACCCGCCCGTCGCAAGACGGTCACATCTATCGTTCGTACCGCTTCGGTAACCTGCTGCAGCTGACGATGATGGACCTGCGCTCCTACCGCGATGAGCAGGCGAAAACGTTCAGCAAGAAGATTGACGCACCGGAGCGCACCATGCTCGGCTCGGAGCAGTTCAACTGGCTCAAGGGTCAGGTCGAATCCGCCGACACCACATGGAATGTGCTGGGTAACTCGGTGATGATTTCCCGCATGGAGATCGGCCACCTGCCGAACACGACTGAGCAGAACCGTACCGCGAACTACGCCATCGACGAGTTCACCCAGTCCGCCGGCCTGGCTGTGAACACTGACCAGTGGGACGGCTACCGCGCTGAGCGCGCCAAGCTGTTCAACATTCTCACCAACACCAAGGCGCACACGCTGTTCCTCACCGGCGACATTCACTCTGAGTGGGCGCACTCCGTGCAGCACAACGGGCTGGAAATCGGCGCGGAGATGGTGTGCTCTTCGATCACCGCGCCCAATGTGGACGAGATTGTCACGCAGTACACCCGCACGTACACGCCTGAGGACAACCCGGTCACCCACCTGGTGGAGCAGGTCATGTACTCGGCGAACCCGTGGGTAAACCACGTCGACTTCGATTCGCACGGTTACGGCATTGCGCGCGTGCAGAAGGACCGTGTGATCATGGATTTCTACCGCGTGTCCAACGTCGAAGACCCGGGCGCGTCGGCGCGTCTCGCGGTTTCGCGGACATGGGTGCCGGGTCAGGGCTTCCAGCAATAAGCTTATCGACGTCTCTACCCCGCCCGGCTTCCCACCACACCCAGCTCCGTATGCCACAATGGTTGCTGAACTATATGCCTTTCGTGGCATATGAATGTTCATCAAGCTTTGTACGAGAATCGTTCACTGCGCGGAGCTGACTGTCGGCTAGAAGCTAGCAGCGCTGTGCGGCGGCGGTGGGAGAGAACCTGCTATTGGTTGTTCCCACCAGCGCCCGGCGGGGATAGTCGCTCACGCGCGGCAATTCAATAGGAGATGTTCTTTCCGTGGCTGACAGCGACGAAAACACCACCACTGAGGTGTCCTCCGCGGCGCCGGCGCAGAAAAAGACAACGAAAAAATCTGCGGTAAAATCCACCAAGAAAACAGCAAAGAAGTCGACTAAGACGGCGAGAAAGACGGCCAAGAAATCATCACGGCGTGCTGCTAAGAAGTCGACATCGAGTTCAGAGCAGCATAACGAAACGCAGGCAGCTGAACAGTCCGCTACTCCGCTGTACGACCGTTCCCGTCTCGGTGAGAAGACCCGAGTCTTCGCCTTGGCGAAAGAGCTGGGCATGTCCTCGAAGGACCTGGTCGTCGCGCTCAACGAGCTGGGCATGGTGAAGGTGGCGCAGTCCTCGTTGACACGCGCGGAAACCGAGCAGCTTCTTGACGCTTTGGAGTCCCAGCCCAGCTCCTCCGACGACAAGATCCGCGAGCGCGTCCGCAAGGATGTGGCCCACGAGATCAACCAGATCGAGGAGAAGGTCGAGGCTGATCTCGAGTCTGCCGGGGTTGCGGAACCCGCTGACGAAGACAGCGACGACACCGACGAGACGGATGACGCTGAAGTCTTGTACGACGTCGAACCTGACGTGACCCCGGCCCCGGAGGATGATGACGAAGATTCCGCCACGGGCCTCTACGCGCCGGTGTTCAAGGCGGCGCCGCGGTCGTCGCGGAGGAGGGCGAGTCGCTCGTCGGAAAGCGATGCGAAGGGCACCGAGCAGACGCAGGACGCCCCGGGCGACGCTGCCGACGCAGGATCCAGCGAGGCGAGCGAGGACAGCGAGGACTCCGGGTCCAAATCGAAGCGTCGTAGTTCGCGCAAGACCAGCCGCAAGCGCACCGAGAAGCAGGACAATGCCGAGCCCGAGCAGATCGACGAGCCGAAGGCCATCAAGGGGTCTTCGCGTCTAGAAGCGCAGCGCCGCCGTCGCACTGAGCGCCGCGAAGAAGATCGCAACCGTTCGCGCGTGGTGTCCCAGGCGGAATTCCTTGCGCGCCGCGAGTCGGTCGAGCGCACCATGGTCGTGCGGGAGCGTTCGCGTCACGACGGCCCCGGCAAAATCACCGAAGTCGGCGTCCTGGAAGATGGCCTGTTGGTGGAGCACTTCGTTGACTCCGACGACAGTGCTTCGATGATCGGCAACATTTACCTGGGGCGTGTGCAGAACGTACTGCCCAGCATGGAAGCTGCGTTCATCGATATCGGCCAGGGCCGCAACGGCGTGCTCTACGCTGGCGAAGTCGACTGGAAGGCTGCCGGCCTCGGCGGTCGCGCGCGCCGCATCGAGCAGGCGCTCAAGTCCGGTGACCAGGTGTTGGTGCAGGTGACCAAGGACCCAGTCGGCCACAAGGGCGCGCGCCTGACTACGCAGATCTCCTTGGCGGGCCGCTACTTGGTCTACGTGCCGGGCGGGCACAGTGCCGGAATTTCGCGCAAGCTTCCGGCCCCGGAGCGCAAGCGGTTGAAGGACATTCTGGTCAAGGTCGTTCCGGGTAAGGGCGGGGCGATCATCCGCACGGCCGCTGAAGGCGTGCCAGAAGAGGCCATTGCCGCGGACGTGAAGCGTCTGCACACCCAATGGCAGACCATTAGGCAGCAGTCGGAGCAGGAGAAGAAGTCGAAGGGTTCCAAACCGGTCACGTTGTACGAGGAGCCGCGTCTGCTGGTCAAGGTCGTCCGCGACCTGTTCAACGAGGACTTCCAAAAGCTTGTTGTCGACGGCAAGAAGCCGTGGAACGTGGTGAGCAACTATGTCGAGTCCGTCGCCCCGGATCTCGCTGACAGGCTCGAGCTGTTCGACCGGGGCGACCACGACGGCCAGGACGTATTCGAGGTCTACCGTGTCGACGAGCAGATTCAGAAGGCTCTGTCGCGCACTGTGTGGCTGCCGTCCGGCGGCACCTTGGTGATCGACCGGACCGAGGCCATGACTGTTATCGACGTCAACACCGGCAAGTTCACCGGTTCCGGCGGTTCGCTGGAGGAGACGGTCACGTCGAACAATATGGAGGCGGCCGAGGAAATTGTCCGCCAGCTGCGTCTGCGCGACATCGGCGGCATGATCATCATCGACTTCATCGACATGATCTTGCCCGAGAACCAGGAACTGGTGCTGCGCCGCTTCAAGGAGGCGCTCGGCCGCGACCGCACGCGCCACCAGGTCTCCGAGGTCACCTCGTTGGGCCTGGTTCAGCTCACGCGCAAGCGCTTGGGCACAGGGCTTGTGGAGACGTTCTCGACGAAGTGCGAGTGCTGCGACGGCCGGGGCATTGTGCTTTCCGACGATCCCGTCAGAGCAACCGATTCACGCGACGACACTCCGGGTCGTGGCGGCCGCCGCGGGAACCAATCCCGCCGCCGCAAGCCGGCGCAGGATCCGGCGGGCCACCCGGCAGCTCTGGCCATGCAGGGCCGTGACGATGATCCTTCTCAGGAGTCCGGGCGGGACACCGAGAATGACGTAGAGAAGGACGTGGAGCAGCTCGAAGAGCTTGCCGACGCTGTCGTGATCACCAACGACCCAGTCGAACCCATTGACACGAGCGACACAAGCGATACCGACGATTCCTCCGATGAGGACCGGCCGAAGCGACGCTCCTCCCGCCGCCGCGGTCGACGCGGCAGCGGCCGCGGCAAGGGTCGCCCGCAGCAGGAGACCACCGACACCCAGGACACGCCCGAGGATTCTTCCGGTCGGGACGACGAGGACGCGTCCGAACCGGCGAAGACGTACGAGGAAGCTGTCGAGGAATTCGAGCGCTCGCCGCGCCGCAAGCGCAACACTCGCGGCAACTCCACGTCGGATCACCGCCCGCGCCGGGAGGACTACGAGCAGGCTGAAGCGGAAGATGACCAACCGGACGATTCCGCTGAAAGCGCGCAGCCCCGCACGTCTGATCCGGGCCGTGCGCCGGAGCGCGGCTCCCGCGGTCGTCGCCGGGCGACCCGTCGCACCACGGCTGGGCGCGATACGGCACGGCAGCCGGTGAACGAGAAGCCGATGCAGCGCCAGGATCCGGCCAAGAAGTCGAGTGGCAAGGCTGCGCCGCAGCAAAGCGACCAGCCGGCCCAAACCCGCTCCCGCGGGCGTCGGCGCGCTACCCGTCGCACCAGCTAGTTGAACCGAGGAGAACCGGTGGGGGCCGTTAAATCGCGGCTCCCACTAAACGCCCGCCAATGACTGAAGCCCCCTTCCCAGCGGGAGGGGGCTTAGCCGTTAGCTAGCGGTCGTGCTTAGGCCATGTCGGTCGGTGCGTCGAAGTCGATGCCCTCGGAGTCCGGGAACTCCGGTGCTTCGTTGTAGGTGTCGATGGCTTCCTCGGTGTCGTAGTAGCCGTCGCCGGTGGTGTCGGTCAGCAGGGAGTCGCCGTAGCCGTCGCCGTCGACATCGATGATGGCCTCGTCGGTGATGCCGTCGCCGTCGGTGTCGGAGTGCTGCTCGTCGACCTTGCCGTCGAAGTCGGAGTCGACGAACAGGGTGTCGGTGATGCCGTCGCCGTCGGAGTCAACCTCCATGGCGTCGATCTCGCCATCGTTGTTGGTGTCGTAGACGATAGCGTCTGCGTAGCCGTCGCCGTCCAGGTCGACGACCACGCCGCCCTCCGGGTGAGCCTCGCTGGACATTGCCGGGTCGGTTTCGGTGGCGCGCTCCGGAGCAGCCTCCTCGTCCTCGAGGTCATCGAGGGCGATGTCGTCGGAGTCAGACGGTGCCGGTGCTGGTGCGGCAGCGCCAGGTGCCTCCTCAGCCGGTGCCTCCTCAGCGGGAGCCTCCGGAGCCGGAGCTGGTGCTTCCTCAGCCGGAGCTTCCGGAGCCGGAGCCGGTGCGCCCTGCTCAGCCGGTGCGCCCTCCGCCATGTTCTCGAAGAACTCGCGCTGCTCCTGGTTCGGGCCGGACGGGGTGCCGTCAGTGGAGTCGATCTGGCCGTCACCGTCGAAGTCGTACTCGCGGTAGTCCATCTGGCCGTCGCCGTCGGTGTCGAAGGCGAAGGAGTCGAGCTTGCCGTCCTTGTCGGTGTCGGAGAAGCGGGTGTCCATCTCGCCGTCGCCGTCGGTGTCGAACTCGACGCTGTCAGCCTGGTGGTCGTAGTTCACGTCGCGGACGGTGGTGTCCATGATGCCGTCGCCGTCGGTGTCGAAGTGCTCGACGTCGGTCTGGCCGTCTCGGTTGGTGTCCTGCGCGGCGTAGTCCGGAGCGCCGTCGCCGTCGAAGTCAACCTCGACGCGCTCGACGTTGCCGTCACCGTCGCGGTCGAAGATGCGGGTCTCTGCGACGCCGTCGCCGTCCATGTCGGCGTGGAAGGTGTCCAGGTTGCCGTCGCCGGTGGTGTCCTGGCCGCCCTGGATGTCACCGGTGTGGACGTTGCCCTCGGCGTCGGTGTATTCGAACTGGGTGGGGACACCGGTCTGCTCTTCAGCGCCAGCGTTCTGGGGTGCGTTCTGGTTCTGGGTGTTCGGGGTGTTGTTCTGAGCGTTTCCCTGGTCGGACATTGTTCGTTCCTCTCGTGTGTTGTGTGTAGTTTCGGTGGTCTTGCGGTCCGGGCTTCCCGGGCTGTTGTGACCTGACGTTCTGTCCAGTCACCTGTGTAATGCGCAGCCTATGCCCAAGGTTCCCGGAAGGTTTGAAGTTTTTCTCAAACTTTCCACCAAAAATGTCAAAACACCAGGTTAAGATCTGCTTATACCTGAGAAGATACTTCTTCTCTCCGCTGAATAATGCGCAGCAAGAGATAATCTGGGCTTAAATGGCCGTCATGGAACCGACCACTTCTCAGGCTGCTCAGCACACTGCTCAGCAGGCATCGCCGCAGCGACGAAGTCCGCGGGAATCGCTCGACCGAGCGATGGACATTGCACGTCGCTACGGCCAGAATTCTGCCGTCGATGTGGCTGAGAACCTCTTGGACGCACCTTTCCGCACGGGCACAGTCGTTGTCGTCGGCGAGATCAAGCGAGGCAAGTCCTCCCTTGTCAACGCGCTTGTGGGGCAGCGGGAGCTGTTGCCGGTGGACGTGTTGACGTCGACAAGCGCCCCGATCCGCGTCAGTGTCGCCCCGGCAGGGGAGGGGCCGATCTCCCCGCGCGTCGAACTCAACCGCGGCGACGGGCGCCAGCCCATTGACATCGCCGATTTGCCGCGCTACGTCACCATCGACGGCATGGAGGGCTCACGTAGCGGCAGCGACGACGATGAGCTGGCTACGGCAGCGTCGATCGAGTTGGAATGGCCCGCACTTGCAGGCACGACCATCGTCGATACGCCTGGCGTGGGTGGTCTTGACGAGCACGCGGTGAAGGCGTCCTTCAGCGAAGCTCACCGTGCGGGCGTGTTGCTCATGGTGTGCGATGCGTCGACGCCGATCACGAAGCCGGAGATGGACATTCTCGCCGAAGCGCGCCAGGAGGTCGGCGCCGTGATCGTCGCTGTGACCAAGACGGATAAGAACATCCGCAGGTGGCGGGCGATTGTGGAGGACAACCGCAGGCTCATCCGCGAGCACCTCGGTGCCGATGTCCCGGTGATCGGGGTTTCTAGCCTGCGCGCTATGGATTCGGTGGATATGACAGCCACGGACCCGGAGCGTGCGGAGGCGATTGCCCAGCGTAGCGGCATCGTGGACCTCCGCAACGAGATCCACCGCATGTTGAAAGACCCGAAGGCGCTGGGTCTGCGCAGCTCCATCGAATCCATCATGACCACGCTGAACGGTATTCAGAAGCAGATCGCCCGTGAGATCGAACTGAACGCGAAGCCCACGCAGGGAGTGGCCAAGCTGGAGGAGGAGCAAAAAGAGCTTGAGGAGCTCAAAGAGCACGCCTCCGAGTGGGAGCAGTTGCTCGCCCGCGATATCCAGCTCATGCGTAACCGCATCACCGACGAGCTGGACCAAGACATCGAAGCGCTGCGCAACGGATGGACGCAGCGCATCAACAAAGAGGGCATGCGCGTCCTGCGCTCGAAGCCGCAGGTGTTCACCAGCCAGATTGAGGCGGAGCTGACGGAACTGATCAGCAGCACCCTGGACAAGCAGCTCGACGGCATCAAGGAACGGGCAGAGCAGTTGTTTCCGGACCGGCCGGAAATTGTCCACTCGGTGCTCAGCGCTGCGGTCAGCTCTATTGCCCCGGAGGCCGTGAAGGGCCGTCAGGTGGACAAGAAGACGAAGGACCTGATGGATCCCTCGATGCTCACCATGGGTGCGATCGGTGCCGGCGCGTTGTCGTTCATCATTCCGTTCGCGCCGCTGGCAGGTGTGGTCTGGGTCGGTGTGAACATGAGCTTCCGTGCTCTGCGCAACGGCAAGACCCACTTGATCCAGTGGTTGCGCGAGATCACGCAGACGACGCGCATGTCCATTACCCGCCTGTTGGACACGATGATCGCCTCCGCCCGCACCGAAATGGTTCTGCGCTACCGCTCGCACTTGCGCCACCGGCAAAAAGAGGTGCAAGAGCACATTACGCAAGCCCGTAACGCCGCCCGCGAGACGGAGACGGAGCGCAAAGAGAAGATCACGCGCCTGTCCAAGAACCAGAAGATCATTGCGGGCACGATCAACGAGCTGAAGACCCACCTCCAGACTCTCTAAGGAGACCACTATGAGCCAGCCCCACCAGAACGGCGCTGAGGCGCTCAACGTTCTTCTCCGCCAGAGCATCGACGCCCTCGGTCAGGGAGGACCGCACCTCGAGCGGCCTGCAGCCGAGCTGCGCGAGTTGGTCTCGCGTCCGCCACGAGTCGCGGTCATCGGACGCTTGAAGTCGGGCAAGTCCACACTGGTCAACGCGTTGACGGAGAGCCGCATCGCGGCGACCGGGTCGTTGGAGTGCACGATGGCAGTCAGCGTCTACGACGAAGGCGCGCCGGCCCGCGCGGAGATCATCGGTCTCGATGGCAAGGTGCAGAGCGTTCCGCTCGCCGGGGAGCCGTTGGCGGATCTGGGCCGCCCGCTCGACGAAATTGATTTCGTCCGCCAGTTCATCCCGATTGCGCGTTTGGCCACGCTCGGCATCATCGACACCCCGGGTACAGCGACGCTCACCGTCGAAAACGAGGCGCGCACGCGGCGCATGCTTATCGACGGCTCCCAGGACACCAAACGAGCCTCCTCCTGGGCCGACTGCGTGGTCTTCTTGTCTGACTCCGCCCCCCGCGACGACGAACGCGCGTTCGTGGCTGATCTGGGAATGACCCCGTTGACGGTGGTGGGTGTGGTCTCCAGGGCCGACTCATTCGGCGCGGGCGCATTCGGTCAGAAGGACCCGCTGGAAGTCGCGCAGGCGTACGCGGGACGTATCGCAGAGCAAATGGGCGGCACGGTCGGCGCGATGGTCCCGTTGTCGGGTTTGCTGGCTGAATCTGCCTTGACGGGTCGGGTCACTGGTGCGGTGGTCCGCGATGTCGCAGCGCTGGCCGGCCTGGACCGCGATGCGATGCTGGAGTTTGTTGAGGCGGAGGATCCGTCGACAAGCGTGGAAGGCTTCACCGCGGACGAGCGCGACCATCTCTTGGACGTCATGGGCGAGTACGGGCTCATGTATGGCCGCACGGTGGCTGCAGAGCAGGGGCCGGCAGGGCTGCTGGAGTGGATGAAGCGAACATCGGGAATTGAGCGCTTGACCACGATCATCACCGAAGAAATGCCATATTTTGCCACTCTGCAGCGCGCAGTACGCGTTGTCGATGCCCTGGACACGCTGTCCAATGCGCCGGAGTCGCGCGACCATGCGCTGTGGGTGCAGTCCGTGCTGGAATCGCAGCCGGCGATGAAGGATGTCATGCTCTACCGCAGTTTCAAGAACACGGCGGCGGATTCGCCGAACTCAACGCTCATCCCGCGGCTGCGGGCAGCAATCCAAGGTTCCACCCCGGCACAGAAAGTCGGCTTGCGTGCCGACGCCCCACCTGAGCGCGTCATTGACGTCCTCCGCAGCGAACTCGGCGAGCTACGTGAGCTTGCTATGACCCCGCTGTCCGCCGCGGAAGATGACGCGCGCGAACGCCTGATTGTGGCCTACCAATCAGCTTGGAAACAGATGACCAGATAGCCAGCACGGGTTAGACTAATGCCCGTCTTTGTGTTTAAGGAGGAAACGGCATGGCCGGTTCGTGGAATTTAGCAATTGACTTCGGTACTTCTAACTCGGCGGCCGCCCACACGAGTCCGGCGGGCGGGGCGATCGAAGCTGTGGCGTTGAGCCACCGCTCCAACCTGATGCCATCGGCCATCTATGTCGATTCTGACAGTAAAAACGTGGTCAGCGGCGACTCGGCGCTGCTCGCCGGGCGGCGCGACCCTTCGCGCCTGGTGCTGTCCCCGAAGCGGTTTATTGATCACGAGACGATTGAATTGGAGGGTGATGATGTCCAGGCGCAGTTGGTTTTTGCTGCGCTGATCGGCGACATTGTGGACCGCGCGAAGTCTCAGCACGCTGGCGTGGATCCGGATACGGTGACGTTGACGCATCCGGAGCGGTGGTCGCACAATGCGGTGGGGAATTTGGTGGATGCGGCAGAGCGCGCCGGAATTCCGTCATCGAAGCTGCGCATGATCTCCGAGCCCCGCGCCGCAGCCATCCACTATGCCGCTCAGCAAAAAGTCCCCGCAGGCCAGCACGTGGCTGTGTTCGACTTCGGCGGCGGTACCTTGGACATCGCGGTGCTGCGCGCGGAGCACAACGGCGACTACCGCGTCGTTGCCGCGAAGGGCGACAACAGTCTCGGCGGCAGGACGATCGACAACCTTGTCTACCGCTGGGTCATTGAGCAGATCGACCACGACGACCCCGACCTGGCCGATTCCTTGCGCACCGCGCCCACGTCCGTGATGAACGCTCTGCAGGAGAACATCCGCGAAGCGAAGGAGATGCTCTCCGACACCTCGTCTGCAACCGTCACCATTTCTTCGCCGTCGGGGGAGAGGGATGTGTTGATTACCCGTGATGAGTTCAACCGGGTGATTTCTTCCCCGATTGGGCGTGCGGCTGAGATGACGCGTGCTGTGTTGGGTGAGGCTGGGGTGACGTCTGCGGATACGCCGATTTATTTGACGGGTGGGTCGTCGCGGATTCCGTTTGTACAGGATGAGTTGGGTCGTGTTGGGCGTGTGATGCGTCTTGATGATCCGAAGACGGTTGTGTGTCGTGGTGCGTTGGTGGCGACGTTGCGTGGGTTTACGCAGTCGGCTCAGGGTGGGGGTCAGCGTTCTGTTGCTCCGGGTGCGAATCCGTTTGGCGGCCCAGCCCAACCCCCGCAAGCTGCGCAAAGCCCGCAGCGTCCCCAAGGCCAGCCTGCCCCGGGCGGTGTGAGCCGGCCGATTGGACAAAGTGAGACGGCGCAACTTCCGCAGTCGCCACGGCCGGGCCAGCGAGACCAGGCTGGCATGCCTGGTCAGCCGGGCCAGTTCGCTGGGGCCGGTGCCGCCGGTGGCGGTGGCCCGTACGGTCAGGGTCCGAGTCAGGCGTCTGGGTTTGCGTCGGTGCCGTCAAGTGGTGCGCAGCAGAACAAGGGCGGTAAGGGTCCGTTGATTGCCGCTGGTGCGGTGGGTGTTGTGGCGTTGTTGGGTATTGGTGGCTGGGCGGTGACTCGTGGTGGGGATGACACTGACGGGTCGACCGAGGCTTCGTCGACAGCACCTTCTGTCAACGAGTCTGGGACCGCGCCCGCGGATGACACAACGTCATCAGCGGCGGCATCTTCGCCAACTAGCTCAACGTCTTCCGCACCTGATGCTAAGTACATTCCAATGGGTGAGCTCATCGGTGATGATGGCTTCCTCCCTCAGCAATTCAAAGATCTGGTGAAAACGTGCCAAGTGGAGGAAGATGCAGCTGAGGAGTGGATTCGATGGATTGAAGATACCTCGGTGAAATCGCATTGGTGCAACATTCCACGGGACGGCGATACAGAAAGCATCTCGTACGCCACAATTCTCAGGGACGACAACGCCACCGCGGCCATCGACATCATGAAGCGTATGGATGGCAAAGACGACTTCACAGTCGAAGAAGATAAGGGCGGAGGGCCTGTCGTCTACATGGTCAAACCCGACAAGTACTCGGGTCCTAATGCCATCATTTACTATCCGGATAAGAAGTTCGCTGTGCATCTCTCGAGCAGAGGCGACGATGATGCGCAGAAGAATGCGTTCATCCAAGACTCACTGAAGGAACTCGGATTCCGCTAATGGCCCAGCGAGCACATTTGCTCGCGGGGGTACCGTAAATAAGAAACGCCCTACGGGCCAGCGCCGCTGGCCACGAGGGCTTCTTTTAGTTTGCCGCGCGCACGGTTAAGGCGGCTTTTCACTGTTGCGACTGGGATGCCCTGGTGCGCGGCGATCTCGTCGTACGACAGGCTCGCGTATTCACGCAACACCAAGACTTCCTTGAAGTCCGGGTCCAACGACTCGAGGGCCTCACGCACCACCATCGTGGTGGTCACGCGCTGCTGGATGGGGGCAGCGCTATCAGCTTCCTCCGCACCGGCCTCATCGTCGGGAAGCTCGCGCTTTTTGCGCATGATGTCCAACGCAGCGTTGGACGTGATGCGGTAGAGCCACGTGGAGAACCTCGCCTCCGGTTTGAACCGTTCGATGTTCTTCCACGCGGAAATCATGGCGTTCTGCATGGCGTCCTCGGCGTCGTGCTGATTGCCCGTCACCGACATCGCCACCGCCCACATGCGTCGGTTCGCGTCGCGGACAAGTTCAGCGAATGCTTTCTCATCGCCGTTTTGCGCGCGAGCGACCAGCTGCTTTTCTGTGTCCCTATCCACGCGCCCTCCTTAAAGCCCTGCCAACGGGTCGTCAGCGCCGAAATCGTCCAAGTCGTCAGAACCGAAGTCATCGGAACCGAACTGGTCGAGATCATCGGAGCCGAGATCGCCGGAATCAGCCGAGCTGTCAGCGAACTCGTCCGGCTGGTCGGGCTCCGGCCAGTCGATCTCGTCGGCATCGTCAGCTGCGCCGGCATCGTCGGACGGAGGAGGGGCTTGCGCGCCGTCGTCAAGCGAAGGCTCGTCGAAATCCGCCAGGTCGATGTCGCCCTCCTCCTCGTACGGCACGAGGCTGTCGGAGTCGGGAACGAGATCGCCGTCGGGTTCGGGTGTTGCGGGGTCGACCGCGATGTCGAGCATGCGCGCAAGCGCATCTTCGGACGGGGCGCTCTCAGCGAAAAGGGAGCTGAAGGGCGGAAGATTCATGGTTTCAGTAGACTCAGTCATCGTCGGGACCTCCTTTCTTGAACAGGTGAGCGCGAAAAACCGCGTGTGTCTTCCGCCAGTGTAATGCTCCGAAGACAAGAAAGGTTCCCGGAGCTGTTTGGTTTTTGTCCTGGGTGCGGTGTAGTCTTTGACAGTCGCTGTTTTGGGGCGCGCCTTGCTGTATTGGAGCATGCGGGCAGGGCTGCCTGGTAGAAACCCTAAAACGCTCAAAGAATCTCACATGATATTCGGTGCTGTGGCATGCCGGTGCCGGACGAGTAGAAGAAAGGGGTAACCCGCTATGTACGCTATCGTCAAAACCGGTGGTAAGCAGCACAAGGTTGCCGAAGGCGACCTCATTCGGGTCGAGAAGATCGAGGGTGAAGCTGGCGATTCTGTGGCACTCACCCCGGTTCTCCTCGTCGACGGCGCCAACGTGACCTCCACCGCCGATGACCTTGCAAAGGTCAGCGTCTCCGCTGAGATCGTGGAGCACGGCAAGGGCCCGAAGATCGACATTCTCAAGTACAAGAACAAGACCGGTTACAAGCGTCGCATGGGCCACCGCCAGCCCAACACCACGCTGAAGATCACTGGCATCAAGTAGGGAGATACACACATGGCAACCAAGAAGGGTGCATCCAGCTCCGCGAACGGTCGTGACTCCGAGTCCAAGCGCCTCGGCGTCAAGCGCTTCGGAGGCCAGCAGGTCAAGGCCGGCGAGATTCTCGTCCGTCAGCGCGGCACCAAGTTCCACCCGGGCGACAACGTCGGCCGCGGCGGCGACGACACACTGTTCGCTCTGACCGAGGGTTCCGTCCAGTTCGGCATCAAGCGCAAGCGCCGCATTGTCAACATCGTCCCCGCTGACGGTGAGGGCGTGTCCTCCGAGGTCCTCGAGGCCGCAAACGAGGCCAACCTTGTTGAGGATGAGGTCGTCGAGGATAAGTCCGCTTCCGCAACCGCTTAAACGCGGCTTGAGCGTCATGCGCCGGTGAACCCAGCTGGGTTTTCCCGGCGCTTTTCGCTTAATGTCAACAAGAGAACACACGCAGCACCGTGTGAAAGGAGCATCACCATGGCACAGTTCGTTGATCAAGCTGTCCTGCACCTGCAGGCCGGCGACGGCGGTCACGGCTGTGTTTCCGTGCACCGCGAGAAGTTCAAGCCGCTCGGCGGGCCCGACGGCGGCAATGGCGGGCACGGCGGCGACATTATTCTGGTGGTGTCCCCGCAGGTGCACACCCTCTTGGACTTCCAGTACCGCCCGCACTTGAAGGCAAAGCGCGGCGGCAACGGCGAGGGCGACAACCGCAACGGCGCCCGCGGTGAGGACTTGGTGCTCGAGGTACCGGTGGGCACCGTCGTGCGCGATGCGGACGGAGAGATCCTGGCTGACTTGAATGCGCCGGGCATGCGGTTCATCGCCGCTGAGGGCGGCTATGGCGGACTGGGCAACGCCGCGCTGGCGACCGCCAAGCGCAAAGCGCCCGGGTTCGCGCTCAAAGGTGAGCCGGGCCAAGCGCACGACCTCATTCTGGAACTGAAGTCCATGGCCGATGTCGGCCTAGTCGGCTTCCCGTCGGCGGGCAAGTCTTCGCTCATTTCCACTCTGTCGGCGGCGAAGCCGAAGATCGCGGATTACCCGTTCACCACCCTGCAACCGAACCTGGGTGTGGTGGATGTCGGACACGACACCTTCACCATTGCTGATGTGCCGGGTCTGATCCCCGGCGCGAGCCAAGGCAAGGGCCTGGGCCTGGACTTCCTGCGCCACATCGAGCGCACCGCCGTGCTCGTCCACGTCGTTGACTGCGCCACGCTCGAGCCGGGCCGCGATCCGCAGTCCGACATTGAGGCGCTGGAGGCAGAGTTGGATTCCTACGCCGAACTCATCGAGACCGAGAGCCACGAATCGGGTCTGGGCGACCTGCGGGAACGCCCCCGCATCATTGTCCTCAACAAGATCGACATTCCGGACGCCCGCGAACTGGCCGAGTTCCTCCATGACGACCTCGCAGAGCGCTTCAGCTGGCCGATCTACACCATCTCCACGGTTACTCATGAGGGGCTGGAGGAGCTGAAGTGGGCGCTGTGGGACGTCGTCAAGCAATCGCGCGCTACCCGCCCCAAGGTCGAAACGGCGACGCACCGTGAGGTCATCCGCCCGCGCGCTGTGGACCACCGTGACGAAATCACCGTCATCCCAGACCCCGAGTTCCCGGGTGCCTGGATGGTGGTCGGTGAGAAGGTCGACCGGTGGATCCGCCAGACCGACTTCGAGAACGATGAGGCTGTGGGCTACCTGTCGGACCGCCTCAACAAGGCCGGTGTCGAGGACCAGCTGCGTGAGCTCGGTGCGAACGAGGGCGACACCGTGACCATCGGCGACATTTCCTTCGACTGGGAACCGTCCATCGGTGGCGATCCGACGCTCGCAGGCCGCGGCCAGGACGCGCGTTTGGGTGGTACGCAGCGTGCGTCGGCAGCCGAACGCAAGCGCGCATCCCAGGCCCGCCGTGGACTCATCGACGAGTACGACTTCGGCGATGACCTGCTTGACCGCCGCGAAGCCGACCGTGAGCGCTGGCAGGGTTAAATGAATCTTCGCCGCGACATCGCCACGGCCAAGCGCATCGTGGTCAAGCTGGGCACGAGCTCGCTTGTCGACGAATCATCGGCCGTCTCCCAAGCCAAGATCGACCGCATAGTCGACGCGATCGAATCCCGCATCGCCTGCGGCAGCGACGTTATTGTTGTCTCTTCGGGTGCGATTGCGGCGGGAATGACGCCGCTCGGGCTGAAAACCCGTCCGCAGGACTTGGCGACGAAGCAGGCCGCTGCCGCCGCCGGCCAGATCCACTTGGCGCAGTCGTGGGGCCAATCGTTCGCCCGCTATGGCCGGACGGTTGGCCAGGTGCTGCTCACCCAGTCCGACGCCGGTGTGCGTGAACGCGCCCGCAACGCCCAGCGCACCATCGACCGGCTGCGGCAGCTGGGGTCGGTGCCGATTGTGAATGAGAACGACACGGTGGCGACGTCGGAAATGCGCTTCGGCGACAATGACCGGCTCTCCGCGATCGTGGCCACGCTGATTTCCGCCGACGCACTGATTTTGCTTTCCGACGTCGACGGCCTCTACGACCGCAACCCCGCCGACCCAGCCCCGAACTTCATCGATGAGGTTCGCAGCGGCAAAGACCTAGACGGGGTCGTCGCAGGAGACGGCGGGCGCTTTGGCACCGGCGGCATGGCCTCGAAGGTCTCGGCAGCCCGCTTAGCTACTCGTGGGGGAGTTCCGGTTCTGCTCACCTCCGCGGAGAAGATCGAAGAGGCGCTGAGCGATGCCCAGGTAGGGACCGTGTTCCACACCCGGCCCGATTCGCGCCTGTCCGCGTGGAAGTTCTGGGCACTCTACGCCGCTGACGCCGAGGGCATCCTGCGCCTGGACGAAGGCGCGGTCAAAGCTGTCACACGTGGCGGAACGTCGTTGCTCGCTGTCGGCATCACCAGTGTCGAAGGCGAGTTCCACGCCGGGAACATCGTGGAGATTCTCGGGCCCGACGGACAGGCAATTGGCCGTGGTGAAGTCGCCTACGGTGCTGCCGAGCTGCAAACGATGCTGGGCAAGCACACTGACGAGCTGCCTGCGCACCAGCGCCGGGCTGTTGTTCACGCGGACTATCTGTCCAACTACGCGTCGCGTCTGTAGGCAGGTTCGTTCTGACGGTAAATCACCACTGCCGATACACGAATGGGCGGTGAAGGGGGCATTAGTTTTTAATATCGCCTTTCGCTGCGCTGGCGCAGCGTTTCCGCAGGTCAGATTCGAGCGGTGGGGTCAAAAGGCGATAATCAAAATGTAGGTGCGCCCGTAACCTGACCGCCCGCATCTATCAGTAGCTCACGAGCCACCGTGCCTCCCGCACTTCAAAACTCTTATAGGCTCGAAACCATGAAGTTCGCTATGCTGCCCAAACCGTGGCCCCGTGCCGTTGCCGAGCTCGAGGCTGCCGGTCACGAGCACGTCGGCATCGATGCCGATCCGGACGTGCTCGTCTATCACGGGGGAGCGGACGGTTTCCCGGAGCAGCTGCCGGAGAGTGTTCAGTTCGTGCAGTTCGCGTGGGCGGGTGTTGATGCCCTCGATGAGGCCGGGGTGATGCGCAATTCTGGTGTGCGCTGGGCCAATGCCGCGGGGCTGTATGACGATACGGTCGCCGAAACCACCCTCGCGCTTATCCTGGGCATCTTGCACCAGTTCCCGCGCGTGAAACCCGACGGGTCGACCACTCGCGACATCGCCTACGAGACGCGCTACCTTATCGAGGACATGACAGTGGCGGTCATTGGTGCCGGTGGAATCGGTAAGAAACTCATTGAATTCCTCTCTCCATTCCGCCGGCATGTGGTTGCAGTGAACCGCTCCGGCCGTCCTGTTGACGGCGCCGACGAGACTATCGCCATGGCCGATGCTGGCGACGTGTGGGGCCGCGCTGACGTGGTGGTTCTGCTCGCCCCACTGACGAAGGACACCCGCGGCATGGTGGACGCTGACGTGTTGGCGCAGATGAAGGACACCGCTGTGCTGGTGAACGTGGGCCGTGGGCCGCTCGTGGTCACCGATGACCTTGTGCAAGCACTACAAAACGGCATGATCGGCGGTGCGGCGCTGGATGTCACTGACCCGGAACCGCTGCCGGCCGATCACCCGCTGTGGGAGCTGGACAACTGCCTGATCACGCCGCATGTGGCGAATATTCCGCGCGTGGGCAAGGAGCGCATCGGTGGGTTGACATTGTCCAACTGGGAAGCGCTCGAACGCGGCGAGGAGATGCCGACCGAAGTCGACGTGGAGGCTGGGTACTAGCTCTAGTCTTGGTCAGCATGACCATTACGCCTGAGCGCGCCGCCGAGCGCGACGATGTCCTCGCGAAGGCCCGCGCCGCGAAGGCCGTCGCACCCAGGCTGGCCACTTTGCCAACGCCGGAGAAGGACGCGCTGCTCCACGCTGCGGCCGACGAGTTGATTGCGCGTACCGGCGACATTCTCGCAGCGAACCAGCGCGACATCGAAGCTGGCCGCGAGGCGGGCTTGGATGAGGCACTCATCGACCGGCTGGCCCTGAGCGCTGAACGCATTGAAGGCATCGCCGGCGGCCTGCGCCAGGTCGCAGGTTTGAAGGATCCGGTGGGGGAGGTGCTGCGCGGCGGCACCATGCCCAACGGCATCACGATGAAGCAGGTCCGCGTGCCGCTCGGTGTGATGGGCATGGTGTATGAGGCCCGCCCCAACGTCACTGTCGATGCCTTCGGCTTGGCGCTGAAATCCGGGAATGTGGCGCTGCTGCGCGGGTCGAAGTCGGCGCGCCAGTCTAACGCCGCACTGGTCGGCATCCTCCAGGACGTCGCGGCATCCCGCGGCTTGCCGCGTGAGATCGTTCAGCTTTTGCCGTGCGATACGCACGATTCGGTTCAGGACCTCATCACCGCTCGCGGACTGGTCGACGTGGTCATTCCCCGCGGCGGCGCTCGGCTCATCGAAGCTGTGGTGACGAATGCGACTGTCCCTGCCATTGAGACCGGCACCGGCAACTGCCACTTCTACATCGACCGCGACGCGGATCTGGATTCCGCCATCGAGATGCTGCTCAACGGCAAGACGCGGCGTGTTTCGGTATGCAATGCCACAGAGACGGCGCTTATCGACGCTGCCTTGCCCGCTACCGACCAACTCCGCATCATTTCTGCGCTGCAGGAGGCTGGGGTGAGGGTGCATGGAGACGTCGATAAGCTCTCGGCGCTTGGTGCGCGCGACATTGCTCCGGCGACGGACGTGGACTGGGCCGAAGAGTACCTCTCCATGGATATTGCCGTGCAGATTGTCGACGGTGTCGACGGTGCGATCGAGCACATCGCGCGTTTTTCGACGATGCACACCGAAGCCATCGCGTCTCTGAATGCGTTCACGTTGCAGAAGTTCGCTGCGGAGGTGGATGCAGCGGCCGTCATGCTCAATGCATCCACCGCGTTCACAGACGGGGAGCAGTACGGAATGGGGGCAGAAATTGGAATCTCCACCCAGAAGCTGCACGCCCGCGGACCGATAGCGTTACCAGAGCTGACCAGCATAAAGTGGATCCTCGAGGGGGCTGGGCACACGCGACCCTGACTGGAGCTTTGCCCCCGCGGGGGTAATGGCGCGACGTGCTTCGCAGGGCCGCAGGGGGCGGTAACCACGGCCGTTACTGCATCAGCCCGTCCCAATGGGGCAATTTAATTTCAGGCCGTTTCGGATCTTGGGTTGGTCGAGTAAGATACCGGTAGGTTCACCGCACTTGGTTATCCGTACGCACCCCCTGAATAGAAGGAATTTGTATGCGATCTGCACGTAAGCTTGCAGTGGCGACAGTTGCGCTAGTAACGAGCATGTCGCTGATGTCGGTTGCACAGGCTGAGGAGGCTACGGACACCTCGGAGGGTCTCTCCGTCGCCCCGTCTAGCTTGGCCCCGTCTAGCTCCGTCTCGCCCAGCTCCGCTAAGCGGAACGCCGACTCGTCTTCGGTGTCTTCGTCAGGCTCGTCTCAGTCGGAGACGGAGCCGGAGTCGGATTCGCCGGATAAGGACACGCCTGCACCCGCAGTTTTGGTCATTGAGGGTGAGGTGTTCGGAAAGGTGGGCAACGAGTACAAGAAAGGAATACCCGTTGAGTCCCCGGGCATGATTTCCATGCCGACCCCGGCACCGGGCATCGCAAAGAAACCAGCACCGGGCATCGCAAAGAAACCAGCACCGGGCATCGCAAAGAAACCAGCACCGGATGCCGTAAAGAAACCAGCACCGGACCCGGCACCGATTGTTGTCACGGCTGTCGCCTCTGTGCTGCTGGTCTTCGGCGGTATGATGGCAGTCTTCAAATCGATGTTCCCCACCGCCAAATTTACGGTGTACGGGATGCCGGATGGCACCTTAGAGCCCTACCAGAAGAAGTAACTTACGTACAGCCTGGTTAGATTGGCCTCAATGAACCCAGAAGCCTTTCCTACCGAGAACTCCCACCACCCCAACATTTCAGAGACAAGCAACTCTGGTGCGGGTGGTGGGAGTGGTGTTTCCGGCCCGCGCCGGATTGGAATCATGGGCGGGACTTTCGATCCGATCCATAACGGCCACCTCGTAGCGGCCAGTGAAGTCGCCGACATCTTCGACCTTGAAGAAGTGGTGTTCGTGCCTACGGGCGAGCCGTGGCAGAAGGCTGACAGGAATGTCTCCGACGCGGAGGACCGCTACTTGATGACGGTCATCGCGACTGCGTCGAACCCCCGCTTTCACGTCTCCCGTGTGGATGTGGATCGGCCGGGGCCGACATACACCGTCGATACGCTGCGCGATTTGGCCCAGCTCTACCCGGGCGATGACTTGTTCTTCATTACGGGAGCTGACGCGTTGGCTTCCATTATGTCGTGGCGCGACTGGGAGCAGATGTTTGATCTCGCCGAGTTTGTCGGCGTCACCCGCCCCGGATACGAGTTGGCGGAGGACATGCTGCCGGAGGTGCACCAGGAGCGCACGCATCTCATCGAGATCCCCGCGATGGCTATTTCCTCGACCGACTGCCGTGAACGCGCCGCTGACGGACGCCCGGTGTGGTACTTGGTGCCGGACGGGGTTGTCCAGTACATCGCAAAGAACAACATGTACGTCGGGTGGAAATGACTACCCGCCACATGGGAGAATACACACTGCCCATCACCGCACGTAAGGACCTGAACGTTTGACTGCTTCGGATACTGCCCGCGAACTTGCCGTCGTCGCCGCAAAGGCGGCGGATGAGAAGCTCGGCCGAGACATCGCCGTCATCGATGTCTCGAATGTCTTGGCCATCACCGATGTTTTCGTGATCGTCTCGGCTGATAATGAGCGCCAGGTCGCCGCGATTGTCGACGAGATCGAGGATGCACTGACCAAAGCTGGTGCCGAGCCAAAGCGTCGCGAAGGTAACCGCGAGTTCCGCTGGGTGCTGCTGGATTACGGTTTGTTCGTGGTGCACGTGCAGCGCGATGCAGAGCGCGAGTTCTACGGTTTGGATCGTCTGTACACGGACTGCCCGCTCATTGAGGTCGAAGGCATCGATCCGCCGCAGCGCCCCGGCGCGTTCACCGATGATGCGGGGGTGCGCAACCTCGAATCCATCGAGGACCTTCCGCTCGCCGGCGAGGGCCCTGCCAGCGCCGATCTGTAGGAACCCCGCTATGACCCCCACGCGACGCCTGATCATGCTGCGCCACGGCCAGACCACGTATAACGCTGGTCGGCGCATGCAGGGGCAGCTGGACACGCCGCTGTCGGAGATCGGCATTGAGCAGGCGCGTGCGGCCGCGAGGTGGGTCAAAGACCATGAGCACCCGGTGGTCAAAATCGTCTCGTCTGATTTGATCCGCGCTCGCGACACCGCAGAGATCATCGCGGAACAGCTCGGCATTGACGTGGAGCTGGATCCGCGCCTGCGTGAGACGCACTTGGGGTCGTGGCAGGGGATGACGCACCACGACGTCGACGCGGAGTTCGCTGGTGCCCGCGCGTCATGGCGCCACAATCCAGGCTGGGCTCCGCCGGGCGGCGAGTCGCGTCTCGACGTTGCGGCGCGTGCGCGCCCGCTTATCGACGATCTGATGAACACCTTCCAGGACTGGGACGGCAACACAGTTCTTTTTGTTGCCCACGGCGGCACGATCTCGGCGCTGACGTCGAACCTGCTCGGTTTCGACGTCCCCCAGTACCCCCTGCTCAAAGGGTTGAACAACACCAACACCTCCCAGTTGATGGCCCGGCCCCGCTTCGAGGGCGCCGAGACTGCCGACGGATTCGTCTCTCCCGTCAACCCTGATGACGTGCAGTGGTACCTGGAGGCCTGGAATCAAGGGTTGGCGCGCTGATGGCTATCCGGGTGGTCACTGACAGCGCGTCTGGTATCCCGCAGGACATGGCAGACGAGCTGGATATTACGGTTCTTGACCTGCACGTCATGAATGACGATGAGGACAAGGAAGACACCACGTCCGGGCTGAGTTCCCTGGAGCTCGCTGCCGCGTATGCCCGCCAGTTGGAACGTGGCGGGGACGACGGGATTGTCGCGTTGCATTTGTCGAAGCGTCTGTCCTCGACATGGTCGGCGGCGGTGAGTGCCTCAGCTGTCTTCGGCGACCTCGTACGCGTGGTGGACACTAATTCGGCCGGCATGGGCGTGGGGACGGCCGCTGTCATCGCCGCGGCCTTTGCCCGTGCGGGCGCGGACCTCGACGGATGCGTGGCCGCCGCCGAAGGGACTCTCGCCTTGACCGAGACGTGGCTTTACCTGCCGCAGCTCGACGAGATCCGCCGCTCCGGTCGCATTTCCGCCACCACAGCTGTCCTGTCTGCGGCACTGCTGGCCACGAAGCCGATTCTGCGGCTGAACGACGGCAAGCTGGAGCTGGCTATGAAGACGCGCACGCAGTCGAAGGCGTTCAGCAAACTCGTCGGTCATGTGGCGCAGCGCGCTGACGATATGGCTGTCTGGGCTGCAGTCCAGTACAGCGGTGACAAGGAGGCGGCCGACACGCTGCGCGATGCGCTCGAGGAGGCTCTTCCGGAAGGCTCCACGGTAGGGGTGTACCCGATGACCGATGTGATCACCGCGCACACAGGTGAGGGTGCGATCGGGTTGACGGTCCTGTTTGCCACACCTGCCGTCGATTAGCGCTCAGGGGCCCTCAGAGCTGTGGAGTTCTTGGGCTTTGTGGATAACGTCAGCGGTTCGGTGACGTGTCATCACGGCTATCCACAGGAAAAGCGATGGGGGCTTCACGTAGCACTGACACGCGCATACCTTGAGCGGCATGACCACGACGAAGGCAGCTGAACGCCTCAAAGAACTAACACGGCCGACGGGGGAAGAAGACGTCATGCGCGTCGAGTACCCCGAAGCGCGCCTGACCGTCACGCCCCGGCAGGCCGGGGTAGCGGTGGCTGTCGTGGCCGCCCTTGTCATCGGCTGGTTCTTGCTGCGCGACGGGCCATCGTCAGCAGAATCCTTGGAACCGCAGTGGTCAGCGTCCGAAACCGAAGAGGGGGCTAGTCCCGAAACCATCGTCGTGTCGGTGGTGGGGGCTGTGGCGAATCCAGGGTTGGTCACGCTCGACAACGGCGCACGCGTGGCAGATGCACTGGAGCAGGCATCCCCGCTCCCCGAGGCGGACACGATGACGCTCAACCTGGCCCAGTTGCTTGTCGACGGTCAACAAATCCACGTCCTTGCCCACGGGGAATCCCCACCGCTCCCGCCTGCAGGCGACCCAGCGGGAGGCCCCGGGGGAGCCGGAAGCGGGAGTGATTCAGGCGGTGGGATCTCATTGAATTCCGCTTCTGCCGGTGAACTGACTGAGTTGCCCGGGGTTGGTGAAGCTACTGCCGCGGCGATCGTCGCTCATAGGGAAGCCAACGGGCCTTTCACGGCTGTGGAGCAGTTGATGGATGTCAAGGGCATCGGCCCGGCGAAGTTCGACGCGGTCAAGGACCTAGTGACCCTCTAACGAGAACCGGGCAAGAGGGGGAGGGGAGAATGTCCGAGCTGCGTCTTGTGCCCGCCGCCGCGACCGTGTGGGCCGTGACTCTCGTGGCCATTATGTTCGGGATCCAGCCTGGAGCGCTTCTCGTGGTTGCCATCGCACTGGCAGCTCTCGCGCTTCGACAACCGGGGCATGCCATGCTCACTGCTGGGTTAGGCGCCTGCGCGCTGGCGGTGACATGGGCGCGGATTGTCGCAGCGCAGGCGTATGAGATCGGGCACACTGTCGTCGGGACCATCAGCGGCACACCACGGGAAGCGACCGGCGGAGGCTGGCTGGTGAAGCTGTCCGTGAACGGGTATCCCGCGGCGATTCCGGTGTTCACGGAGACGGTACCGGATGGCGCTGCTGCTGGATCCCTTGTGGAGGTGTCGGGCCAGGTGGGGGAGAGCAGCCGACCCGGGGTGGGGACGTTTGTCATCAACGGGGACGTGGCCGCGCTCGGGCCACCAACGGGGTTCGCCGCCTGGGCGGGGGACGTGCGGGAAAAGTTCGCGGTCGCTGTCGAGAACGCTGTAGGCGAGCATGCCCAAGGCCTCATCCCCGGCATGGTTCTCGGAGATGTCTCACTGCAATCCGCCACAGAGCAGCAAGCGTATGTCGACACGGGCTTGAGCCACTTGAGCGCGGTGAGCGGAGCGAACTGCATGTACGTCGCTACATCGGCTTTATTGGCGGCACGGATGATGCGGGCGGGTTTGCGCGTGCAGCTCGTCGCCGCTGGGTGTGCGCTGCTCGTCTACGCGGGACTGGTCGGACCGGAGCCGAGCGTGCTGCGGGCGTCCGTGTCGGGCCTGGTCGGGTTTGTGGCGGTGATTAGTTCAACCCGGGCCGAGCCCATCCACGCACTGTGCCTGTCCGTCATCGGCCTGGTATTGGTCGACTCGGATCTCGCCGTGGACTTCGCCTTCGCGTTATCGGTGGCGGCGACAGCCGGCATCGTCGCGGTGTCACCGCTGTTCTACCGGATGCTCGCACCCCTTGGATGGCCGGACATTCTCAACCGGGCACTATCGGTAGCGTTGGCAGCCGATCTGGCTACCGCCCCAATCATCGCGGGGATGGTGGGGCGGGTCTCTGTGGTGTCTGTGATAGCCAACGTTGTGGTCAGCCCCGTCACGGGGGCGGTGACGGTGCTGGGCATGGCGGCAGCGATCCTTGCGCAGATTCATTCTGCCCTCGCGGCACCGGTGCTGTGGTTCGTAGCGCCGATGGCGGGGTGGATCCGCACCGTGGCTGAGATCGGTGCGGGGCTACCGGGCGCGACTGCCCGCGCCGCGCCACTGGTGGTGGTTGTGTGTTACGGATGGATCATCGCGGGCTTTTGGGCCAGGCGGCCGAGACTGACCGTGGCGTGCGGGGCGGTAGTTCTCACCATCGCAGTGGCCGGAGGAACCACGAACTCCGCGGGCTGGCACGATCCAGGGGATGTTGACGCAGAACAGGCACATGTCGTGAACACAGAAGAGGACGTGGAGCCGGTTCCACCCGGCACGACATTGGTGGTCGTGCTTGATCGGGAAGCTGGCCAACAGTCACGGCCGGTGTTCACCCGCAGCGGCATTCCGGTCATATACACAGGACGGGAGGGCATACAATGACGGTCATGCTCCACCCGGTCCACTTCGTCGTCGGCGAGGATGACTTCCTCGCTGAGCGCGCGACGCAGAACATCATCGCCCAGGTCAGCCCAGCCGCCGAGGTGACCACTCTGCGCGCCGGGGACGTCACCGAGGGTGAGTTGCTGCAGGCGACCAGCCCCTCGTTGTTCGCCGAAGAGCGCGTCGTAGTCATCAAAGACACCGACCTCGCCGGCAAAGAGCCCACCGAGCTGCTGCTCCAAGCGGCCGTGGATCCCGCACCGGGCATGACGTTGATCATCGTGCACAGCGGAAAGGGTCGCAATAAGTCCTACGTGCAGAAGTTCCGCAAGGTGGCGGAAGTCTATGCCGCGGACCCGCTGAATCAGCGCGACCGCCAGGGCTGGGTGATGAACGAATTCCGCAGCCACGGCATCCGCCCCACCCCCGACGTCGTCGGGGCGCTGCTCGAATCGGTCGGCTCGGATCTACGTGAGCTCGCCTCTGCGATCGCGCAGTTGGTGGCCGACACCAAAGACGCGAGCGGCACCAACAGTGAGATCACAGTCGCCGACGTGCGGGCCTACTACACCGGCGTGGCCGAGGTGTCCGGCTTCGATATCGCCGACCAAGCCGTTGCCGGGCGCACAGACCGTGCACTGGCGAGCACACGGCGCGCGCTGCAATTGGGCATAAGCCCGGTAGCGATCGCGGCAGCGTTGGCGCACAAGGTGGGCGACATCGCCAAGCTCTACCAGACTCGCGGCAACCCGGACCAGGTCGCGCGCACCATCGGCATGAACCCGTATGTGGCCAAGAAGACAATGCAGATTGCCCGCGGCTGGTCGGGGGACGCGGTGAGCCGGGCGGTCATCATCGTCGCGGAACTCGACGCGGAGGTCAAAGGCCAGGGTGGTGACCCGGACTTCGCCATCGAGGACGCAGTGCGCCGCATCGCCCAGCTCGCCGCCTAACGGTGCGTGCTATTCTGCGGACCGTGACCGACAACCAGCAGATCCCAGACGATGTTCAAGAGTTCGCCACCCGCCTGTTCAACATGGCGCGTACCGGCGACATGACACTGCTGGACTACGTTAACCAGGGCGTTGACCCGGATTTGAGCAACCAGGATGGCAATAGTTTGCTCATGCTCGCCGCCTACGCGGGCCAGCTGGAGGTGGTGCGCGGGTTGATTGCGTGCGGGGCGGACGTCGATAAGCAAAATGCGCGTGGGCAGTCTCCGCTCGCAGGCGTTGTGTTCAAGAAGGAGGACGCGATCGTGCAGGTGCTTATCGACGCTGGAGCTGACCCGCACGCTGGCGCCCCCTCCGCCATCGACACTGCTCGGATGTTCGGCCGCGACGACTTGGTGGAGTTGATGGGCGGGTGAATCCCGCCGACTTCGCGGTCCTCTTCCTGCTCAATCTCGCCGGGGTGATCACCCCGGGGCCGGATGTCGTCCTGATCACGCGGCTGGCCACTCGGTCGCGCAAGCACGCCGCGGCGGCATCGCTCGGTATCTCGCTGGGCGCGTTGATGTGGATCACTCTCACTGTGCTTGGCGCGGCGGCGGTGTTGACGGCGTTTCCGCGCGTGCTGGTGCTGCTGCAGGTTATCGGCGGAGCCTGGATTGTGTTCATGGGGGTGGCGATGGTGCGGCAGGGCATGCGTGACCGCGGCCAGCCGCCTGCAGATCTTCAGGACGCAGTAGATCGTCTCGGATCAGTTCGCGCGGCATTCTTCACAGGGCTGGCCACGAACTTGTCCAACCCGAAAATCGTTCTGTTTCTCGCAGCACTCATTGCCCCGCTTCTGCCGCCGAGTCCGTCGCTTGGCACGGCGCTGCTGGTGATCGTGGCACTATGGCTGCCCGCACTGCTGATCTTCCTGCTCATCAGCGTCGTGGTGTCTACCGAACGGGTGCGACGCAGGCTGCTCGGCGCCGGGCCCTCCATAGACATCGGAGCCGGTGCGTTCTTCATCGCGGCCGGCTCCGGATTAGTCATCCGTGGGGTAACGGGTTAGCCCAAGAAGAAGTTCACCGTCTCGCGGGTGGCGCTCGGGTTGGTGAACCAGGTGTGGCCGCCGCCGCTGACCTTCTGCACCTGGGTCTTCGCCTTGCACCCCTGCGGGTCGAAGACAGTGGTGTTGCCAACCCGGCGGTTGTTCACGCTGTTCATGTTGCAGCCGTTCTTCCCGCCGAAGTCCCAGAAGACACTGCGCACGTCGCGGTACTGCCCGCCGTGGCGGTTTCCGCCGTTGTAGGAGACTATGTCGTCATTGTCGGCGTGCATGATGAGTGTTTTCACACGGCCCGAGGCGCAGTTGGTCACCGTCGGGTTGTAGTACGCGCCGGAGACACCGGCCACGCCGTCGACCAGGTCAGGGGCATGGCACGCCAGAGCGAGCGCCATGCCGCCGCCATTAGACAAGCCCGCCGCGTAAACACGGCTACGGTCGACGTTGTGGGTGCGCGCCAGGTCGTTGACCACCGCGCGGGTGTAAGTGACGTCGGTATTCACGGACGTGTTGGCGTACGGTGCACCGCCCCAGGCGTTGTTGACGCCCTGGGCGTAGACGATGATGGCGCGGCTGCCGGCCGCAGACTCGAACTTCTCATAGCCGCGGGCCTGGTCGGCGCTGTGCTGCCATCCGCCGAAACCGATGATGACGGGGTAAGCCTGGCCCGGGTTGTATCCCTGGGGAACGACCACGGTGTAGTGGCGCTGCATTCCCCCCACCTGGACGGTGCGCTTGATCGTCTGCGAGCCGGCCCCGGCACCCGCCTTGGGCAGGAAATCCAACAGGTCAGAAGACATCTGCGTCAGCTGGTTCAGGTTCGTCTGGGAGGACAGGTTAGGGATGTCCGAAGAGCTTTGCGCACCCGCTGCGGGCACCCCTGCTGCGACGCTGAGTGCAGCCGCCATGAGTGCTGCTGCACCCCGTCGTTTAAAATTCATGAGGGGATCATACGACGGGGCCCCCGGGCTGTCACTTTAACCCCCGCGAATTCATCAAACTTTCAGCAAAAACCCGCCCACCGCAGTTGCGGAGGGCGGGTAAGCGGTGAACGCAGCCGGAGCTTAACCGAGCTTGTTCAGGGCGCGGGCCATGTTGGACTTCTTGTTGGCAGCGTTGTTGCGGTGGAAGACACCCTTGGACACTGCCTTGTCCAGCTTGCGGGAAGCAACACGCAGCTGCTCTTCAGCGCCTGCCTTGTCGCCGGCCTCAACAGTCTCGTTGAACTTGCGGATCTCGGTGCGCACTGCGGAACGGACTGCCTTGTTGCGCTGGCGGCGCTTCTCGTTGGTGAGAACGCGCTTCTTCTGCTGCTTGATGTTAGCCATGAAAAATACCTCTTAGCTTTGTGATGATCTTGTGCGATTCTGTACGCACCTCACGCGAACCCAAGGTCCTGCCCGCGGTCCATGCCGACGTGAAACGGCAAACGGTGCAAACAACGTGAACACCCTAGCAGTGCGACCCCCGCGCACCCAAAACGGTGAAGACGAGCTATGCCCAGTCGAAGCGCTTGCGCAAGTGCTCAGCCACGCGCTCGAAGCGCCGCGCCGGGAATAGGGCACCGCGACGGCGCAGGTCTGTTTCCGGAATGGACAGCGTCTTATCCATGCGCACCCAGCACGGCTCGCCGGAGGGTTTCCACTCGCCGGAACCGATGGGCATCCAGTCTTTTTCGTCAGCGTGGTTCTCGTCGGCGGAGATGAGCAGGCCCAGCACGTCGTGGCGGTCGCGGCCGACAACGAGCATGGAGCGCTCCTTCGGTGGGGTGGTGGGCACGTTGAACCACACGACCTCCCCGGGCTCGGCTTGGCCGTCCATGTCGGGAGCGTAGAAAATGCTGCGGGCAATGTCGCCGGTGGGCACGACACGGGTGCGGGCTGCGCGGCGGTGCTGGTTCGCCTCGGTGTACCCGAGGCGCTCATTGATCAAGTCCAGACCTTGATCCAGCGGCGAGGCCTCTTTATCCCGTTTGTCCCGGTTTTTCACCCACCGGAGAAGGCCGCGTTCGTCCGCGGAATCTGCCGATTCGCGGCGCCACAACTTCATAGCCACCTAGCCTAATGCCCGACAGATTCCGGAACAAGCATTTATGCGTCGGTGAATCATGGTGTCCGTGGCAGAGCTCTCGGGCCGGGTAGGCGCTGAGTCTGTGGTTGCCGGCACTGCGGTAAGGTGACCTGCGTGGCTAGGGCAACAAATTTCGCGTTGGAGACGTTCACGGATCCGTCCAAGATCCGCAACTTCTGCATTATCGCGCACATCGACCACGGCAAGTCGACGTTGGCGGACCGCATCCTGCAGCTGTCCAATGTTGTCGACGCGCGCGATATGCGCGACCAATACCTCGACAACATGGATATCGAGCGCGAACGCGGCATCACCATCAAGGCGCAGAACGTCCGCCTGCCGTGGATCCCAACCAGCGGACCCCACGAAGGGGAACAGGTCATCCTGCAGATGATCGATACCCCGGGCCACGTGGACTTTTCCTACGAAGTCTCTCGTTCGCTCGATGCGTGCGAGGGCGCCATTTTGCTTGTCGACGCAGCCCAAGGCATTGAAGCCCAGACCCTGGCCAACCTCTACATGGCCATGGAGAACGATCTGGAGATCATCCCGGTCCTGAACAAGATCGACTTGCCGGCCGCTGACCCGGAAAAGTACGCCGAGGAAATCGCCCACATCATCGGCTGCGAACCGGATGAGGTGCTGCGCGTTTCAGGAAAGACCGGCATGGGTGTGCCGGAGTTGCTGGATAAGGTCGTGGAACTGATTCCGCCACCGTCCTCACGGAGTGAAGACGGTGAAACTAACGACGCCGACGCGCCCGCCCGCGCGCTGGTTTTCGACTCTGTCTACGACACCTACCGCGGTGTGGTCACCTACATCCGCATGATGGACGGCAAGCTCGAGTCCGGCCAAAAGGTGAAGATGATGAACACCGGGGTCCAGCACGAGATCCTGGAAATCGGCATTGTCTCGCCGACCATGCAAAAGGCAAAGGGGCTCGGCCCGGGCGAGGTCGGCTACCTCATCACCGGCGTGAAAGACGTCCGCGAGACCCGTGTGGGCGATACTGTCACCTGGGCGAACAAGGGTGCCGACGAGCCGCTCGAGGGCTTCGAAGACGTCAAGCCCATGGTCTACTCGGGGCTGTTCCCCGTGTCCCAGGAAGACTTCCCCACGTTGCGCGAGAGCCTGGAAAAGCTGCAGCTTAACGACGCTTCTTTGACCTGGGAGCCCGAGACCTCCGTCGCCCTCGGCTTCGGTTTCCGCTGCGGATTCCTGGGCCTGCTGCACATGGAAATCACCCGCGACCGCCTCGAGCGCGAATTCGACCTAGACCTGATCTCCACCGCGCCGAGCGTGACCTACCGCGTGGTGGCGGAAGACGGCACCGAGCAGCTCGTGCACAACCCCTCCGACTGGCCCGGCGGCAAGTTGCAGGAGGTCTACGAGCCCGTTGTCAACATGACCATCATCGTCCCGCAGGAATTCGTGGGCACGACGATGGAGCTGTGCCAGTCCAAGCGCGGCACCATGAAGAACATGGAGTTCCTCTCCGAGGAGCGTGTGGAGCTGCGCTACATCATGCCGCTCGGTGAGATCATCTTCGACTTCTTCGACATGCTCAAGTCCCGCACGAAGGGCTACGCCTCCCTCAACTACGAGGATGCCGGCGAGCAGGAAGCAGACCTGGTGAAGGTCGACATTCTCCTCCAGGGCGAGCCGGTGGATGCGTTCTCTGCGATTGTCCACCGCGACTCCGCGCAGTGGTACGGCAACAAGATGACCAAGAAGCTCAAAGAGCTCATTCCGCGCCAGCAGTTCGAGGTGCCCGTCCAGGCCGCCATCGGCTCGAAGATCATCGCCCGCGAGAACATCCGTGCGCTGCGCAAGGACGTTTTGTCCAAGTGCTACGGCGGTGACATCTCCCGTAAGCGCAAGCTGCTGGAGAAGCAGAAGGCCGGTAAGAAGCGCATGAAGAACATCGGCTCGGTCACCGTGCCGCAAGAAGCGTTCGTCGCGGCGCTGTCGACCGACGAGGAATAGTGATCCGGCTCTTCGCTGCACTGTTTCCTTCGGAGGAAGCGCGCGAGCACCTCGTTGCGGCGCTGCGTCCAATCAGGAAATTCTCCCGGCAGGAGATCCGCTGGACCGACCCCGACAACTGGCACGTGACCCTGGCGTTCTACGGCGATCAGCCGAACGATGGAGCTCAGATTAGTGAGCACCTCGCACAGGTGAGCGCTTTCCATACCGCGCCGACGTTGCACGTCTCCGGCGCCGGGGCGTTTGAGCAGAGGACATTGTGGATGGGGCTCGGGGGCGACCCGATCAAAGAGCTCATGGCCGAGTGCGCCCTGCCGGATATGGATGTGAGACAGCGGCCGCACATGACGGTCGGCAGGGCCGGGAAACGCTCCCGCGACCCTTACGCCATCCCGGACATCGTCCGCGCATTGTCTGTCTACCGCGGCCCGGAATTCACCTGCGATGAACTGTGTCTTGTCCAATCCCACCTCGGGGAAGGTCGCGGCGGAGGGCCCCGCTACGAGGTCCTTGAGCGCTTTCACCTGTAGTACGGCGGCACAGGCGGGTACTGCGCAGGCGGGGGATACTGTGGCTGCTGGTACTGCACCGGTAGAGGATTCCGCGATGGGGGATACTGCAGGGGCTGCGGAACCGGTTGTTGGGGGTGTTGCGGCTGCGGCATCTGGTGCGGCGGAACGTGGCCTTGCAGTGCAGGGTGCGGCGGGTACGGAGGTGGCGCAACGGCGGGGTAGTGCACACCGGGCTGGGGTCGGGCCGGGGCGGGTTCGCGGGCTGGCGGCGAGAAATTCCAGAACACGATGAGCAGAATGGCGAACAGGACCCACGTGGACAGTTCGGAAATGAAGATCAGCGAGGGGCGCTCCGTGATGTCGGCGTCGATTCCCATCAGGGCGTACCACTCGACGGACATGTTGTTGCCCGCGTGGAAGGCGATGGCCACCTCCAAGCCGCCGGTGCGGTGGACCAGGATGGACGCGAAGACGGCGAAGATGGCGACGAAGAACAGGCCGGCAGGGTCGTAATCGTGGGCTAACACGAAGAAGGGAATGGGCAGCAGGTACGCCAACCAGGGTTTGCGGATCCATGCCCCGACGATCTGCGGTAATGCCCCGCGGTAGATGATCTCCTCCGCGGCGCACTGCAACGGGGTGTAGGCGGCCACGATGAGCAGGATGATGAGGGAACGCTCGTCAAAATCGGGCAAGAAGGTGCCGGTGGAGGCGAAAACGGCATCCAGGAGCGATGTGACGATGTGAAAGGCCGCGACAACGAGCGCGGCCCGCCCGAACAAACCCCACCGGAATCGGTTGTTCACCGACCACAGTGCACGCGGGCGGCGTCCCGTGATGCGCGCCGCGAGAAACGGAGCTGGGATCATCGCAGCCAGGCTGCCGTAGAGCAGGAACTTCATTGCCGGGTCGGATTCGTCGAGTTCTTCGAAGGTACCCCTCTGTGGAAGCGGATAATCGACAGCCACCAGTGCGAACCCGACGACAAGGATGAACGCGAGCATCAAGGCGAAACTAAAGGCTGTCAGCAGGATCAGCTCGATGAACGGGTGCCACGGCGTGTACTTTCCCAGCCGGTGTGTCCGCGCGAGCCGGTGGTAAGGCAAGCTCATGCCTGTCTAACGTTCGGAGTCTGCCGTTTGTTCGCCCGTTTCGGATTCGACATCGGAATCAGGGTCGTCCTCGTCGACTCGGTCGTCGACTTCCTCGCGGGTGTAGCCGTCTTCCCATGTGTCGGTTTCGTAGTCGTAGCCGACGCGGTTGCCGTCTTCGTCATAACGCTCGTACCAGCTGGTGTACTTGTCATCGGAGGAGTCAAAGTCCTTGCCTGCACCGTCACCGTAGCGCGACTCCTTGATTACCAGCTCGAAGTTGTCGCCATAATCCTCAAGGCCGTGCCACACCGCGTACTGCAACGCGGACTCCGCGTAACGGTCACGGATGGTGTGCGGATCAGTGGTCAGGTCGCGGACGAAGGAGAACAACAGGCCCAACACCACCAGCGAGAAGGGCAGGGCAATCAGCACCGTCAGCGACTGCAGGCCGCTTAGGGCATCCTCGCCGCCGGCCAGCAGCATCACCACGGCCACGCCCATCATGCACAGGCCCCAGAAGATGGAGACCATCTTGTTGGATTCCGGGTCGCCCTTCGAGGACATGGTGCCCATGACCACGGAAGCAGAGTCTGCGGTGGTGATGAAGAAGACGGCCAGGATAGCGATGAGCAGGTAGGGGGTGAAGTTGGATAGCGGAAGAGCGTCGAAAAGCGAGAAAAGCACTTGTTCTGGCGTGGACTCGCCGTCGAACCCGGGGACGCCGTCGCGGGAGAAAGAAATCGCGGTGCCGCCGAAGATGCTGAATGCCAGGATGAGGATGGCGGTAGGCACGGCCACGGTCATGAGGATGAATTCGCGCAGGGTGCGGCCGCGGGAAATTTTTGCCAGGAACGTGCCGACGAACGGCGCCCAGGAGATCCACCATGCCCAGTAGAACGCAGTCCACTCGGATTGGAACGCCAGCGTCTCTTCGCCCCAGGACAGCGAGCGCGACGCCATGTTGAAGAACTCGTGGAAGTAGTACAGCGTGCCCGAGGGGATCAGGTTGATCAGCAACAGGGTGGGGCCGGTGAGGAAGATGAAGAGTATTGACGCGAAAGTCAGCGTGATGTTGGTGTTCGACAGGATGCGGATGCCCTTGGACACACCAGAGACCGCGGAGATGACAAAGCCCAAGGTGAGGGCCCCGATGATGGTCAGCAGGATCGGGTTGCCCACTTCGAGGTCGGTGACAATGCCGAGACCTTCCCCGATTTGCAGGGCGGCGATACCGAGCGATGCCGCGGTTCCGAACAGGGTGGCGGCCACAGCCATGATGTCGATGGTGCGGCCAAGAATGGTGTCGTTCTTCGACTCGCCCATCAGCGGCGCGAAGAGTGAGGACATCAACAGCGGGCGGCCGCGGCGGTAGGTGGAATAGGCGATGGCCGCGCCCACGAGGGAGTAGATCGCCCACGGGTTCAAACCCCAGTGAAAGTTGGACTGGGCGAGCGCTTGGTGCATGGCGGTCTCCGTGCCGGCCTCGTTTGTCAGCGGTGGCGGATCGAGGAAGAATTGCAGCGGTTCAGACGGGCCGAAGAAGAAGATGCCCACGCCGATGCCTGCGGCAAACATCATGGCCACCCACGAGAAGCGGCCGAACTCCGGTTCCTCGTCGTCCTTGCCCAGACGGATCTGGCCCATGCGGCTGAGCGCAATCACCGCAACGAGAAGCACGCAGACGAACATCACGATGTTGAACAGCCATCCGGCGTGCTCCATGCCCCAGGCGAATGCTTCACCTGCTGTCTCCGAAACCGATTCCGGGCTGTAGACACCCCACGCGATGAATCCCACGATGAGCGCTGCCGCGACACCGAAGACGACCTTGTCCACTCCGAATTCGTAGCGCTGCTCTTCAACGCTGATGCCGCGGATCAGACCGGGGTGCATCCCGTCGGGGTACTTGTCTTTGTCGCGGGTCTTTCGGCTGGCGTCGGGGTGCATCACCGAGCGGATCGGCTTCGGCAGGGGGCTGCCGGAGGGCCGTGTGCTTCTCGTGCTGGACATGAAGTATCGCCTTCCTGGGTTTTAGGTGTGCTCAAGATTCAACCAGGTTCTGGCATACTTATCTGATGATCTCCACAATCATCCCCCCGAACGCGCGTACGCGGGAACATACGCTTCAGGTCCCGTGGGACCGCGAGCGCCCGGAGTTGGGCACCTTCGAGCTGTTCGCGCGCGAGCTCTACGCGCACGGGGACGGAGAGAGCCTTCCGCCACTGTTGTTTCTCCAAGGCGGCCCCGGCCACCCCGCACCGCGCTTCATGCAGGGCTGGATTCCGGAGGCGTTGCAGCACTACCGCATCTTCCTCATGGATGAACGCGGCACGGGTCGTTCCGGCAAGATCGACCGCGGCACGCCGGAGCTTATCGACGAACGCATCTTGTCCAAACTCCGCTGTCCCGATGTCGTCGCTGACGCGGAGGATTTGCGCCGGCACCTGGGGTTTGCGAAGTGGGACGTGCTGGGCAACTCGTTCGGCGCGCTGTGCACTGGAAGTTACCTCTCGTGGGCACCGGGCGGCATCGGCCACGCGTATCTCACCGGGGCGCTGCCGCAGCTGGGCTGGTCGCCCGAGGTGTACAACGAGGTCACACTCGGCCTTTTCCACGCGCGCATCGAGGACTTCTACGCCACGGTGCCGAATGCGCAAGAGCGCGTCCGGGAGATCTGCGACCATTTGAACAACGTCGAGGAATTCCTGCCCACGGGTGAGCGGCTCACCGCGAACCGTTTCCGTTTCGTAGGTGTTGCGCTCGGCGAGGAGCAGGGTTTTCATTCGTTGGCGATTTTGTTGGAGGAGCCGTTTGACCGCCGTCAAGCGGACAAGCGGTTGCGCAAAGACTTCCTGGCGATGGTCAATGACTTTGTCTCGCTGGAACGCAACCCGCTGTGGGCGGTGCTGCACGAAACGCTCTTTGGCGGGCCGGGGCAGGCGCCGAACTGGGCGGCGGAACGCACGATGGCCGGACGGCCGGGCTTTCGGCTTGACGCAGACCCGACGAACCTGGACGAGCCGTACTACCTGCTGGGCAACTACTTCTTCAAACACCACTTCGACGAAGATCCGGCACTGATCCCGTTCCGCGAAGAGGTGCACAAGCTCGCGCAGAAGACGGACTTCTCCCGGGTGTTCAACGAGGAGCAGCTCTACGTCAACGAGGTCCCGGCAGTAGTTGCTCTATACGAGCAAGATATGTTCATTCCCTTCGAGATGGCCTGCGAGAACGCAGCGAAGATTGGGAACATGAAGGTCTGGTCGCACCCCGATTGGGCCCATGACGCGATCTATGCCCACGGCGCAGAACTGTTCCGTGGGATTTATGACGCAATGCACGGCGAGGGTGCTTCGCAGGGTTAAACTATCCGGCATGGACACCATGTTCGAGACTTTGGATGCCATGTTTGAGTACACCGAAGAGCACGTCCTCGACCCCGCGCTGTTGTTCTACATCTGCCGCTAGCCGGGGCTTGCTAGAGCTCTCCTGCTAGCGGGTAGGAGGCTTGGGCTCCGTGCCGGGTCACGGAGAATGCGCCGACCTTCGCGGCGAAGCGCGCGGCGTCCACGATGTCTGCGCCGTGGACGAGCTGGTGGCACAGCGCACCCGTGAACGCGTCGCCCGCCCCGACCGTGTCCACCGCCTGCACACGCGGAGAGTCGATCTTCTCGCTCATGCCGTCGGCTGCGACGAGTGCACCGTCTGCGCCGAGCGTGATCACCACGGAAGCAAAGCCAGCCTGCATCAACGCGTCCAGCTGCTTCTGCGGGTCGTCTGGGGAGGCGTGGCCGAGCATCTCCAGCACGCCGGCAGCCTCATGCTCGTTCACCACGAGCGGATCGGCCCGCAGGAGAACGTCTTGGTCGACGTCGATGACCGGCGCTAGATTGATCACCACGCGCCCACGGCTCAGCTCGACCGAGCGCTTGAAACCGTCAGCAGGGATTTCGCCTTGCAGCAGGACAAGTTCCGCTGTCTCGATGAGAGCTTTTTGCTTCTCGACGGCACCAGCCCCCATCTCCCCATTCGCCCCCGGCACCACGATGATCGTGTTCTCTCCGTCCTCAGCGACGGTGATCACGGCTAAGCCAGTGACTTCCGTGCCGATGATAACTCCACTGAGATCTACCCCCGCTTCTTTCAGTAGAGCGGTCGCGTCCTCGGCGTTGGTGTCGTCGCCGACAGCGCCGACCATGGCGACGGAACTGCCCAGCCGCGCGGCGGCAACGGCCTGGTTCGCGCCCTTGCCGCCAGCGGAGATGCCCCCGCCAGTGCCCAGAAGAGTCTCGCCCGGATGGGGGTGGCGCGCGACACCCACGGTCAGGTCTGCGTTGATGGAACCGACCACAACAATCTCTGCCATACCCCCAGGGTAGGGAAGTACTGCAGGGTGTGCGGGGCCGGGTTACTCTCATCGCATGAAGCGTCTCCTCCCTGCCATTTTCTCCACCGCACTGGCCGTTGCCGTTCCTGCTGTTTCGCTCACCGCCGCCCCGGCTCACGCTCAGCCGTTGGGTCACGTGAACTTCAACCTCCCGCCGAACTCCAAGGTCACAGTGCCGCAGCTGCGCGATCCGAACACCGGATCCTCGACCGGACAGGTTCCCCGCGAGGCCAGCGGCGCCCCGCAACCGGTGCCGTTCAGCCCGGATTACCTGGCCGGCTACATTTCCGATATCTCGCCTTACCAGTACGGCATTTACGCCGAGGTCAACCGCCTCTTCCCGTCCCTGCGCGACAACCGCCCCGACGTGATGGACTCCAACCTGCAGCAGGTCATCGCCATCAACAATGCTGCATCCTCCGACCCGGAGCTGGTGCGCCGCGCTCAGGTCGACGCTGTCGCCTCCTCCGACGAGCTGCTGGTGACGCTGTCGGAGGGTCTTGGCGAGGAATTCGGCAAGCAGTTCCGCGACGCCCTGCGCGAAGGCCGCCTACCCAAGACGCAGTACCTGCTGGGTAACGGCTACCTGGCCCGCTCCGGCGGCATCGCCAGCTCCACCTTCGCCGAGAAGCAGATCTTCAACTACAACCGCCCGCACGTGGTCGCCCCGGATCGCATCAAGCGCTACAACCCGCCGGGGGAGGACCTGTACCTGACCTCGAAGTCTTTCCCGTCCGGCCACACCAACCAGGCTGCGCTGGTCACTTCGCTGCTGGCGTACATGGTCCCGGAGGCTGCCCCGCAGCTCCACTACCGTGGTGCTGAAGCCGGTCACAGCCGGATCGTGCTGGGGGTGCACTACCCGCTCGATGTCATCGGCGGGCGCATGTCCGGCCAGGCTGCTGCTGCGGATCGTCTGAATGACCCGAAGATGCGCAACGCGTTCGACCAGGCTGCCGCTGAGCTGCGCGCCGAGATGCAGTGGCGCACCGGCAAGTCCATTCCGGAGCTGGTGGCATCCGATAAACCGTATGTGCCCACCGCGACGGCCGTGGAGCAGACCACGAAGTGGAACACCTACGACTTCAAGCCGATCTACCGCACCGACGCCCCGATGATCGTCCCGCAGGCAGCGCCGACGCTCATCGCGGCGAGCTTCCCCGAGCTCAACTACCACCAGCGCGCGCAGGTCATTGCGCAGACCGCCACCGCGCCGGGCAACCCGCTGGACTGGCAAGCGGAGGGCGGTTCCTGGCAGCGCGTCAACCTGGCCGCGGCGACGTCTGCGAAGGTCAACGTCAACCAGGACGGATCGGTCACCGTTCTGCGTTAGCGGCGATCTCCTTCCTGCGTTTGAGCGCTAATACTCGAACGCAGGGATGGAGGCCAGCAGCTTGCGCGTGTACTCGTGCTGCGGGTTCGCCCACACGTCTTCGGTCGGGCCGGTCTCCACGATGCGGCCCTTGTGCAGCACCGCGATCGTGGGGCACACCTGCCGTACGACGGACAGGTCGTGGGAAACGAAGATGAGGGTGAGTTTGTCGTGGACCACAAGGTCGTCGAGAAGCTCGAGCACCTGAGCCCGCACTGACACGTCGAGCGCCGAAACTGGCTCGTCGGCAATGAGGATTTCCGGGCGCGGGGCAGCGGCGCGCGCAATGGAGATGCGTTGGCGCTGCCCGCCGGAGAACTCGTTGGGAAGACGATCGCCCGTGCCCTCCAGGCCGACTTGGGCCAGCACCTCATCCGCGCGTTGCTTATCGGTGCCGGATTCGCGGATCGAATCGCGCACTTTCCGGCGCGGATTCAGCGAGGAGTAGGGGTCTTGGAAGACCATCTGCAAGCCGCCGTCGACACGCACGGTGCCACTATCTGGCTCACCTAGACCTGCGATGAGTCGCAGCAACGAAGTCTTGCCCGAGCCCGATCCACCGACGATGCCGAGGCGCTCGCCTTTGCGGACGGTCAAAGAGACGTCATCAAGCGCGAGCGTGTCACCGCGGCGCCAGGTGACGTGGTCAAGTTCAACGATCGGCTTATCCGCGTCGCGCACCAGCGCCGGTTCCCCCGGCCGCGACGCCGCGACCAACTGTGCTGTGTAGTCCACCTGCGGATTCTTCAGGTCCGCGTCGGGGTCAACGATGCGTCCGTCCTTGAGCACGATGATCCGGTCCGTCATCCGGGAGATGACGCCAAGGTCGTGGGTGATGAACAGCAGCGCCATGTTGCGCTCCCGGACCAGGCGGTCGAGCAGATCGAGGATCTGCGCCTGAACGGTCACGTCGAGGGCTGTGGTTGGCTCGTCGCAAATGAGCAGGTCCGGGTCGCCGGCAATAGCTAGGGCGATGAGCACGCGCTGGCGCTGGCCGCCGGAGAGCTCGTGCGGATAGGCGGCGGTGCGCTCAATGCCGACCTCGCGCAGGAGTTCGCGCGCGCGATCTAGCGAGCTGGCCTCAGCGACTTGGCGCTCGACCGTCATGAGCGGGTCAAGTGCGGTCATCGGTTCCTGGAAGACCATGGCCACGGTGGTGCCGCGCATGCTGCGGGTCACTTCTTGGCCATGCACGGTGATCGAACCGGAGACCTTCAGCCGCGGGTCGACCAAGCCCATGATGGACATGGCGGTCATGGATTTGCCGGAGCCGGACTCACCGATCAGGCCCACGCGCTCACCGGGGGAGATGTCGAAGGAAATGTCCTCCAGGATCCGGGGGATCGAGAGGCTTTCTACATGCACCAAGGGAGTTGTCATCGTTTCACCTTCCAGGCGGTCTGGAGGCCGTCGCTCAGCAGATTGAGCCCAAGGACTGTCGCCGCGATAGCCAGCCCAGGCCATAGCGCAAGGTGGGGTGCGGTGGCCAGATAGGCCTGGGAAGCCTGCAGCATCCTGCCCCAGGAAGCGTACGGGGCGGGCGTGCCCAATCCGAGGAAGGACAAACCGGCCTCAGCGAGGATGGCCAGCGCGAGCGCGACGGAGACCTGAACAATGAGGATCGCAGCGATATTGGGCAGCACGTGCCGCCACGCGATGACCGGGCCGGGCACGCGAGAGACCCGGGCGGAGAGAATGTAGTCCTGCGCCATGACCTGCAGTGTGCCTACCCGCGCCACGCGTGCGAAGCCGGGGATGCCCGCGATGCCGATCGCCAGCACCACGGTCCACATTGACGCGCCGAACACCGCGGTGAACACGATGGCCAACAGCAAAGCGGGGAAGGCCAACAGCAGGTCGTTGGAGCGCATGATGAGTGTCTCAATCCAGCCGCGGGACATGCCCGCCCACATGCCCAGCGGCACTCCGATCAGTGCTGACAACGCGACCGAGCCGAACGCGACCAGCAGCGAGATGCGGGCACCGTCCATGATGCGGCTGAGCATGTCGCGGCCGTACTGGTCCGTGCCCATCCAATGGGTGGCGGAAAACGCCTCCAGTCGCTGTTCGGGGTTCGCTTGGACAGGGTTGTACGGCGTCCACACCAGCGCGATGAGCCCCAGCGTGACGACGATACCGACCAGCACCGCGCCCACCCAGAAGGTCGCAGGGAACCGTCTCATGCTTGCCTCCTCAAACGCGGGTCGACCAGCCGGTAGAGCAGGTCCACCAAGAGAGTCACGGCCAGGGTGAACACGACCAGCAGCATCATGATGGTTTGAACGGTAGTCAGGTCGCGGGTGGCTACAGCGTCGAGAAGCATCGAGCCGACACCCGGAATGACGAAGACTCTTTCAATGACGACAGCGCCCACAATGAGCGTGCTCATCTGGAGACCAGCAACGGTGAGTACCGGCAAGAGCGCGTTTTTCAGTGCGTGCCGGTAAAGCGCTTCGCGCGTGGACAGCCCGATGGAACGTGCTGTGCGCACGTAGTCTTTATCCATTTCTTCTGCGACGGCGGAGCGGACGTATCGGGTGAGGATGGCCGCTTGCACGAGCGTCAAAGACACCACTGGCAGTACGAGGTGGGAGAGGAATTTCCCGAATCCCGCATTCGGCGGCGACCAGCCGTTCGCCGGGAGCCAACCGAGCCACACGGAAAACACCGCGATCGCGAGGATGCCGGCAAGGAAGCTGGGCACAGCAATGCCAATCTGCGTCAGAGCCCCGAGCATCGCTGAGTTCCGCCGCGCCAACAATGTGCCCAGCGGGATGGCGATGAGCAAAGAGAGCACCATGGCGGATACCGTCAGGATCAGCGAGACCTGCACCCGGTCCCACACCAGGGGAGTGATCTCCTGCTGGCTGGACAGTGAGACACCGAAGTCGCCGGTGAGCAGGCTGCCGATCCAGTCGAAGTACTGCACCACAAGCGGCCGGTCGGTGCCGAGCTGCGCCGCCAACGCCGCGACATCCTCGTCCGTTGCGGTCACGCCGAGCGCGATGCGCGCCGGGTCGCCCGGAACTGCGCGCAGCAGCACGAAGATGATCACGCTGGCGGCGAACAGCATGAGCACGAACCGCAACAGAGCGAGTCCGATCTGCTTCATTTCTTCTTCACCCCCGCTAGGCCGAGACCGTCAGTGACCACGTTCGGGTCCACACCGGTCACTCCGGGTGCAGTGACCACGATGTTCGGGGCATTGGCCAACGTCAGGGCGCCCACGTCCGCCATGATGGTGTTCACCGCTGCTTGCATCCCTGCGACCTGCTCTTGCTGGTCACCGGCGTCGGCGAGGGCGAAATCCTCGCGTACTTTTTCAGAGTCGTAGCCGAGGTAATACTCCGGATTGCCGAACAAGTTCTGCATGTCCCGCGGCTCCACGTGCGCGATGAGCGAGGCCTGGTAATCCGCCTGCTTGAGCACTTGACCCAACCACACGGCTGGGAACTCGACGGTCTCCAGCTTCACTTGGAAACCGACATCGGATAGCTGCGAGAAAATCAGCTCCGCCGCGTGCTGGGCGTAGGGCAGCGAGGGGATGGTCAGTGTGATCTCGGGTTCGCGGCCGGCAAGAAGCTCGCGGGCTTTGTCCGGATCAAAGGGATAGTAATCCTGCCCCGTGAACCACGGGTCTGTCGGCGGTACGGGTGCGCCACCGGTGTCGGTGGCCATCCCAGACCAGACGACGTCATTGAGCGCGCGTCGATCGATCGCGTAGGCTACCGCGCGGCGCACAGCCGGGTCGTCGAAGGGGGCGCGCCGGTTGTTGAGGCTCAGTACTACTTCGCCGTTGGTGGTGCCCACCTGAACATCGAAATCGTCGGGAAGCGTCTGCAGCAGCTCAGGGGCCTGCAGCGACCACACCACATCCACATCGCCGACGCGCAGTGCGTTGACCGAGGAGACCGCGTCGGAGAAGTACCTGATCGCAGCGTCCTGCTGTGCGCCTTCACCCCAGTAGTCTTCGCGCGCGTCGAAGGAGATCGACTCGCCCACCGCGAAGTGCTTCACGGTGTACGGGCCCGTGCCTACAGGTGTCGTGGCCAGCGCGTCAACACCGCTCGGCGTCATCATGGCGCCCGTGAGCGTGCCCATGGACCACAGCCAGCTATTCGACGGCGCGTCGAGTGTCACCTTCAGCGTGTGCTTATCCGCAGCCTCTGCCCCCACCACCGGGTCCATCTGCGCCTTCAAACCGTTGGTCCAGGAGTCCTTGACGTAGTTGATGGAGAACGCGGCCGTTTCAGCAGTGAACTCGTCCCCGTTGGAAAAGGTCACGCCCTCTTTGAGGTGGAAGGTGTACTCGGTTCGGTCATCGCTGATGTCCCAGCTCTCGGCGAGGAACGGGGCGGGGTTGCCGGATTCGTCGATACGCACGAGCGTTTCGTAGACATTGTTCATGAGCGCCTGCGGAATCGCCGCGCCTGATGTAGTGGTGAAATCGAGCGACTCGGGCGCGGACGTGGTGCCCACGACGACGCTGCCGGGCTCGATCCGCCCCACGTTTGTGGCTGTGCTGCCTGCGGAACACCCTGCTAGTGCCCCTGCTAGGGCAAGAGCAGCAGCGCACATGACTGGTTTCATAGGCGCTGAGGTTACCAAAAAGTTAACAGGGGGTCTTGTTCGGCTAATTGTTATATTCACCGTAGTCACCAGGCTGCGTGCCCGGATCGATGATGCTGAACTTCACCGGCACCGGCCCGCCGCGGACATTCGACATGACCAAGCGCATCATGTCGCCGCGGAAGTCATACTCCGCATACTCGATGTGCTCGCCCTGAAACGTCGACGCGCGCAGTTCCACGTGCCACAGCGGAGCGCCTTCTTCGATTTCCAGCAACGTTGCCTGCTCCGCAGTCGCTGTGGTGATCTGGCCGATGCGCACAGCGTTGTCGGCGTTGATCCCGTGCTGCGCCAAGATCTCGTGCACAGACTCGTTGTCTTCCGACATCGCGAGCAGTCGCTCACCGATCTTGAACGGAAACACCAGACGCTCGATCACGGCGGGCACACCGTCTGCGGAACGCACCCGTTCGACCTCGACAACCGGGTCGCCCTGCTCAAGCTGGAGGGCCCGAGCTGTACGGTCATCAGCCGGTTCGCGAGCTATCCGCAGGATTTTCCCGCCGGATGTGCGGCCTTGCTCCTTCATCAGGGCAGAGGCGGATAGGAGAGCGTCGAAGCTGCTTGTCGACGGCGCGAGCAGAACAATGGAGCGGCGTCCGCGGCCGGAGGAGATCAGGCCGTCGGCACGCAACGTGGCCACCGCTTGGCGCACCGGGCCGCGGGAAGAATCGAACTTCTCGCACAGCTCAGCTTCGGAGGGAAGCGGATCGCCGGGGGCAAGTTCGCCGCTTTGGATCAAATCTTGGAGGTACTCGGCGATTTCCTCGTGCTGCTGCCGGCGTGAAATGATCCCCACTCCTCTTGATATGCGTTCATCCGAATGTGTTCAGCGGCCTTTACTTTAATGAACTGCCCATGAGCGTTGTCGACAGGGTCAGTGCCCGCTAAGCCCACGCATCCGAGAGGATCTCCATCGAGCGCAGCGACTCTTCGTGGGTGGGGGACTGCAGGGAAATCATCAGCTCATCGGCTCCAGAAAGCTCCTGGAACTGCTCCAGATAATCGGTGATCTGCTCGCTTGTGCCCTGGGCCGTGTAGCGCAGCATGCCCACGATCTGCTGGCCCTGCGGCGCGTTCATCACAGCGTCAAGCTGTTCCTCGCTCAGCACGCGCCCCTGGCGACCCAGCAGCGCGCGGACACGAGCACGATGCACTAACTCCGTTTGCCGCGCAGCGTCCTCTTCGCTGTCCGACGCCGTCACGTTCACCGCCGCAATCACATACGGCTCCTCGCAGTACTCGGAGGGTTGGAAGTTCTCGCGGTAGTACTTCGTCGCCTCCACCAGGTGGGTCGGCGCAAAGTGCGAAGCGAACGAGTAGGGCAGACCGATCTTCGCCGCCAACGAGGCACCGAACATCGATGAGCCGAGAATGTACAGCGGCACGTTCGTCCCGGCGCCCGGAACTGCTGTCACCCCCGGGATGACGGGTTTGCCGGCCAAGTAACCCTGCAGCTCCAAGACGTCGTTGGGGAAGTTGTCGGCGGCGCGAGGGTCACGCCGCAAAGCAGCGCCCAGCGTCTGCTGATCCGTGCCGGGCGCGCGGCCCAGGCCAAGGTCAATGCGGTCCGGGTAGAGCTCGGCGAGGGTGCCGAACTGTTCTGCAATGACGTACGGCGAGTGATTCGGCAGCATGACACCGCCAGCGCCGAGCCGGATCTTCTCCGTCTTAGCAGCGATGTGGGAGATCAGCACTGCCGGAGAGGACGAGGCGATCGACGGCATGTTGTGGTGCTCGGAGTACCAGACACGATCATAGCCCAACCGTTCACCCGTCTGGGCCAATTCGACCGACCGCTGCATGGATTCACCTGCGGTCTCGTTGTCGCGCACGGTGCAAAAGTCGAGGAGGGACAGGGTTGCTCGCGTGGAAGAAGAAGTTGACTGATCCATGCTTGGTACAACGCCATGCATCGCCGATCATTCCCAACCTTGCGGACGGTTGTGAGGTCAGTTTTGCGGAGGGCCCGGGTGACCGATCAGGGGAATTCTGTGCTGAGCATGGACAGTGGAACTGGGTTGCTGCGCGAAGTGGTGACCGCGAAACGGGCTTTGTCGAAGAGGTAGCGGTCATCGGAAGATTCAATCGGTCGCCCCGTGGACGTGAAAGCTTTGCGTCGGACGCGAAGCAAAGGAGTGCCTTCGGGAACTTCCAACAGTTCAGCATCTTCCTTCGGAGCCCCCATGGCATCGATGGTGCGCAGGGCGGTGTCGATATCAACTCCGCTCTCGATCAAGTGGTCATAGATGGAGCCCGAGTCGGGGTCGAACTGGAGAACAAGACGACCGATCTCGAAGGGGTACGTCAGGCGTTCCACCATCGCTGGAACACCATCCATCAAACGCAAGCGAAAGACCTGAACGACAGGATCCATCGGATCGATTCCAAAATCTTCCGCAAAGGCCTCACCAGCAAAGGTTCTGGTCACCGATTGAGTCCGTTGTCCTGGAGTAATACCGCTCGCACGGCACCACTGCGAATAGGACACCACACCGTCGAAGGATTGGGAAGGAAACTCGGCTAGGACTCGGGAGCGCCGCCCCTGACCGGATGAAACCAGTCCTTCCGTGCGCAGAAGCGAGACGGCTTGTCGCACAGTGCCGCGTGCTGAATTGAACTTGGCGCACAGCTCAGATTCTGAGGGAATCGCGTCGCCCGCCTTGTACGTGCCATTACGGATGGATTCACGTAGCCACGCAGCAATATCTTGGTGCGTTGCCTGCTTAGGGGCAGCCACAACAATCCCTCCTCATGACTGTGTTCATGATCTTGTCCCGTCAAGATGCGATTCAATCACGCTCGGAACGACTTATGTTAAACGGCTGTTCTTTCGGCTCCGTCTCCTCGAGGGGTTGATTCAGTGAACATTCGGTTAACTTGCCTATCCAAGTATGGTGAGTTCTTTCTAACTTGGCGAGAATCTAGGTCATGGCATATCAAACGATTGTTGTAGGTTCAGGCATTCTCGGGTTGGCGGCTGCGTACTTGGCTGCTAAAAGCGGGGATCGAGTGCTGGTCGTTGAGGCTGAAGATCGGCCAGTGCATTCGTCGATCATGAACTTCGGCCATGCCTGCTTCACAGGCCAAGCTGATGTCGTTCAGTCGGTGGCGGAAGAGTCGAGGAATGGATGGTTGTCTGCTGCTCGGGACGCGAATTTCTGGGTAGCGGAGTCGGGTACGTGGGTCCCGGCGGCCACGGAACTCGAGATGGCCGTGCTGGAGGAGTTTGCAGCTCACCGCGGGGATCAGCAGGTGAAACTCGTGACTGGGGCAGCCGTTGCAGAGTCGATTGGCAACCCTGGACTGGAGGCTGTCGGAGGTGCGCATCTCCCTTGGGATATGCGAGTAAACCCACGCGAAGCGGCTCCCAGGATCGCTCAAGCCTTAGAAGGGATGGGTGTGGACTTCCGGTGGAACACGAGAGTGACAGGTGCGCGCGACGGGGTCGTGGCGACCACGCGAGGTGACTTCGAGGGCGAACGGGTCATCGTCTGTCCCGGAGATCAGCTCATGGATCTCTTTCCTGAGGTGGCGCAACGTCATGCAGTTCGGATCTGCACTCTAGCTATGGCACTTGTCGCGAAGCCTGATGCAATTCCGGCAGATCTGGCCATGCTCACTGGGACATCTTTGTGCCGGTACGACGGGTTTGCTGCGATGCCCAGTGTGCCTGCGTTGCGGGAAGAACTGGCTGCCCGCGAGCCAGAGCTAGTTGGTTCCATTGCGAATCTCATGGCCACGTCGATCCCGGAAGGGCTGCTTGTGGGCGATTCCCATGACTACGCTCTGAGTCCTGTGCCGTTCATCGAGGAAAACGTCGCGGACCTGCTCCTTTCCAAGTCGGCCGAGTATCTCGGCATCGATCGGCCGAACGTGTTGCAAAGGTGGATGGGGCACTACGCGGACTCGGCCGACACGAATCTCATTGTTGAACAAGTGGATGCCAAAACTACGGTGCTCGTGGTCACGTCGGGAATCGGAATGACATTGTCTTTCGGGGTAGCTGCGGTGGCGCTTCGGGGTGAGACGGTGGATAACTTCTAGCCCGCAATTTCCTGGACGGGTTGACGCGCGGTTACATGTACATGAATAGGCGGTACTGATCTAGACAAGTGTTGTAGCCTCATGCAGAATTTCCAACAGCACCCCAGGTTTTGAGGGATGCACACCGTATGGATTTTTGAAAGGTTGAATCATGTCCCGCATTTCACGTACCGCCGCTATCGCCAGCATTGCTATCCTTCCCGCACTTGCGCTTCAGGCGTGCAGCTCGTCCGATGACGATTCCAATGGTTCGGCTGGCTCTGGCGATCCCATCAAGTTCGCTGCCGTTCCGGCAGAGTCTTCTGATTCGCTGGTCTCAGACTTTGAAAACATCACCAAGCTCATCGAGAAGGAGACAGGACGAACAGTCGAATTCCAGAACGCTTCTGACTATGCAGCAGTCGTTGAGGGCATGCGCGCTGGACAGATCGACGTGGCCTCCTTCGGACCTTTCTCCTACGTGATTGCAAAGGACTCCGGTGTGAACCTCAAACCTGCCGCAGCCGGCACGGATGAGGAAGGCGAGCCGCCTGCGTACAGCTCTCTGGCGTATGTGAAATCCGACAACGACGACATCGAGACCCTGGCGGACCTGAAAGGTAAAAACGTTTGCTTCGTCGATCAGGCATCGACCTCGGGCTACCTCGTTCCCATGAAGGGCCTCATGGACGACGGGATTGACATGGAGGCCGACATCGAGCAGGTGATGGCGGGCGGCCACGACGCCTCCATTCTCTCGCTCGTATCCGGCGAATGCGACGCAGCCTTCGCTCACAACTCCATGGTGAGCACCCTCAGTGAATCTGGTCAGATCAACGAGGGTGACGTGAAGTCTATTTGGGAGTCTGACCCGATCACGGAGGATCCGATCGCCATCAACCAAGACACGATCGACGAGGAAACCGCCAACAAGATCATCGAAGCAATTCGGACGAAGGCCAACAAGCCAGCACTCGTTGAGGAAGGCATCTGCGACTCTGAAGAAGATTGTGTCCTTCCGGAAGAGCTTGGTTGGGGTTACGTCGAAGTTGAGGACTCGGACTTCGATTCGATCCGCGACATTTGTGAAACGACCGACGCTCCCGCGTGCCGGAACGTCGGTTAGCTTTCACCTTCTTGAGGGGGTTTCACCATGGAAAACTCGGTAATCAGTCTAGGCAACGTGACCAAGGATTTCGGTGGAGGCGTTCTGGGTCTCGACGATGTCACCTTGGATGTGCCGGAGGGAGAGATCACTGTTCTGCTCGGTCTGTCCGGATCGGGCAAATCCACTCTCCTTCGCCACCTCAACGGTTTGCACAAACCGACCACCGGCGAAGTGAATGTGCTCGGAAAAGACCTGAGCACGCTGAAATCGAAAGAAATGCGCGCCCTGAGGAAAGACATCGGTGTCATCTTTCAACACTTCAACCTCATCGGCCCGATGTCGGTTCTTGAGAACGTGTGCACAGGCAGACTCGGGTCACTCAACGGCCCTCGGTTGTCGTTGATGACGTACCCGAAGGATGTTCGATCCGAAGCGATCGAGCAGTTGGAGCGCGTCGGTCTCGGGGACCGTGCCTTCCAACGTGCGGACACATTGTCTGGCGGGCAGCAACAGCGTGTGGCTATCGCGCGCGCATTGATGCAGCACCCGAAGGTCCTTCTGGCGGATGAACCAGTTGCTTCTCTTGACCCGGTTTCGTCCAAAGGCGTCATGGAACTTTTGACCGAAATCTCGCAGGAAGAAAAGTTGACAGTCGTTTGCTCCCTGCACCAGGTCCAGCTTGCCGTAGATTTCGGGGACCGGATCATCGGCCTTCGATCCGGCCAAGTGGTGCTCGACCAAGACACATCCTCAATGACGGTCGAGGACGCGAATGCCATTTACTCCGCGGTTGCAGGTGCAGAGGAAGAAACGGCAACGGAGATGTCCGCATGACCACGACGATAGAGCGTACTTCTCCTCCGCCTACGCGCGGATTGCCGAAACGGCCAGCTCCGTCCGCAAACACAATCGCCGCCATCGTTGTCGCGTTGGTGTTTGTGGTCTGCGGAATATGGTCGATCATTTCGATCGGTATCAACCCCGGGGTGATTGCATCTTCCGTCGACAATGCAACAGCCTTTTTGAAGAGGATCTTTCCGCTCGACTTTCCACCACTGCATGAAACGCTCTCCCTGATCGGGGAGACACTCGCCATCGTCACGTTGTCCACACTCCTTGCAGTCGTGCTGTCAATCCCGGTCGCCCTGATGTCAGCTCGACCGACATCATCGGGACGCGGGGCTCAGATGGCGGGTCGAACCCTCACAGTGCTTGCACGTGCCATCCCAGATCTCGTGCTCGCGATTCTCTTCCTCAGAGTGTTTGGTCTCGGTGCTGCCGCTGGCATTCTTGCGATGGGTATTCACTCCGTGGGCATGATTGCCAAGTTGTACGCGGATGCCATCGAAGAGCTGGATGATGGACCTCGAGAATCGCTTGAAGCATCGGGGTGCGACCGCAGGCAGCAAATCTGGGCGGCCATTCCGCAGCCGCTGCTACCGCAAGCCATCGCGACAGCGCTGCACCGTTTCGACATTAACCTTCGTACCTCTGTCCTCCTCGGGTATGTCGGAGTGGGCGGCATCGGTCTCGCCATTTCGGACGCGCTGCGAGTTCTTGATTACCAGCGAGGAATGGCCTTGGCGTTGCTCGTGCTGGGCCTGTGCATCGTCATCGAGATGATTTCTGGAGCTCTCCGCAAGGCTCTCCTGGGCGGTGGAGGATCCAGAACTAACGCGACATGGGCAGACCGCTTGTTTGCACGCGGCACGGGTAGGTCAGAGAAAACGCAGCTTGCGCCACCGTGGAATGGCGATCGAGTGGGTCGATTCGCCAGCTTCGTGACTCTTATCGTCATCACGGCGTGGGCGTTCATCACGGTCGACCTGAATTGGAAGCAGATCTGGGGAGGTTTGCTGGAACTGCCTACGACTCTGGGTTTGTTCTTTCCGCCTTCTACAAATGGCACTTTGGGAACAATGCTGGAAGAACTCCTTGTGACGCTGCAGATCGCTTTCGCAGCGACGTTCATTGGAGCGGTTCTCGCTATCCCCATCGGCTGCCTAGCCGCGCGCAACGTAGTCAAGATTCCGGCGGTGCATGGATTCTTCCGCGTATTCATCGTCGTGGTTCGCGGAATTCCGGAGCTCATCCTGGCCATTATTTTCGTGGTGATCTCGGGCCTGGGAGCAGTCGCCGGAACTCTTGCTCTCGCAGTGGGTGCAGTGGGGCTTCTTTCCAAACTGATTGCGGATTCGCTCGAAGAAACTGACGTCAAGGTGCAAGAAGCAGTTCGCACTTCTGGAGCAAGCGAGGCACAAGTCTTCTTTTCGGCGACCATCAGGCAGGCTGCTCCGGCGTTCCTCGCTCACACGCTGTACCTGCTGGACACAAATATCCGCTCAGCGACGCTCCTTGGTGTGGTGGGTGCAGGGGGCGTTGGCTTCCTGCTGCTCAACGCGGCCCGGATCAACGAGTTCCAAGTCGTCACCATGATCCTCATCCTCATGGTCGTCGTGGTGCTCATCGTCGAAGCCATCTCCGTATGGCTGCGGAAGACAATCAGATAGAAGAAAGGAAGCTCATGAAAGAGCTCATTATTTTCGATATGGCAGGCACGACGATCAACGATCGCGACGAGGTCTACCGGGTGCTTCGAGAAGCAACCGAACGCACAGGAGCCCGCTACTCAGACGCGGAGTTCCAACAGCTCATGGGCACCGAGAAGAAGTACGCAATTGAAAAACTCATGAGCATTGGCGGGGTTGAGACCAGCGACGAGGCTGTGAACGAGGCCTGGGAATGGTTCCGAAACGAGCTGCGGCAGACATACGAGCTCAACCCGCCAACGGTTCTTCCCGGGGTTGAAGGAGCTCTGCATACCCTCCGAGAATCAGGCATCAAGATCGGCTTGACGACGGGCTTCTCCCGCGAAATCACCGATGTCATTCTCCACGCTCTGGGCTGGGCAGGCACTGGGATCATTGATTCGACAGCAGCCGGCGACGAAGTTCCCGCTGGGCGGCCGGAGCCTTACCTCATCCAGAAAGTTATGGAGGACGTGGGAGTAACAGACCCAGCCAAGGTCCTCAGCGTAGGAGACACCGAGGCTGACATTCGGTCCGCCCAAAAAGCGGGAGTGATGTCGGCCGGAGTTCTCACAGGGCACCTTTCACAGCAGGATTTTGAAGAACTCGGAGCTGATGCGGTGCTCGAAACCGTCGCTGAGTTCACGAACCTGGAACTACTCAAGTAGTTATGAACGCGCTGAGCCAAGTTTGGCTGGGGGAGGGGAACTTCCAAAAGAAAGAGGTTGCCCTCCCGTCGCTTCGCCAAGATGAACTCATCGTTGAGTTGGAAGCGGCGACGGTCTGCGGTTCGGATCGCCACACTGTGCAGGGACGCCGCCAGAGTCCCTCTCCGTCGATCTTGGGGCATGAGGGAGTTGGGCGGGTCATCGCGACCACACGACCGGAGCTGTCTGTAGGCCAGCGAGTGGTCTTCTCCGTCGTCTCATCGTGCGGTTCGTGTGCGCGGTGCATGTCCGGATTCCATGCAAAATGCCTACATGCCCAGAAGGTCGGGCACGAACCTTTCGATGGTGATTGGCCGTTGTCGGGGACGTACTCGACGCACATTCACTTACGTGCTGGGCAGACGGTGCTGCCGGTGGTCGACCATGTCTCAGATGCGGCGGCTTCCATTGCGAGCTGCGCTATCGCAACAGTGATGGCCGCGTTCGAAAGTGCCGGTTCAGTGGAAGGGAAAACCGTCCTGGTGAACGGCGTGGGGATGCTTGGCCTTGTCGCGCTAGCTGAGGCGACCAGACGGGGAGCCGCGAGAACCATTGGGTGTGATCCCGGCGGTAGGACCTTTCACCTAGCGGGCCCGTTTGCGGATGACCTCGTGACTAGTACCTCAGGGGTTGAAGCCGACGTAGTGCTGGAGTGCTCAGGTTCCCGCACCGGGGTAGAGAAATCCCTGGACACACTCGAAATGGGGGGCACCGCGGTTCTCGTCGGGTCCGTTGCTCCGGCAGGAACGATTGCGCTCGATCCTGAGTGGGTTGTTCGCGGGTGGCGCACCATCCGTGGCGTCCACAACTACGAACCTCGGCACCTCGCCCAAGCAGTTGAGTTCGTGGAGCGAACAGCCAACCCGCTCGACTGGGACGCGATCACTGGCGAACCGATCACGCTTGATGATGTGCCGGGGGAGCTCCAGGCGTCGAAAAGCTCAATGCGAAGGCTCATAAGAATGTCGGCCGACATCTGACGAAGATGCCGGCCGACGAAGAGTGGGTTCGCTAAACGCGCTCTGCGTCTGCGGACTCAGTCACCGCGTACGGCTCCTCGCCGTCGACGGTGCGCTGCGTGCCGATCTCCATTGGAGCAGCCGGGCGTGCCAGGTCGATGATCACGCCGATGACGAAGGCGACAGCGGTCGGCAGCAGCCAGCCGAGGTCGTACGCCTGCATCGGGGACCAGCTGACCAGCGGGGTCAGGGCGTCTGCAGCCCAGCCCAGACTGATGAAGGTGGAGATCAGGGACCACGCGACAGCAACCCAGATGGGCAGGAAGAAGCCCCAGCGCAAGCGCGTGCGGGAGCGGAAGAGCGGCTCGATGAGCGTCACGAAGATCAGCGCAATGGCAGGCGGGTAGAGGAACCCGATCACCGGAGCCGCGACAGCCATGACGAAGTTCAGACCCTGGGTGGCCATGATCGCAGAGGCGACAGCGAAGATGATGGCCCAGGCGCGGTAGGAGCCAGCGACCTGCTCGGAGAAGTACTCTGCGGTGGCGGTGATCAGGCCGATCGCGGTGGTCATGCAGGCCAGCACAACGATCAGGGCGAAGATGATCTGGCCGGGCTTGCCCATTATCTGCAGGGCGGCGTCAGAAAGCAGTGGTGCGCCGTTGTCGTACTGCTCGGCGTTCGGCATTGCGCGGCCGATCAGACCCAGGCCGAGGTAAATGAGCGCGAGCATAATGCCGGCGCCGAGACCTGCGAAGATGGTGCCGCGGACCAGCGGCTTGCCCTCGCCCAGGCCCTTGAAGCGCAGGGAGGAGATGATCACGATGGAAAACGCCAGGGCAGCGATGGAGTCCATCGTCAGGTAGCCCTCGAGGACACCGGTGGTGTAGGCGTTATTCGCGTAATCCTCGCTCGGAGTGTAACCCTGGTTGGTCATGGTGAAGATCGCGGTGCCGATCATGATGATCAGCAGGATCACCAGCGCCGGGGTGAGGAACTTGCCCAGAGTGTCGGTGATCCGGGTGGGGTTCCAGGACAGAGCCAGAGCAATGCCGAAGAACACGATGTTGAACAGCGCACGCGGAACAGTGCCCTCCCAGCCGAACACCGGTGTCATGGCCACCTCGAAGGAGACGGCACCGGTACGCGGCAGAGCGTAAAAGGCGCCGATGGACAGGTAGGCCAGGATCGGGAAGATGACGCCGAAGAACGTGCCGGCGCGCTGCGCGAGGTCACGGACGTTTGAGCCGGACAAGGCAATGGCGATCACAGCCAGCACCGGCAGCAGAGCACCGGTGGTGAGGAAGCCGAGGATCGCCGGCCAGAAATTATCGCCGGCTTGAACGGCCAACATCGGCGGGAAAATCAGGTTGCCCGCACCGAAGAACATGGAGAACAGCGCCAGCGCGGTGACCACAACAGCGGTCTTCGAAGCACCGCCCTGTTCTGAGCCCTTCGCTGTGCCGGTAACAGCAGTAGACATAACGCCTCCCGGGGGAAAATGAACGAATTAGTAGGGGTTACCCTAGCATTCCGCCGGCTGGGATCAAGATCCTATTGCATGAAAACCCTCGTGGGTGCCCCTGTTCGTACCCGTTCTCACACATGCGAAAGACCGCATTTTCGTGCCGTCGAAAACCGCGTTCCGTTACCCCAGGTCGAATGTGACGCAGGTGAAACCAGCTACTTGACACGTGGACGGCACGAAAGTGACTGAGCTAATGCTTTTCGACGCCTCCGTCTAACCCAGCTCCCTGATCGCCTTCAGCGGGATATCCACCCAGTCGGGGCGGTTGTTGGCCTCGTAGACGACCTCGTATGCAGCTTTATCGGCCACGTAGGCAGCCAGCAGCGCGTCCATGTCCGTGCCGTACCCCGCGAGGAGATGACCCGTGTTTCCAAGCTCCGCGTACCCGAAGGATCGCACCATTCCCGCCACGTCGCGCAACGCGTGGTCCGGTTGGCGGCGCTGCTCCAAAGGGCGAGCGGGCTCGCCCTCGAAGTCGATGAGGTACCAGTGCCCGGTGCCGGTATCCGGCTCCGAGGCAGGAACGTACAGTGTCTGGCCGAGGTGAAGGTCGCCGTGGATGCGTTGGACGGGCAGGTCACCGTCGGGAATGCGGGAGTAGATCTCACGCAGCGTTCCCTCGTGCGCGCGGAGCTGTTCGGCCTGGTCGACCAGCTCGTCGAGGTGCGCGTTAAGGGAGTCCCGAATCTGGCTGGCCGGGACGTTGTCCACGGCGAAGGCCGATGCGAGAGCGTCGTGCACGGTGCGGATCGCCGCGCCAAGGGCGTGGGCGTCCGAGTCGCTGAGTCCGTTGGTGGTGGCGAGTTGGAAGCCGTCGCGTCCGCCGTCGATAAGCTCCTGCGTCATGGCTAGCGTGCGACCGTCGCGCACGAGGTGGCCGCGCACCCCGGCGACGTGCGGGCAATCCGCGATGCCGGTGAGCAACTCGACATCGGGGTTGAGGCCGTCTTCGAGTTTGCGGAAGACTTTGAGGATCCAGCGCTCGTCGACCACGAGCGACGTATTGGACTGGTCCGCGCCGAGCGGGCGGGCGGAGCTGCCGGACATGTCGCCGTGGACCTCGCCGAACTCGCAGAGCCCTTCGAGGTACGCCTGTGCACCGGCGTCGGTGTGCAACGCGTCCTCGTCATCGGCCACGAGGACCTGGTAGAAGTCCGTGGTGGCGCCGTGCTGAACGTCCAGGATCTGCCACTCGTAAGAGCCCAAAGGCACCGAGGCGGAGACGGTCTGGGAATCGATCGGTTCCGATTTCGCGCCGTAGAAACGGGCCGCGTGCAAGTCCATGCAACTACCTCCAGGAGACGTCGAACCAGAAGTGGCCGTGCGGGGCGAGGGTGACCAGCCAGGGGAGTTCACCGATCGCGGGGAACTCGACGTTGCCGGACAGCTCGCGCGGCACCACACCGTTCAAGTGCGACAGGCGCATTTCCACTGGCTGCGGGCGGGAACTCAAGTTGTTCACGCACAGGATGCGCTCGTTGCGGCCGGTCTCATCGTTGTATTCGCGGATGAAAGCGAGGACCTGCTCGTTGTCGTGCTGGACCTCCTGGTAGTCGCCGCGGCCGAAAGCCCGGTACTGCTTGCGGATGTGCACGTGGTCGCGCACCCAGTGCAGCAGCGAGTTCTCGCGGCCCATCTGGGATTCAACGTTGATGGCTTGGTAGCCGTAGGTGTCGTTGCGGATCGCAGGTAGGTAGAGGCGCTCCGGATCGGCGCGGGAAAAGCCGCCGTTGCGGTCAGCGTTCCATTGCATGGGGGTGCGCACGCCGTCGCGGTCAGGCAGCCAAATGTTATCGCCCATGCCGATTTCATCGCCGTAGTACAGGAACGGCGAGCCCGGCAGTGACAGTAACAGGGCATGCGCCAGCTCGAGGCGGTCGCGGTGGCCGCCCAACAGCGGGGCGAGGCGACGGCGAATGCCCACGTTGGCGCGCATGCGCGGGTCGGTGGCGAAGTTGGTGTACATGAAGTCGCGCTCGTCGTCGCTGACCATCTCGAGGGTGAGCTCGTCGTGGTTGCGCAGGAAGATGCCCCACTGAGCGGTCTCGGGAATGTCCGGGGTTTCGCGCAGGATGTCGATGATCGGTTGGGCCCGCTCTTGCCTAATGCCCATGAAGATGCGCGGCATGACGGGGAAGTGGAACGCCATCTGGCACTCGTCACCTGTGCTGTCCTCGCCGGAACCGAAGTACTGCACCACTTCGTTCGGCATTTGGTTGGCTTCGGCGAGGAGGAACCGTCCCGGGTATTCCTCGTCGAAAATCTTGCGGACGCGTTTGATGAACTGGTGGGTCTCCGGCAGGTTCTCGCAGTTCGTGCCCTCGCGCTCGTAGAGGTAGGGGATGGCGTCCAGGCGGATGCCGTCCATGCCCAGATCCAGCCAAAAGCGGATCACGTCGATCACAGCATCCTGCACCGCCGGGTTGTCGTAGTTCAGGTCCGGTTGGTGGGAGAAGAAACGGTGCCAGAAGTACTGCCCGCGCACCGGGTCGTAGGTCCAGTTGGATTCTTCGGTGTCGATGAAGATGATGCGGGCTTCGTTGTACTTCTCCGGGTCATCCGTCCACACGAAAAAGTCGCCGTAGGGCCCGTCTGGGTCGCGGCGGGACTCCTGGAACCACGGGTGAGTATCGGAGGTGTGGTTGATGGGGAAGTCGGTGATGATGCGTATGCCGCGTTTATGTGCAGCGTCGACAAGCGAGACGAAATCGTCCACCGTGCCGAACTCCGGCAGCACCTTGCGGAAGTCGCGGATGTCGTAGCCGCCGTCACGTAGCGGCGAATCATAAAACGGCGGCAGCCACAGGCAGTCCACGCCGAGCCATTGCAGGTAATCGAGTTTTTCCTCGACACCGCGCAGCGTGCCCGAGCCCGAGTCATCCGGGTCGAAAAAGGCGCGCACGAGCACCTCATAGAACACTGCGTCCTTGTACCACTCCGGATCTGGCCGTTGCCACGGTTCATTACCGGGGGCGGGAGCCGGCGAGGCGTACTCGCTGGCATCAGTTTCAATGAGGTACCCCTGGGCGTCCATCTGTTCGTCCATGAGCTCCGAGGTTAGCGTCAGGGGCGGATCGCTGCAGACATGCGATCAACGGCCTCGGCGAGGATCTCCGGGCTGGTGGCAAAGTTGAGGCGTGCGTGGTGCTCACCGCCGGAGCCGAATGTCGCGCCTTCATTGAGCGCCACCTTCGCTTTTCGACGCAACCAGCCCGCCGGCTCCTTCTCATCCCCAATCGCCGTGCCCGCGAAGTTTAGGAACATGAGATACGTCGCTTCTGGGCGGGTGAACTCAATGCCGGGGATGGCCTCGGGCAGAGTCTCAATGAGCCAGTCGCGGTTCTGCTCAAGCGCCGCCAATTGGTCCTCCAGCGCGGGCGTGCCGTAGCGGTAGCATGCCTCCGCTGCGACAATGCCCAGCGTGCCGGTGCCGTCTTTGGCCACACCGGTCAGGCTGTGCCAGGTTTTCACGTCCTCGTCGTTGGAGAAGATCATCTGGGCGCACTTCAGGCCGGCAATGTTCCACGCCTTCGATGTGGCCGTCACAGTGATACAGACGTTCGCTGTGGTCTCGTTGATGCCGGCGGCGCAGATGTGTCCGCTTTGGCCGTTTATTCCGCTTGCGGAATAAACGATGGGGGCGTGAATCTCGTCGACAAGCACTCGCGCGCCGTACTTATCCGCGATGGCGCACAGCTGGGTGAGCTCTTCTTCGTCGAACGTGTAGCCCCACGGGTTGTTCGGGGCGGCTAGCAGGATCGAGCCTGCGCCATTGCGGAACGCGGCATCGATCTCCATGAAGTCTAGGCCGCCCTTCGCACCGACCTCGACCATTTCACGGCCGGCCGTCGCCGGGATCTCCAGAAACGGCGGGTAGGAGGGCACCGGAACGATGACGGGAGAGTCCGGCTTGGTGAAGTACTGAACACCCAGCAGCATCCCACGCACAACATCGGCAACTGGAAAGACCCGCGCCGGGTCAGGCCGCCAGCCGTAGCGTGCAGCGTAGAAGTCGCTCAACGCGTCGCCGAGCCTGTGGTGTGCCGGGGTGTAACCAAGGGTCTCGTGCTCCACGGCGTCCTGGATTGCGCGCTTGACCGGCTCAGCGGTGGGGAAGTCGGATTCCGCCACCCACAGCGGCAAAACGTCGTCGTCGAACTGGGTCCACTTGCGGGTACCGCGGGTGCGGAGGGTCTCAAGGCTAGGGAATTTCATAAGGTCCAACTTACGCCTTCCAACATTGGCTGGAAATACAACAACCCGGTCACGAGGACCGGGTTGTGAGAAGATGCGACGATCTACATCGCCGCCCGTGGCCCCAATTCTATATACTCGCCACGAACTACTGCAAGGGGGAATTGTGGGTGAGTTGCCGGCTTGGGGCCAACTTCTTGGTGAAGCACGATTTCACACTTACATGTCCGAGTCAGGTGAAGATACTCACAGGGCGATCGAACTCTATCAGTGGAGTACTGCCCTGGCTGGAGCTTTCGTACCTCAGCTCGCACATTTCGAGGTTCTTACCCGTAATTCCCTGAACTCAGCATTACGCGTGTGGAACAGCCGACAACCCGGATACCTCAACGTATTCGACTGGGCTTTAGACGATCAAACAGCACCCCGCTTGTACTCGCTTATTGGCAAGGATCTGGGCCGTGCGCGTGTGTGGGCACGACAGCAAGCCTCAGACCGCGAAGTTGGACATCCTCGAAGGAATGCGGCCATTACTCATGACGACGTGCTCGCCCAGCTGACTATGGGAACGTGGGTCAAGCTTCTTGGGGCAGGTGCGAAGCAAGATGCTGCCGCGAAGCAGACATCGAAGGACATCTGGGTGGAACATCTGCACGTGGCTTTTCCGAACGCAGGGAGCGTGAACATTGCCGATCCGGGGCGGAGGAGAAGCCTCGGGGCAAGATATGCTCGCATTGCTAAATTGAGAAACAGGATCTCCCATCACGAGCACTTACTCCACGTAGACGTTCGACGTCGCGTCAACGACCTGTTGTCCGTGTTGGGTGAGATCAATCCGGACCTTCCAGCGTGGGTTATGGAAGGGAGCCGTATCCGGCAAGTCAACTCCCAGGACCCTCGAAAAACGCGCTGAATCGGGCTCAGATCTCACCGAACTGGGTCCACTTGCGGGTACCGCGGGCGCGGAGGGTCTCAAGACTAGGGAACTTCATAGCTTCCACGCTAGCGCCTGACCTTGCCCTAACGGCAAACTTTATTCTCGCGGACATGATTGATCGTTCTATCTACCCGATGCCCATGTTCGTGACTTTGCCTGTGACTGATCTCGGTGCTGTGGAGGAGTTCTACCACGCCGCCGGCTTCATTTCCCTGGCCACCATTCCAGGTGAGGACGGCAGCCCGGCTCTGATCCACTTCCGGCGCCAGCGCTACCAAGACATCCTCGCAGTCCCCTCCGGCGACATCACGCCGGGCTCATCCTCGGTGACGTTCGCCGCCCACGACGATGACCTAGGTGCCATCGCCGAGGCAATCCGGGCGACCGGAGCCGCCGTGGAGGGACCGGTAGACACTCCGTGGTACACCACCGATGTCACCGCCACCGACCCAGACGGGCACACCATCGTGTTCACCAAGCAGCGGCCGCAGGAGGCTGCACAAGCTCAGGAGTGGGCGGACACCTTCGAGAGGCAGTAGTGGCTAGTCGTCGGCGCCGTCTGTGCCGTCAGTGTCATCTGTGTCGGCGGCATCTTGAAACCCGAACGCCTTGAGCCGCTCCCTGTCAGCAGCCGAGCTGGACGCAGTGAGCGCCAGTAGCTCCGAGTAAATGCCCCCGGAGGCTGCCAGCTCGGCGGGTGAGCCCATCTCGTCGATCCGTCCGTCCTTGAAGGTGATGATGGTGTCGACGTCGGCGATCGTCGATAAGCGGTGGGCGATCATGATGGTGGTGCGATCCTTCATCAACTCGTCCAGGCCGGCTTGAACGGCGCGCTCGGATTTGGTGTCCAACGCCGATGTCGCCTCGTCGAGCACCAGCACTGGCGCGTCCTTGAGCATCGCGCGGGCGACCGCGACGCGCTGCTTTTGGCCGCCGGACAGGCGCAAACCGCGCTCGCCGATGACCGTGTCGTAGCCGTCCTTGAAGGACGAGATGAAGCCGTGCGCGTTGGCGCGCTTAGCCACGTCTTCAATCTCGGCATCGCTGGCATCCGGCTTGCCGTACGCGATGTTCTCCCGGATCGTGCCGGAGAACAACGCCGGTTCCTGAAAGACCACGCCGGTGGAAGCGCGGACGCGCTCAATATCGGCGGTGTTGATGTCTTTGCCGCAGACTTTCAAGCGGCCCTGCGTAATGGGGTATAGGCCCAGCAGTAGGTTGACCAGCGTGGACTTGCCGCCGCCGGACTCTCCAACGAGTGCGATCTTCTCCCCGTGGCGGGCTGTGAAGCTGACGTCCTCGAGCACAGGCTCACCGGGCGTGTAAGCGAAGGAAACGTTGTCGAAGGCGACCATCGGCTCGCCCTCCTGCAGGGCGGGCACCGCGGCGGTGTCCACCTCCGGAACATCGGACGCCTCTGTGGCAGCGACGATCTGGGAGTTGGCGGCTTCCTCGATCGGCTCGTCCATCACCTTGAAGTAGTCGCGGGAGCCGGCGATGGCGCGCTGAGCGGAGTCCACCAGGAAGCTCATCATTTGCACCGGCTGCTGGGCCATCGTGACCATCTGGACCAGCATGACCATGTCGCCGATGGAAAAGCGGCCGTTCAAGGTCTCGCGGAACAGCACAAGATAAATGAAGAAGAAAATGACGTTCATGGCCATGCTGCGCCCGACATCCATTGAATGCCACCAACGGGACTGCGGCCGGGTCAGGTTGATCGTCTCGCCGTAGCGGGTACCAAAGGAATCCAGCTCCCGGGCCTCCGCAACGAAAGACTTGGTCACCTTCACCTGGCCGACGACCTCCGCGAAGCGGCCGTTGGCCAGGTCGATCTCTTCGTTCTTGGCCTGCTCGAACTTCTGCCAGCGTTTTGAGGTCAACGCCGTAAGCACCAAGTAGATCGGGAAGAGCATGAGCAGCAGCACGGTCAGCGGCCAGTAGTAGAAGGCCGTGATGCACAGAATCGCAATGAGCTGGAGGAACATCGGCAGCAGCGAGTTGGAGAAGCTCTGGATCGTCTGCGTGATGTTCATGATCGAGCGGTCCAGCCGCGCGATGATCGTTCCTGTCACCTGGCCGTCGAAGTAGCTTTGCGGCAGCGACAACAGTTTGGCGTAGTAGCGGGTGGACAGCGCCTGCCGGATGCGCGCGGAAACGACATCGCCCAAATAGCCGCCGATGTTGCGGCCTAACGTCCACAACGATTGGGTCAGCAGGAGGGCGGCGGCCAGCCACGTGAGCGTCGTTAAGCTTCCACCGTCGACAATGGTGTCCGTCGCTTCGCGAAGAATGAATGGGGTGAGCAAGTTCAGCGCGACCGTCAGTGAGGAAATCACCACGATGCCGAGGTAGTACGGCCACAGGGCGGAGGCGCTCTTCATGACGCGGAAAAGAGGTTGCACGTGTCCACAACATACACCTGGGTGCGCGTGTGTTCGGATCCGTGCTGTCGGCGCTGTACAGTGAGGGGACCTGTTGGTTTGAAACTTTTCGCAGAAAGGCGCCCCATGGCCCGTACCCCAGTACGCATTGCCGCTGTCCTCGCGGCGAGCTCTCTTGCGCTCGTCGCCTGCGTCGACGACGAAGGCATCGTGGACCAGGAAGGCACCCTGACCCCGACGACGGGTGTGGCCACGCCGACCGAAGAGCCGGAGGCGTTTGAAACCAACGACGTCTCACCGGAGGAGACTGACGAGATCAGCGGTGAGATCGTGGAAGATCCGGGCATGAGCGTCCATTACAAGTGGCAGGGCACCAAGTCCGCCCCGAACGGTGGCACCGTGGTCACCATCGCTGTGACGAACACCGCCGACGCGATCATGCCCCCCGAAGCACTCGGTGAGCCCCGTTTGACGTACTCCGGTGACAACGCCAGCCGCCTCAGCGCCGAGGAAGCCGGCATTGAGATTGAAGGCCTGGACATGCCGCTGGGCAAGGGCGCCACCGCCAATCTCCAGTTCGCGTTCGACGTGAGCACAGGCAACCTCTACGATGCTGAATTCCAGATCGGCAACGTCGTCTTCACCGGGAACCTGAACAACTAATGGAGCAGGTAGTTCTGTGCGACGATGACGGCCGCCCCACCGGCACCGCCGACAAATTCGAGGTCCACACGACGGACACGCCGTTGCATTTGGCGTTTTCCGCTTGGCTTTTCGACGCCTCCGGCCACCTCCTCATCTCCCGCCGCGCGTTAGGGAAGAAAACCTGGCCGGGTGTGTGGACGAACAGCTTCTGCGGTCACCCCGCCCCAGGCGAAGCTACCGAGGATGCCGTTGTCCGCCGCGCCCAGCAAGAGCTCGGCCTGCCGGCGTCCGCTCTGGCCGATCTGCGCTGCGTTCTGCCGGACTTCCGCTACCGGGCTGTCGACTCCTCTGGGATCGTCGAGCACGAGATCTGCCCCGTCTATGTCGTGCGCCTTGCCGGCGGTGCCGAAGCTGCCCCGAATCCCGATGAGGTGGACAGCACTAAGGGGGTGAACCCCGCCGATCTCATCACCGCCGCTGAGGCGATGCCGGCGGTCTTCTCCCCGTGGTTGGTGGAAGAACTGGCCCGCCCCGAACTGCGTGCAGTGCTCGAGGGGCAGTAGTCCGCACACTGGGGTTGGCGGGCTAGACCTCCCGGAACACGCCGCGCAGGTAGCCGAGCGGGTCGGTGACCAGCTCCGCGTTCTCCCCTGAGAGGTCAACCCGCAGGACGGTTCGGTCGGGTTTGTACTCCGGCCAGCCAGGCTCGCCGGTGTGGGCGTAGCGGATGAGCCAGCCATTGAGGCCTTCGCCCGCACGGTACGGCGGGGCGCCGAACAGCGGTGCCAAATCGGCGGAGTGGCGGGCACGGGTGCGGGCGTCGGAGGTCAGCTCGGCCTGCCACACTCGGCCCGGCGCACCCTCGGCAACCTGGTCGACCCAGCGGCGGATCAGGTTGGCGGAAAAGAACTCCCCGTTGATGTGCTTCGGGTTGCGGGCTTTAAGCGCTTTGAAGAAAGGGACGTACTGCTCCCGTTTGAGGCCCATGCCGATGCCGGGCGCGGCCATGTTGAGCCGCGCGGTCTTCAAGGTGTCGTGGATGGCACTGGAATTGAACATCTCCTCATCGACGGAGGAGATCACCAAGTCCACCTCGGCCATCTCTGCGGTATCCAGTGGAGCGGGACCAAGCGCCATATCGGTGATATACCGGGTGCGCACTGCGTTGTATCCGCGCCTGAGCTGCTTCGGGCTCGCAGCGTTGAGGGAACCGCGGGTCAGAGGGATCCCCGCACCGGCACGAATGAACTTCTTCCGCTGCTCGAAGGTCAGGCGGGGGAAGGCAGGGGAGAGGGCCACAGCGCGCCGAAACGCGCCGCGGTAATGGTCGCGCCGCATCAGCCACAGCACCACATTCGCGCCGGCGGACTGGCCGGTCAGCGTCACGTTAGTAGGGTCACCACCGAACGCCTCAATGTTCTTCTGCACCCATTCCAGTCCCAGGGACACGTCGTCGACGGCGCGGAAGTGCGCGACCCTGTCGTCGTGGAAGGGGACCAGCCCCTCCAATTTCAGGCGGTATCCGATCCGGACCAGGATCACGCCGTTTGAGGCCAAGGCGTCACCGGGAGTTGCTGCATCCTCATGGTTGCCCATTTCAAAGCGGCCACCATGAATGTGGACCACCACGGGCAGGTCATCAGTGTCTGTTGCCCCGAGCGGGGCCGTGATGGTCAGGGCGGTGCGTTCGGGGTGGGGCGTAGATGCGTCGATAAGCTTGCCCGTTGGCGCTGGTTCCGCATCGTCGAAGGGGGCCGGAATGTGCGAGTACTCAATCGAATGGAAGTGGGCGATGCGGCCGTCGACGCGGCCGATGATCGTCCCGGCGGGGCAGGTCACCTCAACAGGGTTGCTCATGCGGTCTAAGCTTAGTGATCAATGATTGACATCGGGTTCAGCTTGACGCAGTCCAGCCCATGGGTGCAGGTGCCCATGGTGCTGGCGTTCGCGCTGCCCGCTGCCGGCATCGCGGCGGTGGGAATGGTGCGCGCGGTGGACTGGGTGGCAGCAGTTTTGGGCGATAAGGAACCGAAGGTAGATTAAGGCGCTATGGCCAACCCGGAAGACCTGCGCAAAGAGGACATGCGTCTGCCTAAGGAGCGCAGGAAGTACCCCCGCAGCCGCGTCACGCAGGCGCTGTGGATCCTCATTGCCCTGGTGCTCGTGGCGGGGATCGTCGGGTTGTTCTAACCCGTTGCTCTAGCCCGGGTTAGCGCCGCGCAGATGCCTCCGCCACCCGGGCGAACAGGTCGATGCTGGTGAGGTCCTCGATCAGCACCGGTTCGCCGTCGGAGTTGGAGAGCGGGACGCACCAGTTCTTGTACTGTTCGGCATTGGTGCCCGGCTGGTTCTGGATCCGCACATCACCCACCATGTCCACGAGGTTGGTGCAGGTCAAAGCCGACCCGGTACCGGCGATGAAGCGCGTCAGGCCGAGCACGAGCTCTTCGGCGTCGCCGCGCTCGTCGCGGCCGAGGTTGTCGAAGTCGTAGTCGGCCAGCGGGGTGCCCTCAAACGCACCGTGATCGCGGGCGTTTGCCAAGACGTGGCCCTGCCAGGCGACATCCTTCGCGTCGAGCTCTTCAAAGGAGTCCTCAACAATGCCGAGGGCGTCGCGCAGCTCGTTGTGCGCGCCCTTGAGGTAGCCGGCGGTCGGCGGCAGGTCGTGCGTGCCGACGGAGCTCATCGACAGGTTGCGGTACTCCTCCGGGTTCATCGGGCGATCGCCGGCGGGGGAGTGCTCGAACCAGATCACAGACGTGCCCAGCACGCCGCGGTCACGCAGCACGTCCTGCACCCACGGCTCGAAGGTGCCCAGGTCCTCACCGACCACGACGGCCCCGGCGCGCTCCGCCTCAAGGGCGAGAATGCCCAGCATCGCCTCGTGGTCGTAGTTCATGTACACGCCATCCAGCGGGGACTCCATCCTCGGAATCCAGAACAGGCGGAACAGGCCGAGAATGTGGTCGACGCGAATGCCGCCGGAGTTCTTCAGCACGGTCCGCAGCAGGTCACGCCACGGCTTGTATCCCGCTTCGGCCAGCTTGAAGGGGTGCCACGGCGGCTGGGACCAGTCCTGGCCCTGCTGGGAGTACCCATCCGGCGGGGCACCCACGGATGCGTCCTGGACAAGCACGTCGGCCAACGTGTTGGCGTCTGCTCCGCCAGGGTGAACACCGACAGCCAGGTCTGTCATGATGCCAATGCGCATCCCGGCATCCTTGGCGCGACGCTGCGCCTGCGCCAGCTGAGTGTCGGCGAGGAACTGCAGCCACATGTAGAACTGCGCGAGGTCGTCGTACTCCTCGGTGATGATGACCGCGTGGCGCCGCTCGTCCTCACGGGTGAGCTCGGTGTAGGCGCACCAGCGGGCGAAGTTGACCAGGCCCTCGCCCTGGTTCTCCACATACTCGTCGAAGGCTGATTGGTCAGATTCCTCGAAGATGTAGAACATTTCGTTGAGGATGGCCAGTTTGGTGTCGAAGATCGTGTCGCGGTCAATGAACTCCGGCGAGCGGTTCATCGCGCGCAGCTCAGCCGAGAGCTCGGCGATCTCCTCGCGGGTCTCCTCATCCAGCTGCGCGAACTCAGGCACGTCTTCCACCGCGATGTAGATCGGGTTGACAAAGCGCCGTGAGGTGGGCAAATACGGCGAATCCTCCACCGGCGGGAACGGTTCTGCGGCGTGCACCGGGTTGATCAGCAGATAGTCCGCGCCTTGCGCCGCGACGACCTCCGCGAGCTCAGCCAGATCGTGGAAATCGCCGATTCCCCACGAATTCTCCGAGCGCACAGAGTACAGCTGCGCCATCACACCCCACACCGGGTCCTTCAGCAGCTCCAGGTTGGTCGTCAGCACACGCGGAGTCACCACCAGTGTGCAGGTTTCCTCAATCTCGCGCTCATCGCTTTTCGACGACAAATGGATCGTATGCCACCCCATCGGCACGTCCCCGCGCGTGTGGAATGTCGCCTCGCCCCAGCTCACACCGTCATGGAACGTCGGAGCTGCCCAGTTCTCGTCCTGGTACACCTCGGAGGTGGAGCCGTCTTCCAGGGTGATCCACACATCGGCCGGAGCGCCCTCCGGCACGTGCACGTTGAAGTGGGTCTCTTCGCCCTCGCGGGCAATGACAACGGGAGGCAGGGGGCGGGTATCCCAGTGCACACGCCACGCACCGAGGGCTTCGTGGAGTTCCTCGTCTGCAGGATCGTCGGAAAGCGGAACGTCGAGCGCGCGCAGCAATTTCACCATGGATGAATGGGGCGAAGACACGATTTCGTTGTTCATGCCCCGGTAGGTCAGGCCGAAACCATAGGCGGTTGCTAGTTGCTCGAGGAGTTCCGTGTTAGCCACACTGAGCTATTCTGCCAAAGAACGCAATTTTTGGCTGGGAAAGAATTGTCGCAGGTCACAGTGGGAGTATTGTGTGACTATGACTTCTCCCGAGACCAAAATCTACAGCACCCCGGCCGGTTTCGAACTGGCGCCGGACGACAACTGCCTGACCCTGGCCGTCAAGACCATTGAGAAGCGTCCCAGCGCGGCGATTTTCTCCCGCCCCGCCGGGCATGACTGGCAGGAAGTGAGCGGTAAAGAGTTCATCGCCCAGTTCCGCGCCGTGGCGAAGGGCCTGGTGGCGAACGGCATTGAGCAGGGTGACCGCGTGGTCCTCATGGCAGACTCCAGCTACGAATGGGCGCTGATGGACTTCGCCATCATGGCGGCCGGAGCGGTGAGCGTTCCGGTGTACCCGTCGTCGTCGGCAAGCCAGGTGCAGTGGATTGTCGAGGACTCGGGCGCGAAAATCGTAGTCTGCGACACGGAAGCGAACCGTGCGCTGTACAACAACCTCGTGCTGCGTGAAGACGGTACGGCCCCGCTGGTCGATTCCCCGACGCAACTGAAGCGCTCGCTTGCCTTCGCTACCGGCGGTGTGGGCCTGCTCGTGGAGGACGGCCGCGGAATCGGTGATGACGTCATCGACGAGCGCATTGCCAACATCCAGCACGAGGATCTGATGTCCATCGTCTACACCTCGGGCACCACCGGCCGCCCGAAGGGTTGCTTGCTCACCCACCTGGTGTGGGCGTCCCAGGCAATGGCGCTGCTGCACAACCCGATCGGCTCCGGGCTGGCCGCGAAGCCGGGCACCCGCTATGTGACCATCCTCCCGCTGGCGCACGTTCTCGCGCGTGCCGTGCACCTTGCCGCCACCATCGGCGGCGCCCACCAGGCACACTGGTCTGACACCCGCACCATCCCGATGGCGCTGCAGCGGTTCGAGCCGTACATGATTCTCGCTGTCCCGCGCGTGTACGAAAAAGTCCGCGATGGCGCGTACAACAAGGCGGCGGATTCCTCGCCGATCGCCGCTCGACTCTTCCTGCAGGCGGAAAAGGCTGCGATCGCGTACTCCAAGGCCATGGACACCCCCGAGGGGCCGTCCAAGCTGCAGGAGGCGAAGCACAAGGTCTTTGACAAGCTCGTGTACAAGAAGCTGCGCGACGCTGTCGGCGGCAAGGCCGTGATCACGATTTCCGGCGGCTCCGCGATCTCTGCTCAGCTGCTGCACTTCTTCCGCGGCCTGGGCTTGACCATCTACGAAGGCTACGGCCTGACCGAGACCGCCGCTGCTGCGACGGTGAACAACCCGGAGCACATCCGCATCGGTACCGTGGGTCAGCCCAACAACGGCTACTCCGTCAAGATCAACGAAGACGGTGAGATCTGCTTCAAGGGCGACGGCGTGATCAAGGGCTACTGGAACAACCAGAAAGCCACCGACGAAGCGATTATCGACGGCTGGTTTGTCACCGGTGACCTCGGCGAGATCGACGAAGACGGATACGTGAAGATCACCGGGCGCAAGAAGGACCTGATTGTCACCGCCGGCGGCAAGAACGTCTCCCCCGGACCGATGGAGGATATCCTGCGTTCCCACCCGCTGATCTCCCAGGCGCTTGTGGTCGGCGACGGCAAGCCCTTCGTCGGTGTGCTGGTCACCCTCGACGACCAAGAGGTGGCGCGCTGGAAGAAGGAGCACAGCATCCCCGAGGACATGGAAATCGGCGAGCTGGTGAGGAAGAGTGCCGAGTTGCGCGCTGAAGTCCAGGACGCCGTCAACGAGGTCAACCGCAGTGTTAGCCAGGCAGAGCAAATCAAGAAGTTCCGGATCCTCGACCAGGATCTGACCGAGGAGTCCGGCGAGATGACAGCCACGATGAAGATCAAGCGCAACGTCGTCTTCGAGCGGTACAAGAAGCAGATCGATAGACTTTACCGCTAAAACTTCACACGGGGAACAGATTCCTGTTATTTTGGCCACACAAAACTGTTTGTGTGGCCAAACTTATGGCCTAGGAGTGCCAAAGGAGCTCCCCATGACCTTGAAGACCTTCACTGTTGATGCCCCGTTCACCGTCGCCCCCGACGAAAACTGCTTTTCGGCATTAGTAGCTAATGCTGAGAAGCGGCCGGACATTGTCTTGTTCACCAAGCCCGAAGCCCACGAGTGGGTGGACGTGACCGCCGCCGAGTTCGTCGCGGAGGTCCGTGAAGCGGCCAAGGGTCTCATTGCTCTCGGTGCCCAGAAGGGCGACCGCATCGCGCTGCTGTCCGGCGCGCGCTACGAGTGGCCGGTCGCTGACTTCGCCATCATGGCCGCCGGGCTGACCACCGCAGCGATCTACCCGTCCAGTTCGCTCGAGCAGGTGCAGTGGATCGTCGAAGACTCCGGCGCGGTCATCGCCCTTGGCGAGACCCACGACCACGGTGTGCTCTTCGAGCACGTCACCAACTCTCATCTGCGCGAAATCCTGCTTTTCGACGACGGCGGCATGGACAAGCTCAAAGAAGCCGGCCGCTCCGTTTCTGACGAGGAACTCGACGAGCGCATCGCGGGCATCTCCCACGATGACATCGCCTCCCTCGTCTACACCTCCGGCACCACCGGCCGCGCCAAGGGGTGCATGATCACCCACCTGAACTGGATCTTCCAGGTCCGCGGTCTGTTGGCTCACCCGGCCGGCCAGGTAGCCCACCGCGGCAACAAGGTGGTCACTTACCTTCCGCTCGCGCACGTCATGGCGCGCTCGGTCCACCTCGCCGCCACCCTCGGCGAGACCACCCAGTCCCACTGGCAGGACGTGTCCACCATCGCGGCCGAGTTCCAGCGGGTCAAGCCCGATCTGGTTCTAGGCGTCCCGCGCGTGTATGAGAAGGTGCGCGATGCTGCTCGTCGTAAAGCATCGGATGGCTCCGCGATCGGTGCGAAGATCTTCGCCGAGGCCGAAAAGACCGCCATCGCATACTCCGAATCGCTCGATGCGGGCGGGCCGTCACTGGGGCTCAAGCTCAAGCGCGCCGTCTTTGACAAGCTGGTCTACTCCAAGATCCGCGAGGCGCTCGGCGGCAAGATGGAATACGGCATCTCCGGCGGTTCCGCACTCGGCGTGCCGCTCGGGCACTTCTACCGCGGTGCTGGCCTGCCGGTGTACGAGGGCTACGGCCTGACCGAAACCTCCTCCGCCGCCGCCTTGAGCTTCGGCGACGACCGCAAAATCGGATCCGTGGGCAAACCGATGATGGGCTACACGGCGAAAATCAGCGACGAAGGCGAAATCTGCTTCTCCGGCCCGGGCGTGTTCACCGGGTACTGGGGCAACGAGGAGGCCACCAAAGAAGCGCTTATCGACGGCTACTTTCACACCGGCGACCTCGGCGAAATCGACGAGAAGGGAAACATTTCGATCACCGGCCGCAAGAAGGATCTGCTGGTCACGTCCGGCGGCAAGAACGTCGCCCCGCAGCCGCTCGAGGAACTGCTGCGCCAGGATCCGCTGATCTCCCAGGCAGTCGTCGTCGGGGACGGAAAGCCCTTCATCGGTGCGCTCATCGCGCTCGACGAGGACGCCCTGACATCCTGGAAGGAAGCCCGCGGCATCGACCCAGACACCCCCACCTACAAGCTGGCGAAACGCAACGACCTGCGCATGGAAATCCAAGACGCCGTCAACCGCACCAACCACGCTGTTTCGAAGGCTGAGGCGATCAAGAAATTCCGCATTCTCCCGCGCGATCTCACCGAAGCAGACGGCGAGCTCACCCCGTCCCTGAAAGTCAAGCGTCCGGCCGTGTTGGAGAGCTTCGCGCACCAGATGCGGAAGCTCTACGGATAACTTCTCGGCGTGCCGTACGGGTACCTGTGAACTTCTGGCATAGAGTCAACCACCGACACTGACGGTGTGTCAGCCAGGGAAGCCAGAAGGAGGCGAGTGTGCACCGGACTGCTGCGACGCTACGCCACCGCGAGCTCACTCAAGAGGTCTACAATATCGGCGATGAAGTGGTCGAATACATCGAGCACATCGCCGAGGCGATCGCCGACTACGACGGCGAACTGACCGACGACTGCCTCGCCGAATTCGCCGAGATCGTCGACGACGCCCGCACCGATGCGCGCCGCGTGGTCGGTGAGCTGATCGGCCTGCGCCAGGCGCTCGTCTCCGGTGTGCGGGCGGGCTCTATCTCCGCCGCACTGCCGTTGGAGGAGCGCATCCCGGAGCCGGAAACTCTCGACGCCTCCGCGCTGTACGAGCTGTTCCCGCTCAGCTCGCCCGCCCCGGTCAAAGACATGTCTGAGGCGTGCACCCAGCGCACCGACCTGATCGTCCAGCACCTGGGTGAAGTCGTCGAGTACACCCTCGAGCAGACGGACATGGTCGCCCAGAACCTCGCGGCGGTGTCCCTGCCGCAGCTTTACTTCCGTGTCGGTGAACTCGTTGAGTCTGCCGTCGACGGCTGGCTCGACTCCGTCGTGGCTGAGCACCCGGGTTTCACCCGTGCCATGCGCGGCTGTAACCCGCCGGCGTTCCTGGAGGAGCGCGCGCGTGTCGACGCCATCGTCGCCAAGGTCGCGGCGAAGCGCTCCCGCCGCGGCGCGTAGGCCCCACAGGGCGCGCGTAGGGCGCGCCGCGGCGCTAGAGCTCAACCCGAACTCAACCTCACTAACCCCACTGGCCACATCGGCCTCACTGGCCCCGCCGGAACCGCCCATGGCCACCGTCCTGGCCCGCCTCCAGATATAGTTTGCATCCTTGTCGGGGAAGCTAAATCTGACCTGCGTTTTTAGAGCTTGAACCGGCAAGGATGCAAACGATATCTTGGCGGGCTTTAGAGTTGACCCCATGGCCAATTCTGATGGTTCTACTTCCAGCCGCGGCAGGGGCGCGAACGCTGTGCGCGTCCCAGAGGTGATGGGCGCGGACGGTGGGCGCGGCGCGGACAGGGACCACTCGGCCGGGTCCGGCGTGTACGTCCACGTCCCGTTCTGTGCGACACGGTGCGGGTACTGCGACTTCAACACCTATACACCGTCGGAAACGGAGACTTCCTACGCGGCCTACCTGGACGCGTTGGAGCGTGAGTTGGAAATGGGCGCGGCCAGTACAGACCTCACCGGTGGGGTCGACACGGTCTTCATCGGCGGCGGCACGCCGTCGCTGCTAGGGGCGGACGGGCTGGGCAGGATCCTGGACACTATCAAAAGAACCTTCGGGTTGAAACCGGATGCGGAGGTGACTACGGAGTCGAATCCGGAGTCGACAAGCCCGGAATATTTCGAGGGTCTCAAAAGGGCGGGGTTCACGCGGGTGTCGTTGGGGATGCAGTCTGCAAGCACGCCGGTGCTGAAGATCCTGGACCGCCAGCACACCCCCGGCCGTGCTGTCGCCGCGGCAAAGGATGCGCAACGGGCCGGGTTTGAACACGTCAATCTCGACCTGATCTACGGCACCCCGACAGAGACGGAAGATGATGTGAAGAAGAGCCTCGACCACGTCCTCGACGCCGGGGTGGATCACGTGTCCGCCTACTCACTCATTGTGGAGGACGGCACCGCGATGGCCCGGAAGATCAACAAGGGCCAGCTGCCGGCCCCGGACGAGGATACCTACGCGGACCGCTACGAACTCATCGCCAGCACGCTGGAAGAAGCTGGGTTCGGCTGGTACGAGGTGTCCAACTGGGCTAAGCCGGGCGGGGAGTGCCAGCACAACTTGATCTATTGGCGCGGCGGGAACTGGTGGGGTGCCGGCCCGGGCGCGCACGGGTATGTCGGCCGGACGCGGTTCATGAACGTCAAGCGGCCGGAAACATACAACCAGAAACTGGCGACGGGTCAGCTGCCCATCGCCAGTGAGGAAACCATCACGGATGCCGAGCACCACTTCGAGCAGATCATGCTCGGCCTCCGCCTCAAAGAGGGCATCCCGCGCAGCTGGATCCAGCCAGGCGCTGAAGCGGTGCTCCGCAAGCACCGTGACGCCGGTCTTCTCACGACAGGTGAGCGCATTGCGGTCACGGATAAGGGCCGTTTGCTTGCCGACGGCATCGTCACCGACATCTTGGCCGCCGAGTAAGTCAGCGCTACACTCGGTTTAGCAGTCAACAAAGGAGAGTGCTAAACATGGCGGGTCCCGCACGCGACCGTAGGCAGGCGGTGCTGCGCGCGATCGTCGCGGACTACATCGCGTCGCAGGAGCCGGTCGGGTCGAAGACCCTGGTGGAGCGGCACAAACTGAACGTCAGTTCCGCCACGATCCGCAACGACATGGCGGTGCTGGAGGCGGAGGGCTTCATCGCCCAGCCGCACGCGAGCTCGGGGCGTGTACCCACGGAGAAGGGCTACCGCGCCTTCGTGGATGCCATTAACGACGTCAAGCCCCTCTCGCTGCCGGAGCGCCGCGCGATCTCCGACTTCCTCGAGTCCTCTGTGGACTTGGAGGACATCATGCGCCGTTCGGCCCACCTGCTCGCGCAGCTGACCCGCCAGGCCGCCGTGGTGCAGCTGCCGACCCTCAGTGTCTCCCGAGTGAAGCACTGCGAGGTCGTGGCACTCACCCCCACGAGGTTGCTGCTCGTGCTCATTACTGACACCGGCCGCGTGGACCAGCGCAACGTCGAGCTCGCCGGTCCGATCAGTGATGAGGAGACCGCGCAGCTGCGGGATCTACTCAACCGCGTCTTGGAGGGCAAGACGATGTCGGATGCGTCGACTGCCCTGGCGACGATTGCCCAAGACGCCCCGGATCATGTGACCAGGGCGATTGCTGTGGTGATTGATACGCTCGTCGAAAAGCCAAGCGACCGTGTGCTTATCGCAGGCGCAGCGAACCTTGTCCCGATGACCACGGATCTGCTTAGCGTGGTCGAGGCACTCGAGGAGCAGGTTGTCGTGCTCAAGCTACTGGCAAACCTGCCTGAGCTGGGCAATGTGTCGGTGGTGATCGGGCAGGAGAATGAGGATGAGGAGCTGAGCAAGGCCAGCATCGTGACCACGGGTTACGGTGCGGCGGGCGAGACGCTGGGTGGTCTGGGGGTCCTCGGCCCGACGTACATGGACTACCCCGGTACGATTCAAAAGGTTGCGGCGGTGGCGCAGTACATTAGCCACATTCTCGCCGGAGAGGAAAGGATTTAGATGGCCCGCGATTACTACGGCATCCTCGGGGTTGACCAGAACGCGTCGGATGCGGAGATCAAGAAAGCTTATCGACGTCTCGCACGCAAGTACCACCCCGACGTGAACGACACGGATGAAGCCGCGGAGAAGTTCCGCGAAATCTCCGTGGCGCAGGAGGTGCTGCTGGATCCGCAGAAGCGGGCGATCGTCGACCGTGGCGGGGACCCGATGGAGCAGGGGGCCGCCGCGCCGGGCGGTGGCGGCTTCGGCTTCGGTGACATTTTCGAGGCGTTCTTCGGTGACGCTGGCGCAGGCGGCGGCCGCGGCCCGCGCTCGCGCGTTCAGCCCGGAAACGACGCACTGTTGCGCACCAGCATTTCGCTGGCGGAGGCGTACTCCGGAACCCGCAAGGACGTCACCGTCGACACCGCAGTGGTGTGCGAGCACTGCCGCGGCACTGGATCCGAGTCTGAATCCAAGCCCGTCACCTGTGATAACTGTGGCGGGCAAGGCCAGGTTCAGCAGGTGCAGCAGTCCTTCCTGGGCAACATCATGACAACATCGAGCTGCCCTAAGTGCCAGGGCTTCGGCGAGATCATCACCGACCCGTGCCAGAAGTGCGGCGGTCAGGGGCGCGTGCGTTCCCGCCGCGACATCACGGTGAACATTCCGGCTGGCATTGTCTCCGGAATGCGCATCCGCATGGCGGGCCAGGGCGAGGTCGGCCACGGCGGCGGCGCTGCCGGCGACCTGTACGTGGAGGTCACCACCGAGGACCACCCGGTGTTCGTCCGCGACGGGGAGAACCTGCACTTGAAGGTCTCGATGCCGATGTACGACGCCGCTTTGGGCACGAGCCTCGAGGTCGAGGATCTCGCTGGGGAGACCACCACGATCGAGATCCCGGCAGGCACGCAGCCGAATGAGCAGATCGTCCTCGAGGGCGAGGGCATGCCGCGTCTGCGCGCCGAGGGCGCCGGCGACTTGATCGCCCACGTCGAGGTCGTCGTGCCGGAGACGCTGACCAAGGATGAGCGCCGCGCGCTCGAGGATCTGCGCGCCGGGTGCAAGGAATCCGCCCACGTCCAAGAGGAAGCTCCCGGTGAGGAGAGCTTCTTCGGCCGGCTCCGGGACCGTTTCCGCCGCTAAGCTATGAGCCTGCCGTACTTTCTCTGCGACGACCCGGCCGCGGGCCGCCTCGACGGCCCAGAAGGACGCCACGCCGTCACGGTCAAACGCATTGAAACCGGCGAGCACATCATGCTTATCGACGGCTCCGGCCGCACCGCCGAAATCTCCGTCACCGAGATCACTGGCAAGGATTCTCTGGTGGGAGAGGTCCTGCGGGTGGACGACGTTCCACAGCCGCGGCCGCAGGTGACGGTGGTGCAGGCCATTCCGAAATCGGAACGCGCCGAACTCGCCGTCGATCTGGCCGTCCAGGGTGGAGCAGACGAGATCATCCCGTGGATCTCCCACCGCACCATCGCACGGTGGCAGGGCCCGAAGGTGGCCAAGAACGTAGAGAAGTGGCAGGCCACTGCCCGGGAGGCGGCCAAGCAGTCCCGCCGCGCCTGGGTGCCGGAGGTCCGTGAGCCGGTGACCACGAACCAGCTCGCGGAACTCGTACGCGGCCACGCCGCCTACGTCCTGCACGAAGATGCATCCACCAGCATCAAAGACATAGACCTTGACGTCGACCACCTGTATCTCATTGTCGGTCCTGAAGGCGGGATCGGGCAGAAGGAACTTGCGGGGATCCCTGCGGCGTCGATAAGCATGGGGCCGGAAGTACTGCGCACCGCGAGTGCCGCGCTGGCCGCGTTGAGCGCGATCGGTGCGTTGACGCACCGCTGGTAGTGTGAACCGCATGGCAGAACTGGTCACACGCTCGCACGAGCTCGACCCTGAACACGCCCAGGCGATCTTGGGCGTTAATGATGAGAACCTGCGCACCCTCAACGACCTGCTTGGTGCGGACGTTTTCGCGCGCGGCACGAACGTCACGCTGCGCGGGCCGGTCGAGGATGTCGCCTACGCTGCCCGCGTGTTGGATGAGGTGGAGGCGATGGCGCGCCGCGGCATCGTCATCACAGTCGACGCGGTGACGCACGCAGTGGACATCATGGCCTCGGATGCGCCGGAGTCCGTCGCGGACATTCTCGGCCAGGAGATCATTGCCCGGCGCGGCAAGGTGATTCGCCCCAAGACCGCAGGTCAGCGCGAGTACGTCGATGCGATCGACGAGAACACGATCGTGTTCGGTATCGGCCCCGCTGGTTCCGGTAAGACCTACCTGGCGGTGGCGAAGGCAGTGCAGGCGCTGCAATCCAAGCAGGTCAAACGCATCATCCTCACCCGCCCCGCTGTGGAGGCAGGGGAGAAGCTGGGCTTTTTGCCCGGCACCCTGAACGACAAAATCGACCCGTACCTGCGGCCGCTGTACGACGCGTTGCGCGACATGCTCGACCCCGAGATGATCCCGAAACTCATGGAAGCCGGCATCATCGAGGTCGCCCCGCTTGCGTACATGCGCGGACGCACGCTTAACGACGCTTTTGTCATCCTCGACGAGGCGCAAAACACCACCCCTGCTCAGATGAAAATGTTCCTCACCCGCTTGGGCTTCGGGTCCAAAATGGTGGTCACCGGCGACATTTCCCAGGTTGACCTGCCCCGCGGCGTGGTCTCCGGCCTGCGGGTTGTGCGCCAGATCCTCCGCGGGATCAAAGAGATCCACTTCCAGGAGTTCGGCGCCAACGACGTGGTGCGCCACCAGCTGGTCGGGCGCATCGTCGCCGCCTACGACTCGTACGACGCTGAGCGCGCTAAGCGCTGGGATGCCGAGGCTGCAGCATCCGCCGGGCCGACTGGCAAGCATGCTGCTGCCGCCTCGCCGGGGCCGCGGCAGGAGAAGGAGGAAAAGGAATGAGCATCGAAGTCCTCAACGAATCCGGTGAGACCGACGTCAACGAGGAAATGCTTGTCGACGTCGCATCCTTCGCCCTCACCGCCCTTGACGTCCACCCCGACACCGAGGTGACCATCACCTGCGTCGACTCATCGACCATGGCGGATCTGCACATGCGCTGGATGGATTTGCCCGGCCCCACCGACGTGATGAGCTTCCCGATGGACGAGCTCAGCCCCGGCTCCGCGCGCCCCGACGCAGCCGCGATCGGCCCGGCGATGCTCGGCGACATTATCCTCTGCCCGGACTACGACCGGAAACAAGCCGAGGCTGCGGGCCACCCGCTGGGCCACGAAATGGCGCTACTCACTGTCCACGGAGTGTTGCACCTGCTCGGATACGACCACGCGACACCCGCCGACGAGCGGGAAATGTTCGGCCTGCAGAACGAGATCCTCGCCGACTGGTACGACGACCTTTCAGCCCGCGGTATCGAGTACCAGCCCAAACCTGACGGCCGGCATGCCTTCCCCTCGGGAGCTGACCGGCAAGAGCTGGACGGGCTTGTCGAGGAACGGGACAACAACCGCGGCGGGGAGCAGTAACCACCTGTGAATTCCTGGATCACTTTCGGCCTGATTTCGATCATCTCGCTGCTGGCAGCGGGCGTGATCAAAATGCTCGAGTCTGCCTTGGTGCCCATTTCGCGCGCCCGCGTGGAGACGATGGCCAAGGACGACGTCTCCGGTTCCGCGGCCCTGTTGCGCGTTGTCGACTCGAAGCCGAATCACTTGAGTCTGTTGGCGCTGATCCAGATGGTGCTGGACACAGTCGCCGCCGTGTTCGCTTTGTTGGCGGCCTTTGAGCTCATTCCGTCGCGCGGTTGGGCCATTGCTGCCGCCATCCTCGCGGTGACGTTGCTGCGCTTCGGCATCGTCGGCATGAATGCCCGCCGTGCCGGCAAACTCAATCCGTACGCGATCTCGCTGCGGGCAGCGCAAATCCTCACCGTTGTCTACACAGTGCTCGGCCCGCTGTCGAAGCTGCTCATCTGGGTGAGCAACGTGATCACCCCTGGCGACGAGGACCTAGAGAACCCCTACGCCACCGATGTGGAACTGCGCGAAGCCGTCGACATCGCCCAAGAGCAAGGCGTGGTGGAAACGACCGAGCGGCGCATGATCCAGAACATCTTCGACCTGGCCGACACCCACGCGCGCCAAGTCATGGTGCCGCGCCCGGACATCGTGTGGATCGAGTCGGAGAAGTCCGCCGGCCAGGCTGCGAACCTGCTGATCCGCTCCGGCCACTCACGTGTCCCGGTCATCGGGGAGAGCGTCGACGACATTGTGGGCATCATCTACCTCAAAGACGTCATCGAGAAGACCTACAACCGCACCGATAGCGGTACCGGCGTGCCCGTCACTGATCTGATGCGCGAGCCGATGTTCTTGCCGGATTCCAAGCCGCTCGACGACCTGCTTCAAGAGATGCAGCAGGAGCAGACTCACATTGCAGTGCTTGTCGACGAATACGGCGGCATCGCCGGCCTGATCACCATGGAAGACATTCTCGAGGAGATTGTCGGTGAGATCGCTGACGAGTACGACGAGGATGAGGAAGCACCCATCGAGCCGGTCGACTCGGAAGAACTTGCCGACACCACGGAAGTCGAAGGGTCCACCCTGATCACGGACCCGCGGGACACCCTCGCCCAGGTGGCCGCTACGTCGCGGGCTTTCCGCGCCCAAGCACGCCTCCCGCTCGACGACCTTGTGGATTACTTTTCCGACGAGCTCGGCTTCACGCTTGAATTCACCGAGGAAATCACAGACAACGTCGAAACGGTCGCCGGTCTGCTGTCCTACGAGCTCGGCCGTGTCCCCCTGCCCGGTTCTTCCGTTGAGGTTTCTGAGCTGCTCTTCACCGCCGAAGGCGGACGCGACCGTCGCGGCCGCATCAAAGTCCGCACCGTGCTGATCGAGGTCCCTGAACGGCTCATCCCGGAGCGTGAGGACACTGAGTCCGACGAGCGTCAAGACCATCCCGAACTGAGTAACTCAGGCACCTCACGCACCTACCGTCCCGCACCGGGGGAGTAGCGGAGAAGAAGGCCGGATTGTTCGCTTTTGTGTAGCAGCTACCTCGGCGCGCACAATGGAACGCATGAAGAACATTTTGTCGATCCAGTCTGCGGTTTCCTACGGCCACGTTGGCAACTCCGCTGCGGTGTTCCCGCTCCAGCGCATCGGCCATGAGGTCTGGCCGGTCTACACCGTCAACTTCTCCAACCACACCGGTTATGGCGAGTGGAAAGGCCCGATGATTCCCGCGGAGGAGGTCCGCTCCATCGTCGACGGCATCGAAGCCCGTGGTGCCCTTGCCCGTGTCGACGCCGTGCTGTCCGGCTACCAGGGTGGTGACGATATCGCCGACGTGATCGTCGACACCGTCGCTCGCGTCAAAGCGCTGAACCCCAACGCGGTCTACTCCTGCGACCCGGTGATGGGCAACGAGAAGTCCGGTTGTTTCGTCTCCGACAACATCCCGCCACTGCTGCGGGACAAGGTGGTTCCGGTGGCGGACATCATCACCCCGAACCAATTCGAGCTGGGCTACCTGACCGGTAAAGAGGCTTCAGACATCGATTCCACACTCGACGCCGTCGAAGCTGCTCGTGCCATGGGGCCTGATACCGTCCTGGTCACCTCGGTCAACCGGCCCGACCAGCCGGAAGACACCATCGAAATGCTCGTCGTGGACAATCACGGCCGCTGGCTGGTGCAGACTCCGCGCCTGCCGTTCAAGCGCAATGGTTCCGGTGACGTCACCTGCGCGCTGTTCACCGGCCACTACATTGAGGCTGCAGGCGCGCCTGACGCTGCGAAGCAGGCCCTGGCCAAGACGGCTTCTTCCGTTTTCGATCTGCTGGAGAACACCTACAAGGCAGACTCGCCTGAGCTCCTCTTGATCGAGTCCCAGGACGCTTACGCCAACCCGCGTCTACAGTTCGAGGTCACCGAAATCTAGTTCTGGGGGAAGATCTAGATTCTCAGTATCGCCTTCTAGCCATCCCGTCGAAATCCCACCTGCGAAAACGCTGCGGGCGAAGCGCGAAAGGCGATACTGAAAAAGTATCTAGCTCGAGCCCGAAGTCCCGCGCGCCGTCTCGTGGCGGCCAAACCGCGCCCTAACCGGTGAACCCCCTGCCGGCCCGTACGATTGGAAAATATGACCTCCCAGCCCACTGACAACCAGCACGACCCGGCAGACTTCTTCGATCAAGCGATCGCTGGGCCAGAAACAGGTCCGGCAGCAGAAGCAGAAGTCGACGCGCTGCCGAACGAGTTCACGGACACGCCCGAGGGTTTCTGCTCCGGGTTCGTCAGCTTTGTGGGCCGCCCGAATACGGGCAAGTCGACGCTGACGAATGCGCTGGTGGGGGAGAAGATCGCCATTATGGCGGATCAGCCGGAAACGACGCGTCATCCGATCCGCGGCATCGTGAATGGGCCGGACGCGCAGATCGTGCTGGTAGATACTCCCGGGCTGCACCGCCCGCGCACGCTGCTGGGTGAGCGTCTCAATGACGTGGTCAAAGACACGTTCGCGGACGTAGACGTGGTCGGCCTGACAGTCCCGGCGAACGAGAAAATCGGCCCGGGCGACCGCTGGATCTTGGACGCGGTGAAGGAGACGAAGCCGAACACGCCGATTGTCGGGATCGTGACCAAGCTCGATGCGGCGGGCAAGGATCAGGTCGGGGAGCAGTTGTTGAAGCTTCACGACCTGCTCACCGAGGTCACTGGCCGTGACGACGTTGACGTTGTCCCAGTGTCCGCGACGGAACAGATTCAGTTGGATGTGCTGATGGACGTCCTGACGAAGCACCTCCCCGAAGGCCCGCGCTTCTACCCGGAGGGCCACGTCACGGATGAGGACATCGAGACCCGTATCGCAGAGCTCATCAGGGAAGAGGCCCTGAAGGGGTTGCGCGACGAACTGCCGCACTCTGTCGCCGTCCAGATCGACGAAATGTACGAGGACCCCGACGACGGCAATACCCCGAAGCGGGCCATGATCTACGCGGTGATGTACCTTGAGCGCCCTGGCCAGAAGACGATCATCGAGGGCCGTGACGGCCGTCGCCTGAGCGGGATCATCCAGCGATCGCGGAAGCAGATCATTGATCTGCTCGGCCGCAATGTCTACCTCGATCTGAGGATCAAGGTGTTGAAGAACTGGCAGTCGGACCCAAAGCATTTGGGGCGCCTTGGCTTCTAAACCCAGTTTCCGCGACCGCGCCTTCGTCGTGCACACCTACGATTTCGGTGAGGCTGATCGCGTGGTTGTCTTGCTCACCCAGAACCACGGGCTGGTCCGCAGCGTGGCTAAAGGGGTGCGGAAAACAAAGTCCCGTTTCGGTTCGCGCGTGCAACCGTTCGTCGATCTTGATGTGCAGCTGTACCCGGGCCGCAACCTCGCCACGATCACGCAGGCGGACACGGTCGCCTATTACGGCAGCGGCATCATTGAGGATTTCGACCGGTACACAGCAGCCTGCGCCGTGCTGGAGTCGGCGGAACGACTCTCTTATGCGGGCGAGGCAGATCCAGCCTTGTTCGCGGAGGTCAGCACCGCCATTAAATGGCTCCAGGATGCGCAGCAGGCGACGATGGTGCTCGACGCGTTCATCCTCCGCGCCACCGCCCACGCTGGCTGGGGTTTAAGCTTGTTCGACTGTGCGAACTGCGGCAAACCCGGCCCACACCACGCGTTTCACCCGGCACTCGGCGGGGCCACGTGTTTGAACTGCCGGCCTCCCGGTGCGTTCGATGTGGAGGAGGACACGCTCCACATCATGTGGCTACTCACCAACGGCCACGACGCAGCCGCCGCGGACCGCCTCACCGAAACGACGGCAGCGCAAACGCACCGCCTTGCTACCGCTCACCTGCAGTATCACCTGGAGGCGGCAGTGTCTTCGTTGAAGATCATGGAGCAGGCATAATGAATCCGTGACTCAGAACGCCATCCCCGATATCCCGGCAGAACTCATTCCGCGCCACATTGCGCTCGTCATGGACGGCAACGGCCGGTGGGCGCAGGAGCGCGGCATGCCCCGCACGGAGGGCCACCGCGTCGGTGAAAAGGTTCTCATGGACATGGTCGATGCGTGCATTGAGATGGGTGGGGTCGAGTGGTTGTCGGCGTACACGTTCTCGACGGAGAATTGGCGCCGCTCGCGTGAGGAGGTCCGCTTCCTCATGGGGTTCTCGCGCGAGGTAATGCGCGCCGAGCGCGACCAGCTGCATGCGAAGAACGTGCGCATTGTGTGGGTTGGCCGCCGCCCGCGCCTGTGGCGCTCGGTGATCCGCGAGCTTGAGGCTGCGGAGGAAATGACGAAGAACAACACTGGCCTCACGCTCGCGATGTGCATTAATTACGGCGGTAGAGCCGAGCTTATCGACGCCACTCGTACCATCGCCCAGCTCGCCTCCGAAGGAAAACTCGCACCGGGGGAGATCTCGGAGGAGACGCTGGCTGGGTTCATGTACCGCCCGGACATGCCGGACGTGGATATGTTCCTCCGCCCCTCGGGGGAGCAGCGGACGTCGAACTTCCTGTTGTGGCAGTCGGCGTATGCGGAGATGGTGTACCGGGACATTCTCTTCCCGGACTTCACCAAGGAAGACCTCTACGATGCCGTGCTGGAGTACGCGAAGCGGGACCGCCGTTTCGGCGGCACGAAATAGCGGCAGGAAATAGCCGCACGTAGATCTTTGCCGCGAACTAGCGGCAGGCGGGGCACAGGCCGAAGACCTCGGCGTCGTGCCCCGAGATCTCAAAGTCGTACTGGCGGGCCACTTGCTGGGCCCATTGCTCAACGGGGCCGCCTTCGATTTCTTCGCTGCGCCCGCAGGAAGTGCACACCAAGTGGTGGTGGTGCCGGTCGGTGAGGCAGTGGCGGTAAAGGGTTTCGCCGGAGTTGGAGTTCAGGGCGTCGACGGCGCCGATGTCGGCAAGGGTTTGCAGGGTGCGGTAGACCGTCGTTAAGCCGACCTTTTGTCCGCGGTCGCTGAGCTCTCGGTGGATTGCTTGGGCCGACGCAAAGCGGTCGATGTCGCGCAGTACGTCGATGACCGCGCTGCGCTGGCGGGTGTTGCGGGCACCGATCTTCGGCGCCGGTTCGCGGCGGGATGGGCGAGAGTTCATGTTCTATAGGCTCGGCGACGGACCGTCAGGAATCAAGCCCGGGTCCGCGTCAGGGGTGTGGTCGCCGATCGGCCCGAAAGCACTGGCCGATCCGACGCTGCCCGTCGCATCAATGAGGTCCGGGCCCTTGCGAGCTGCGCGGCGGGCGGCCAGGTCGTCGCGGGAATCCTGCTCGGTCAAACCGGAAATGGACTCGATGATGCTCATGACGGATGGAATGGCCAGCCGGTAGACCATTTCGCGCCCGGTTCGAGTCGCACTGACCAGGCCAGCGTTCTTCAACACCCGCAGGTGCTGGCTCACCAACGGCTGGGACTTCTCCAGTTCGGTGACCAGCTCGTGGACGACATGGGGCTGCTGATTGAGGAGCAGAATAATCTGCAACCGCAACGGCGAATCGAGAGCCCCAATGACCTCGGAGGTGCGGGCCAGCTTGTCCTCCGGCCACTGCGGCAATAGCTGCGGCTCGACCATGTGCACCCCTCCTTTTCGTGCTCGACTTCAAGACATCCTTATGTTTATACATCAACAAACGCCTTATTTTATTCCAGTCTAATAACAAAATGGTCTCATTTTCACTTCTTTAGCCTATGGTCGTGTCCCTACTGCACCGGGCCAGTCCGGTGTTCGGGGCACCGGCTACACTTGGACCAGATATTTCCAAGCACCCTGTAAGAGGAGAGTTGAACTGCCCATGGCAACAACTGCGATCGATACCGTCGTCAATCTGTGCAAGCGCCGCGGGTTGGTGTATCCGGCCGGTGAAATTTACGGCGGTACCCGTTCTGCTTGGGATTACGGTCCGCTCGGCGTGGAGCTGAAGGAGAACCTGAAGCGCCAGTGGTGGAAGACGATGGTGCAATCTCGCGCGGATGTTGTCGGCGTGGATACCTCGATCATCCTGCCGCCGCAGGTGTGGGTCGCCTCCGGCCACGTCGAGGTCTTCACGGACCCGTTGGTGGAGTCGCTGCACACGCACAAGCGTTACCGCGCAGACCACTTGCTGGAGGCCTACGAAGAGAAGCACGGCCACCCGCCGGCTAACGGCCTGGCTGACATCAACGATCCGGAGACGGGCCAGCCCGGCAACTGGACGGAGCCGCGCGCGTTCTCCGGTTTGATGAAGACCTACCTTGGGCCCGTCGACGATAAAGAGGGCCTGCACTACATGCGCCCGGAGACAGCTCAGGGCATCTTTGTGAACTTCAAGAACGTCATGACGTCGGCACGCATGAAGCCGCCGTTCGGCATCGCCAACGTGGGTAAGTCCTTCCGCAACGAGATCACCCCGGGCAACTTCATCTTCCGCACCCGCGAGTTCGAGCAGATGGAGATGGAGTTCTTCGTCAAACCAGGCGAAGACGAGCAGTGGCACCAGTACTGGATCGATGCCCGCCACCAGTGGTACATCGACCTGGGCATCAACCCGGAGAACCTGCGCCTGTACGAGCACCCGCAGGAGAAGCTGTCCCACTACTCCAAGCGCACGGTCGACTTGGAGTACGCATTCGGTTTCCAGGGCTCTAAGTGGGGCGAGCTTGAAGGTGTGGCCAACCGCACCGACTACGACCTGAAGACGCACGCGGAAGCATCGGGCGAAGACCTGTCCTTCTTCGACCAGGAATCCGGCGAGCGGTGGATCCCGTACTGCATCGAGCCCGCTGCTGGTTTGGGCCGCGCGATGATGGCCTTCCTGATTGATGCCTACCACGAGGATGAGGCACCGAACGCGAAGGGCGGCGTCGATAAGCGTGTCGTTCTGAAGCTCGACCGGCGCTTGTCGCCGATCAAGGTCGCAGTGCTGCCGCTGTCGAAGAAGCCGGAGCTTTCCGGCCCGGCAGAGGAACTCGCGGCGGCGCTGCGCCAGCACTGGAGCATTGATTACGACACCTCCGGTGCGATTGGCCGCCGCTACCGCCGTCAAGATGAGATCGGTACCCCGTTCTGCGTCACGTTCGACTTCGATTCGCTCGAGGACAAGGCCGTGACAGTGCGCGAGCGCGACACGATGGAGCAGGAGCGCGTGCCGCTCGACGAGCTGGAAAGCTACCTCGCCGCCCGCCTGGTGGGGTGCTAATGCACTACGTCAGCTGGGATCGCACGGACAGGGACGCCCCGAAGCTCCTCGCAGAGGCAGGCCCGGAGACGCTCGCGGAGTTCAGGCACGACAGCGCCACGCTTTCCGACGGCTCCACTTGGACCCTCATCTCCACCCCCGAAGCCGGAGCTAAGGCGACCGTCGCGGAGACTGGCCAAGAACTTGTATCGGCCCCGGCGTCGCTCAAGCGCGATAAGCAGATCCCGGTGATGATCGGCGGCGAGCCGTACACGCTCATTGCCGAGTCGTCGAAGAACTGGATCATCGACGACGCAAACGGCAACAAGGTCGCCCAATTCACCTCCGATCACAATGGCGTGCGCCGGTCGGTGTTGGAGTTCGACACCTCGAGCGAACTTGCCCACCCATCGAGCCCAGCTGACCCGGACAGCCAAACGGCTTTGCCACTGGAGCACATCGTCGGGCTGGCATGGGTGTCGCGCCTGGTGCTTGAGTCTCGGAAGATGGTCAACACGACGGCGCTGATCGGGCTCATGGTGTTCCTGAGCGTCTTCGTCGTCGCAGTCTGGCTGCTCATTCCATGATCACTGCAACGTGGCGTGGGGATTCGCTGCTCAGCGAATCCGGTGCGCCCCTGGCCGTCTACGATCCCGGGACTGGCAGCTTGTCTGCTGACGACGTAAGCATCGAAGTCAAGCACTCGGCCGGGGCAATGAGCTGGAGGGTCACCGGTGAGGTGCGCGACACGGGGGAGAAGTTCTCGGTCCGCACGCGGGGTATCGGCGTGGGAACCCTGACCGCGCGCTGCGGTTCACGCACGTACACGCTCGAGCGGGGCGGTGCGTTCTCTAAAACCCGCACGCTTATCGACATCTCTGGCGCCCCCTGCGCCACCACCTCACCGAAGAATGGCCTGGACCTCGCCGTCACTCAGACCCGTGACATGCCGTTTGCGGATCTGGTGTTTCTCACGTGCGCGTTGACGCTGATAGACACGCCAGCCCGCCGCACGCTGTACTGAGTCAGCGAAAGCTAGCGTTCATCCCGAACTCAGTCACAAGAGCACCACCTGACACACTTGCCCCGGGCTTTTAGCGCTTCACGGGGCGTGCAGCTGGCGTGGCCTAAGTGTCTGGTGAGGTTGAGTTCGGGATGGATCCGAGTCCTTCCCCGCTCACCATGCCCCTGCTCTGAAGCGGGGCTGTCGTACAAGCTTCGGCTTCGGTCGTTGCAGCGAGCTAGAAGCTGCCGCCGCGACCGCCCATGCCGCCGGCAAAACCGCCGCCTCCGCCTCCGGAGAAGCCACCGCCGCCACCGCCGAAGCCTCCTCCACCGAAGCCGCCACCGCCGCCTCCACCGAGGATGGACCCCCAGATGATTGCGTTGGCCATGGTGTTCATGGACTGGGTGGTCTGCTGGTTGCGGTAGGAGGTGATGTCGTCGTTCGCGGCGTTGACGGCCCGGCGAGCGGAGTCGGTTGCGGCGCGCGCAAACTCGATCGCGTTCTTCGTGTCCTGAGTGCGGCGGTTGAGTGCCTCGGCGTACTGGCGCTTTGCCTCCGCAAGCAAGGTGCGGGCACGGGAGCGAATGATGCGTCCGCGGGAGTTGATCAGGTCTTCCGCACCTTGGATTTGCGCGCTGGCTACCTGGAGCTGCTGGTCCAGAAGCTGCAGGCGGCGCTGCTGGTCGGAGGCGACACCACGGGCCTGGTCGATCTGCTCGTCAATGTCGGCGTCGAGGTGGGTGAGCTCGGTATACAGCGCCAACGGGTCCGTCTCGGGGCGGTTGCCCATCTGGGAGAGTGCTTCGCGGGCGCGGGAGGAGACGGCGTCGAGGGCGCGGACGTCGATACGCGCGCCCTGGTTCGTCTGCTGCTTGAGCCGCTCAATCTCCTGCAGCTCGTCTTGGATCTCCTGGATCAGTGCGGGAAGGTTCGTGCGGGCGGTGGAGATATTTGCCTCTGCGTGCTCGATGGCCCGCAGGTTGGTGTCGGCGACCTCGACCGCGTGCTGGGCGCCGCGGAGGATGTCGATGAGTGCGCCTTGCTGGCCCGCAGGCTGCGAGGCAAGTCCACGCGCCTGCTCGAGCTGGCCCTCCGCTTCCTGGATCGAGCCTTGGGCGATGTCGACGTTTTGGGTGATGGAGGAGAGCAGTTGCTCGTCGTAACGCGACTGCAGGTCGCTCAGCGTCGCACGGGCCGGCTCAATGCGGGCGCGCAAATCGACAGTGCGCTGGAAGATCGCGTCCACTTCCTCATTGGCCTTCATGAGCACGCCGCGCATTTCCTGGAACTCCTCCGCCTTGGCCTTGAGCGCTTCTTCGGCTTGGCCGCAGGAGGAGATGATGTCGATGAGCATCGCGCGCTTTTCCGGCTCGGTCTCCGGGATAGCGTCGCGAAGCCGCTGGTGGGTGTTGAATGCGCGCTGCAGCTCAGACGTGGCCTGGTTCATGGCGGAGGTGAAGGGGCGAACACGGTCGGCGCCGAACTCTGCGGAAGCGATCTCGAGCTCTTCCTTGCCCAAGCGAATGGACTCGTCGGTCTGGACGAGCGCATCGTGCGCGAGTTCCTCCAGGGTGTGCGTAGGTAAGCGGCCGAGCGATTCGGTGTCGCCCGGGGCCAGGGCCCTGGCGGACTCAAGCTGCTTCTGATCGCGCTTGTTGTTCTTATTGCGGCCGTACATGTAGAAGCCGCCGCCGGCGAGAGCTGCCGCACCCAGGCCACCGGCAACGAGCGCCGCGCCCTCGCCGTCGGAGGAGCCGTTCACGGCATTGATCGCGTCCACACCGGCCGCGCCGTAGTTCTTGCTGGTCAACTGGTTGTACGCGGCATCGTACATGGTGTCGATGTCGCCGCTGCTCCATTGGCTGCCCCCGTTGACGTTGAACTTGCCGTCGGTGGCGATCGCCAAAACAGCCGTGTTCGGGCCCTTGTCCGTGATGGCTTCGCGCACCCACTCGGCAGGGTCCTGGCCGCCGAAGGAGTCCATGTAGACGACGTAGGCGTTGAGCTGCTTGTCCTGCTTCAACTGCTGGATCGCCGATTCGATCTGCTGCTTCTCGGCGCCGCTGAGCACCCCGGCGTCGTCAGTGACGTTCTCGGACAAACCGGTCGGGGACAGCGCAGTCGCTGTCTGCGCGAGCACCTGCTCGTCACCGCTGAACGCAGCGTACGCCAGCGGTGCAGCAGAGAAAGCGGCGGCGCCGGCAAGCGCAGGCACAGCAAGGGCGATGCGGATGGAACGCGGGAAGTTACGCGGAGTCATGCCCACTAGGGTAGCGCGGTTGGTGCCAGACACGCCGTTGTCCGTCCGCGAAAGCGTAAGACCGCGTCTAGGCTCGTGAGCGATGGCTTACCAGTATGAATCTGCCGACACCGCCAGGCGCGTCACGGAGGGGGAGAAAGGCTCGCAGCTCGCCGAGAGTGTGGACTCTCGCGACGCGTTCTCGCGGGACCGGGCCCGTGTGCTTCACTCCGCGGCCCTGCGCCGGCTCGCTGACAAGACGCAGGTTGTCGGCCCGCGTGACGGCGACACCCCACGTACCCGGCTGACGCACTCGCTTGAAGTCGCGCAGATCGCCCGCGGAATCGGCTCCGGCTTGGGCCTCAACCCAGACCTGTGCGAAATGGCGGGACTCACGCACGACATCGGCCACCCGCCGTACGGGCACAACGGCGAAGTCGCGCTCAACGCGCTCGCGCACGGCTGCGGCGGTTTTGAGGGCAACGCACAAACGCTGCGCATTCTCACGCGCCTTGAGCCCAAATTGCTTATCGACGGCACATCCCACGGCCTCAACCTCACCCGCGCCGCCCTAGATGCAGCCTGCAAGTACCCGCGCACGCGGACAAACCCGGACGGCACCGTGAACAGGAAGTACGGCGCCTACGACGAGGACGCGGAGATCCTCGCGTGGCTGCGTGAAGGCCACGTCGACGACCGCCCGCCGATGGAAGCGCAGGTCATGGACTGCTCCGATGACATCGCCTACAGCGTCCACGACGTCGAAGACGGCATCCTGTCCGGCCGCATCACGCTCAAGGTGCTGTGGGATCTCGTGGAGCTGGCCGCGCTCGCACAGAAGGGCGCGGCGGCGTTTGGCGGTACGGCCGAGGAGCTTATCGACGCCGCAGCCCGCCTCCGATCGCTCCCCACCGTCTGCGAAGCTGCCGACTTCGACTACTCACTCCAGGGGTACGTGAATTTGAAGCGGATGACATCGGAGCTGGTCGGCCGCTATGTCGGTGCGGTGGTTTCCGCGACGCTCGCGGCGAAGCCCGAGGGCGCGAAACTGGGGCGCATGCACGGGGAATTGGTCATCCCGCCTGAACCGGAGGCAGAGGTCCGTCTGCTCAAGACCGTCGCTGTGCTCTACGTGATGGATATGCCCGCCCACATTGCGCGGCAGGACAGGCAGCGCGACCGCATCACCCGCGTTTATGACTACCTGCTGGCGGGCGCGCCGGGCACCCTGGACACGATGTTCGCCGCTTGGTGGGCTGACGCCTCCACCGATGCGCAGCGCCAGCGCGTCATCATCGACCAGATCGCCTCGATGACGGAGTCGCGTTTGGAGCGCACAGCAAAGAAGGCCGACGGCCTCGCCGGCTTCTTCACCTAGGCATGGGTCGGTGGGGGCAGCGGTAGGACCCATCCCGAACTGGATCACTCCTTTAACACTGGTCCCGCCTACGGCTGCCCACGAATCGCATTTAGGGTGTGCCACCTCCGTACCTGAGCTTTTCACTACGAATCCGGCGGATAAACGCTGTCTTGCTGCGCGTGACTTGGTCGGTGGTAAAGAAGATGATCCGATAGCCCCGTGCGGTAGCGCATAAATGGGGTTCTTGGGGTGAGGGGATTGGAGCTGTGGTCCAGTTGCTGGCGGGTATGCGGAGGGGATCGTCGTCGATAAGCACAATGAGGCGGCTATCAACGACGATGGGCGCGGTCCACCCCTCTCCCAGATCAACGTTGCCCCGCACCCACATGCCGTCCTCGGCTATCCACGCGTAGGCCAGGCAGGTTCCAAAGTCGGAGAACCGCGGTGGATCCCAGTCTGCGGAGACAGGGAGGTGGTGGTTTCGGGGGAGGGGATCCTCGAAAGATTGGTTGTAAGCGACGATCTCCTTGAGAGGGATGCCGCTATTGAGCAGGGCAGTGACGGCAAGAAACCCTCCCACCCGGCCTTCGAGGCGGCGGAGATCAATGCTCGTGCGTAGAGGTGTGCTTGTGCGGACACCGTCAAGCTCGACAATGTCATCGTCCTTGATTGGGAACTGGTGGTAGCGGGTCAACTGTGGCCATTTGGATTTCGGAGGCACCGAGCCAGAAGGGAGCACAAGGTCCACGGGCCCGCCGCCGGGCGTCGGAGTCCACATGCCGTGTTGTGCTGCGGCCCACCGGCCGACCAAGACGGCTTTCCGCGTCGCCAGAACAGCAGCGGCGCCGCGCACGGTTTCCTTCTCATGGGTTGGTAAACCGCGAAACCAGGCCTGATCAACGAGTGCTTTATCCGCGACGAGGGACAGCGGCCGATTCGCTACAGCGTCTTGATGGGCCCCGTTGCCTGACCAATAGAGACTCGTGGCACTGAGCTCTTGGTAGAGACGGTGGCGTAGCTCAGCCGCTCGATCGGCGCGCTCAGAACCGAGAAGATTGCGCGGCTGTTCATCCCCGATGTTCCCCATACATTGATTGTGAGTGTTCACGCCGCTCTCCGCTAGGCGCCCTGCCCGCATCCTGAGCAAGGTGGGGTGTCGGTTAGTGAGGGCTAGAGTTCATCCCGAACTCAACAACATGCGCCACTTGAGGCGTTTGAAACTTGTGGGAGAAGAGCGGCAGGTGCGACTCAGTTCGGGATGGGTCCTACGCACTCGTGTGCAGGATGCTCCGCATGCTTTACGACGGCGCATTGCCCCGCCCAATCCAGCGCTATTCCGCGTGTCCGGGTGCGCAGGTACTATATGCGCCATGGCTAGGGGCAGAATTCCGGATAGTGACATCGAGGCTATCCGTGAGCGCGCCAACATCGCGGACATCGTGGGGGAGTACGTTCAGCTCAAGCCTGCCGGGCATGACTCTCTGAAAGGCTTGTCGCCCTTCAAGGATGAGAAGACCCCGTCGTTCCATGTACGCCCCGCCCGCGGTTACTACCACTGTTTCTCCACGGGCAAAGGCGGCGATGTCTTCTCCTTCATGATGGAGATGGAGCAGCTCTCTTTCCCTGAAGCAGTCGAGGCGGTCGCGGAGGAGATCGGCTACCACATCAATTACCAGGGCGGATCCACCGGTGCGCGCGATGTGAAGCCCGGTACCCGCGCACGTTTGCTCGCCGCCAACAAGTCTGCGCACGAGTTCTACCGCGAGCAGTTGGAGACTCCGGAGGCTGAGCCTGGGCGACGGTTCCTGCTCGACCGCGGCTTCGACAAAGACACCATTTACCACTTCGAATGCGGCTACGCCCCGGACGGCTGGGACACGTTGACCAAGCACCTGCTGCGCAAGGGGTTTGACGCCCAGGAGTTGCAAGAGGCGGGCTTGTCCACGATGGGGCGCCGCGGTCCCATCGACAAGTTCCGCCGCCGCCTGCTGTGGCCGATCAAGGATGTCGCCGGTAACGTCATCGGTTTCGGTGCCCGCAAGTTGTTCGATGACGACAATATGGGCAAGTACATGAACACCCAGGACACGATGCTCTATCACAAGTCCAAGGTGCTTTTCGGCCTCGATTTAGCGAAAAAGAACATCGCACAAGGCCACCAGTGCGTCGTGGTCGAGGGCTACACCGATGTCATGGCGATGCACGCCGCCGGCATCACCACCGCTGTCGCTGCGTGCGGCACGGCCTTCGGTAAGGACCACATGAGCATCATCCGCCGTCTCATGCTGGACGACAATTACTTTCGTGGCGAGCTCATCTACACCTTCGACGGTGATGAGGCCGGCCAGAAAGCCGCCATGCGCGCCTTCGAGGGCGACCAACAGTTCACCGGCCAGTCCTTTGTCGCCGTCGCTCCGGAGGGCATGGACCCGTGCGATCTGCGCATGGCCAAGGGGGATTCCGCGGTGCGCAACCTGGTGGCCAGCCGCGTTCCCATGTTCGAGTTCGTCATTGAATCGCTGCTCAAGGACTACTCGCTGGATACTCCGGAGGGGCGCCTGCAAGCTTTGCGGCGTACCGTCCCCGTCGTCGCCCAGATCCGCGACACCCCACTACAAACCGAGTACGCCCGCCAGCTCGCAGGATGGGTCGGTTGGCCGGACCCGAATGAAGTGATCCGCCAGGTCCGCCAGGAAGCGAAGAACCCGTCGAATAAGGGCAACAAGCGTTCTGCGTGGGAGAACGCGACCCCCGCAGCTTCCGATGGCGGCTCCGGCGCGCCGGGTGCTCCCGCCTTCCAGGTGCCTAACCCGGAGGACCCGCGCCTGTGGGCACAGCGTGAGGCTATCAAGGTGGCGCTGCAGTATCCGGGTGCTGCCGGCAGCTACTTCGACGGCATCAACCCAGACGCATTCACCGATCCGGCGTACCGGGCCGTCCGCGACGCCATGGCCAAGGTGGGCGGAGCGGCCAATGCTGGCGCTTCAGAGAGTGCCGGCCCAGCGTGGATCGCGAATGTCGCCGCAGAAATGGCCGATGTGACCGGCCGAAACTTCGTCTCTGAGCTCGCGGTCGAAGAAATTCATGCGGCGGACCCGAGCGCTTACGCCGACTCTGTGCTCTCCCGTCTCCAGGAGGTCAGGGTGGGTAACCAGATCGCGCAGCTGAAGTCGCAGCTGCAGCGTATGCGGCCGAGCGATGATGAGATGGCGTACAACGCCTTGTTCTCTGACCTGGTCGCGCTGGAGCAAGCGCGCCGGGAGCTCAACGACCGCGCCTTCCGCGGATGAGTCTGAAAACGTCTCTCCCCGCTAATATATAGCCTTATGAGCGTTCTGGTTTTGGATCCTCGATGGCCGGACATGATCTCCATCGGTGTCGCCGGCCGGGTGAAGGGTCCTGTCATCTTCACTGACGAGGTGCCCATTGCGGCCCGGTGGAACTTCGGTGACCTCGTTCGCGGGGAGGATGCCGAGGGGCAAGGGTGGCTGGTCACGACCGATCTCCACGATCCCGTTGTGCAAGAACGCGTGGAGGCGGGCGAGGAACTCGTGCAGGTGTCCTCGCTGTTGGATCCGGTGTATCAGGCGCAGCGGGTCATGCGCGCGGCGCGCACCCGCGGAGAGTGGGAAATGGGCCAAACCCATGAGTCGTTGCTGGAGTACCTTGAGCAGGAATCGGCCGAGTTCGCGGATGCTGTACGCACAGAGCAGGGTGACGAGGAGATGAAGAAGGAGCTCTCTGACCTGCTTCTCCAGGTGCTCTTCCACGCTGAGATCGCAAACCAGCGTGGAGCTTTCTCTTTCGCTGATGTCGCGCAGGCGTTCGTGGACAAGATGAAGAGCCGTGCGCCCTATCTGTTCAACGGCAGCACCGGCACCGTGGCTAAAGCTGAACAGGTCCGGTTGTGGGCCGAAGGAAAGAAGCGAGAGATTACGGGCGGGGGTAGCCGTCGTTAAGCGATGCGCTAGCGGCTGGTCACCAATGCGGCCGTTGGAGGGACGTCGCGCGCAGTGACGGAAGAGGAAACTGTTGCTGCAGGGGCACTTTTCTTGGCAGTTCTTTGGGGATGCAAGGATTGGTGAGCCCGCGCGGTAGAGTGTTCGATCGTGACTGCGCCCCGCTACTACGCCCCGAAATCCCCGCCGCCGACTCGGCAAAACGGGCGTGCCGGAGGGTGCGGTGCGGTTCTGGGCGTGGTGATGGCGATTGTACTCATCATCGCGATCGTTTTCTGGCTGTTCAGCAGCATGGGCAACCCGGTGTCCCAGCAGCAACGTCAACCGGTGCCTACGGACCTCCCGCCCGCAGCAGCGCAATCGCCGCCGCTTATCGACGTCCACGGCCCCGGCCGAACCTCTGACCTCCTCGCTGAGTGGGCCGCCCCGATTGCCGAGTCCACCGGCATCGACCCCCAGGCAGTGCGCGCTTACGGCAACGCTGAACTTATTGCCCGTGAGTCGTGGCCGAGCTGCAACCTGCACTGGAACACCCTTGCCGGTATCGGCTGGGTGGAAACGCGCCATGGCACCTATACGGGCCGGATGTTCGACCCGGCCCGGCTAAACGAGAGCGGTGTCGCCGACCCCGCCATCATCGGTCCCGCCTTGGACGGTAGCGAAGGCTTCGCGCGTATTGACGACACTGACGGCGGCCACTACGACAACGACACTGAGTATGACCGTGCGGTCGGCCCGATGCAGTTCATTCCCGAGTCCTGGTCCCGCTATAGCCGCGATGCCAACGGCGACGGCTACGCCGACCCGCAACAGATCGACGATGCAGCGCTGACCGCCGCCAACCTGCTCTGCTTTGGCGGGCGCGACCTGTCTGCGCCGGAGGACTGGCAGGCGGCGATCTTGGGGTACAACCACTCCAACGACTACGTCATCCGCGTCCGCGACGCCGCCGCGAACTACGCGCTGGACCAGCCCGCGCACCGATAGTCGCGAGCGCAGACGGCGGGGCAGTTTTTCTGGAAGAATCGGGGGCGGACAATCCCACCTCTGATCAAAGGAGATTTTCAGTGGCTGACATCATGCTGACGTACGCACGTGAAATCATAGACTCGCGCGGTAACCCGACCGTTGAGGTTGAGGTCTTCCTCGACGACGGTTCCCACGGCATTGCCGCGGTGCCTTCCGGCGCGTCCACCGGCGAGCACGAGGCACACGAGCTTCGCGACGGCGGCGACCGCTACGGCGGCAAGGGCGTCCAGAACGCCGTGACGAACGTCAACGAAACCATCGCGGATGCCATTGCCGGCATTGAGGCGGATGACCAGCGTGTTCTGGACTTGGCCATGATCGAGCTGGACGGCTCCGACAACAAGAAGAACCTCGGTGCTAACGCGATCCTGGGTGTCTCCATGGCGAATGCCAAGGCTGCTGCTGACTCCGCCGGCCTGCCGCTGTACCGCTACATCGGCGGTCCGAACGCGCACGTCCTGCCGGTGCCGATGATGAACATCCTCAACGGTGGCGCACACGCGGACTCTGGCGTGGATGTCCAAGAGTTCATGATCGCCCCGATCGGTGCCGACACCTTTACCGAGGCGCTGCGTCAGGGTGCAGAGGTCTATCACGCTCTGAAGTCCGTGATCAAGGACAAGGGCCTGTCCACCGGCCTGGGTGATGAGGGTGGCTTCGCCCCCTCCGTCGACTCCACCCGCGCCGCTCTCGACCTGATCGTCGAGGCCATCGAGAAGGCTGGCTACAAGCCGGGCGCCGACATCGCCCTGGCTCTCGATGTGGCTTCCTCCGAGTTCTTCGAGAACGGCTCCTACAACTTCGAGGGCGGTCAGCACTCCGCAGAGGAAATGGCCAAGGTCTACGCCGAGCTCGTTGAGGCGTACCCGATCGTCTCCATTGAGGATCCGCTGGATGAGAATGACTGGGGCGGCTACGTCAAGCTCACCGAGGAGCTGGGCGACAAGGTGCAGATCGTTGGCGATGACTTCTTTGTCACCAACCCGGACCGCCTGGCCAAGGGCATCGAGCAGAACGCTGCGAACGCTCTGCTGGTGAAGGTCAACCAGATCGGCACCCTGACCGAGACCTTCGACGCTGTCGAGCTGGCGCACCGCAACCGCTACGCCACGATGATGTCCCACCGCTCCGGCGAGACCGAGGACACCACCATCGCCGACCTGGCTGTCGCGCTGTCTTGCGGCCAGATCAAGACTGGTGCTCCGGCCCGCTCTGAGCGTGTGGCGAAGTACAACCGCCTCATCCGCATTGAGGAAGAGCTCGGCCCGGCTGCTGTGTACGCCGGCCGCAACGCTTTCCCGCGCTACAACAAGTAGCGTTCGTTTCTGGGGCAATGTTCTGAGCGTTGCCCCGCAGCGCGTCGCGCGGGGTCGTGGGGTGGGCGCGAGTACACTTCGTATTCACTATGGCCACACGATCCCCACGCGACTCAGGGCGCGACGCGGCGCAGCGTAACGCACGCGGCGGTAGAACGCAGCGTGACCCGCAGCGCACCCCTGAACGCGCGAACGAGCGCAGCGCACGCCGCGCCCCGCACCGTCTACCACGGACGGTGCCGGTTGCCAGCCGTGATGCCGCACGGGCCAAGGCGCGCGCGAAGAAACCGCGCCGCATGGAGATGCTCAAAGGCGACATTGTCGGCGTGGCCGTCCTGATCACCGTGGTGCTGATCGTGCTGATTGCTATCGCGGTGCCCCTGCGCAACTACTACAGCGGCCGCGAAGAGATCGCCCGGTTGGAAGCGTCGATCGAATCGAAGAAGCAGCAAAAAACTGAGCTCGAAGAGAAAATCGATCGTTACAACGATCCCGCTTACGTTGAACAGGAAGCCCGCCGACGCCTAGGCATGATGGCGCCCGGTGAGACGGCGTGGCGCATCATCGACCCGCGCATGCAGTCGGATGCAATCACAACGTCGCGCGGTGACGAGATTGACCCGGACACCCCGTGGCACACCGTGATATGGGATTCGCTCCGCGAGATCCCGGAAAAGCAACCCGAGACCGAGGGCGCGCCTGAAGAGCCTCCGGCACCCGAAGAGCCACCGGCACCTGCGCCCGAGGAACCACCGGCCGAGCCGGCTGAAGCACCTGTGGAACAATAGCGTCCATGAGGGAAGACCTAGAGATTGTCGCCCGCCAGCTCGGGCGCGAGCCGCGCGGCGTACTAGCCATCGCGTACCGCACGCCCGACGGCCAACCGGCTGTGGTCAAGACCGCGCCCAAGCTTGACGACGGCACCCCGTTCCCCACCCTGTACTACCTCACCGACCCACGCCTGACCGCTGAGGCTTCCCGCCTGGAGGTCGCGCAGGTGATGAAGTGGATGGAATCCCGTCTGGGCACCGACCCAGACCTCAAGGCGGACTACCGTGCCGCCCACGAGCACTACCTGGCCGAACGCAACGCCATCGAGGACCTCGGCACCGACTTCTCCGGTGGTGGCATGCCGGACCGGGTGAAGTGCCTGCACGTCCTGATCGCCTACGCGCTGGCGGAGGGGCCGGGCCGGGTCCGCCTGGGCACGGAAGCGGTCGCTCTCGCAGCCGAGCACGGCAACATGCGCGGCACCGCGATCCCGGAAGACTGGCCGACATTGGACGATCTCGGCATCACGCTCGAGGAAGCAGGGGAGGGCCTGGCATGACGGCCGGGAAAACCGTCGCGGCTGTGGACTGCGGCACGAACTCCATCCGTTTGCTTATCGGCGCCATCGAGGAGGACGGTGCGCTTCGGGAAATCACCCGCGAAAACACCATCGTCCGTCTCGGGCAGGGGGTGGACGCTACCGGTCGACTCGCTCCCGAAGCTATTGAGCGCACGCGCGAGGCTCTCGCCGCGTACGTCGACCGCATGGAGGCTGAAGGCGTGTCCGCCGTGCGTATGGTGGCTACCTCCGCGACCCGCGATGCGTCCAACCGTGACGACTTTTTCGACATGACCGCCGAGCTTCTCGGCCGCATACAAGACGGCGCCCAAGCCGAAGTCATCAGCGGGGAAGAGGAAGCGGAGCTGTCGTTCAAGGGCGCGACCCTCGACATTGATTCTGACCGCGGCCCGTTCTGCGTTATCGACTTAGGCGGTGGCTCCACTGAGTTCATCGTCGGCACTGCAGCGGGGGAGATCCTCGGTGCTTACTCCACCCAAATGGGCTGCGTCAGGCTGACGGAGCGCATCCTGCGCAGTGATCCGCCGACGGGGGAGGAGACGAGTGAGGCGCGCGGATACGTCGATAAGCAAATGGCGGAGGCCGCGGAGACCGTGCCTGTCCCGCAGGCCGCGACATTTGTCGGGTGCGCAGGAACATTCACCACGCTCAGCGCGCTGGCGCAGGACCTTGATTACTACGATCCCGAGCGGATCCACATGTCCAACATCCCGTTTGCGCGGATGCGCGAAATCACCGGCTGGCTGCGGTCAGCGACAGCGAAGGAACGTGCGGCGAACCCCGTGGTGCACCCCGGGCGTGCCGACGTCATCGGGTCCGGGTCTGTCATCGTCGAGCAGATGATGACCGCGTTCGAAGCGCACGGAGCCGAGTCTTTCGTGATCAGCGAAAAAGACATCCTCGACGGGATCGTCGCGGGGTTGATTTAGGCTCTAATCCTCGTCGGGTTCGTAAATCTCGTGCTCGAGCTCCGGCCCGGTGCTCTTCTTGCCGCGCTTGAGATCCTTCACCTCGCGCATACGCGGCTCCGGGTCGAGCTGATTCGCGATGGCTTTGCGCGTCGAGCGGACAACCTGCTGCGTCACAGGCGAATTGACCACTTTCTGGGTGGTGTCGACGATCTGGTGGTATCGCTTGCGCCCCGCCTTCGTGCCAAACACGTACCCGGCTGCTGCTCCGACGACGAACTGAATCATGCGCCCGAGTCTACCTGCTCGCAGTTGTTCGTCGAGAGCGAGGCTTTCGCTTAACGACGAAACCCAGCGCATTCCTGTGCTGGGTTAATCTGCTCCCGCAACTGGGCTCGAACCAGTGACCCTTCGATTAACAGTCGAATGCTCTGCCAACTGAGCTATGCGGGAATGCTGCTGTGCAACGTTTTGCTACTTTAGCCCGTAGGTGTTCACAGTGACAAATCGCCAGTAAGTACGCGCTTTTCGGCTTCGTTCGGTAGTGTGGTGCCCGGTTTCATTGGGCTGAGCGCGCGCGGATATACTGACTCGCTGCGAGGGGCTATAGCTCAGTCGGTTAGAGCCGCGGACTCATAATCCGTTGGTCGCGGGTTCGAGCCCCGCTGGCCCCACTTATTAGGCATGGAACCCGTGTGTTCGGTGTTATGTGCCTGGTTTTCCGACTCGGCCAATTTAGTTTCCGTGTTGGTGATATAGTCAGGAAAGTCCTTGCGGTTAACTGTCAAACCGCTGTCTATGGACTGCCTGTCATTTTCCCGTTCGCCTCGCTCAACGCGGTCGTTGCGCCCGGCGTTCGCCTTTTCCCACATGGAGACACAATGAAGATGAACCTCCGCCGCGCGCTCGCCGGCTTCACCTCGGGAGCCATCGCGGTATCTGCGCTGGTTGTTCCCTCCGCCGTTGCTCAGGAGGCGACGACGACTGACGTTAATCTGCCGCTTGCTTGCTATGTTCAACCGAAAGGTAGCGCTGCATTTGCAAGAACCTCCCTTGATCTCGGTAATGACTTTGCACTCGCTTTCAAAGCAACCGCACCTGACACTGTGCAGGTTGGCGAGGAATTCGAGTACGTAATTGACCCCGGTTCAGTCGCTTTTCCCACTGTCATGAGTGCGCAAGGAAAAACGGTTGCCGTAAAGCGTTTATCCCAAGCCAATCTGTGGATCGATCTTCCGGACAACGTCGAGCTCACTTCTTTCGAATTTGATCAAAACACTCCTCGTAAATTCAGTGTTCTTGAAGAGGGGGGTCGTCTTCGTTTTGTCGGTGAGCAACAACGCAAAGACCCTGTCGAGGTCGGTCCGGTGGGGTTTACCGGGAAGAACGTTGGCGATAACCCCGCCGAGTGGGTAGCTAGTAACGAGGGACGCTGGTTCTACGGTGGTGCAGAGATTTTGAAGCCGGGCGACGAGAAGCTGCCTAAGGTGACGCTGAAGCTCAAGGCGACTGGTGAGCCTGGCTCTACCGTACAACCATCCATCCGGAAGACGGATGCTACAACGCTCAACCCCGACGCATTCGTACAGGGCTTGGTCCAGGGGAGCACGAAGGTGTTTTTCTCAGAGAAAAACATCAACGCGTTGGTTCGCTGCGGTCTCTCTGAGGATTACACCGCCCCTGGCGGTAAGAAAGCAGCTGCAACTCCGTTTCCGGCTGTAAAGATCGTTGAAAAAGAGGAGTCGACTGAAGAACAGCCGGTTCCGGTATCCCCTACAACCCAGGAATCGTCTGCACCGGTGACGTCTGAGGAGGAGAAGTTGACTCCGAAAACGACAACGTCCGCTTCGGAGGAGGCCGAGCCGACGACACCAACCGATGCTTCGGCGACGTCTGAGCGAAACGACGAGGAGTCCACAACCAAACAACAGGCTGAGCCGACCGATAAGCAGGACGAGAAGCCGACGACGACGACCACCGAACAGGCTGAGCCGACTGACGAGCAGAGCGAGAAGCCAACGACTACTACCTTGACGACGTCTGAAACGAACGACGAGGAGTCGAGCACTACTTCGACCACGTCGGAGAAGCAGGATACTGGGTCCAGCAAGGCGGCTGAGCCGACTGACGAGCAGAGCGAGAAGCCGACGACGACCACCGAACAGGCTGAGCCGACTGACGAGCAGAGCGAGAAGCCAACGACTACTACCTCGACGACGTCTGAAACGAACGACGAGGAGTCGAGCACTACTTCGACCACGTCGGAGAAGCAGGATACTGGGTCCAGCAAGGCGGCTGAGCCGACTGACGAGCAGAGCGAGAAGCCGACGACGACCACCGAACAGGCTGAGCCGACTGACGAGCAGAGCGAGAAGCCAACGACTACTACCTCGACGACGTCTGAAACGAACGACGAGGAGTCGAGCACTACTTCGACCACGTCGGAGAAGCAGGACACTGGGTCCAGCAAGCCGGCTGAGCCGACTGACGAGCAGAGCGAGAAGCCAACGACTTCCACCTCGACGACGTCTGAAACGAACGACGAGAAGCCGACCACGACCACGACCGAGAAGAAGGACCCCGAGTCCAGTAAGCCGGCTGAGCCGACTGATAAGCAGGACCCCGAGTCGAGCAAGCCAGCTGAGCCGACGGAGAAGAAGAACGAGAAGCCGACCACGACGACGACCCCTGAGGACCCGCAGTCACCCACGACCACGACGACGGAGGAGGCGCCGAAGGGCCCGGCCAACCCTTCCGACGGCTCCGGGAATGGTTCCACTGGAGGATCCGTAAAGGGCTCGTCTGAGGGCTCCGCGAAGGGACTCATTGACGGTTCTTCCGAGCTGTCCTCTTCGCCGATGGGCAAGATCGTGCTGATCACGCTCGGTGTGCTGGCTGGCCTGGCAGGCCTCGTGGGCATCTACAACTGCTTCGAGCGCAACGGCTACATCCAGAACTGCCTCGAGCGAATCGGCGGTATCAAGCTCCCGAAGTTCTAAACCCTAGGGATTAGCGTCCCGTAAAACCGAGACCTCCCGCGACCCAGCCATTGAGCTGGAGTCCGGGAGGTCTTCTATTGCTTAGCCCAACCGGACAGGGGGCTAGTCGGTGATGACCGGCCCGTCGATAGCTGCAATGGAGTTGGCCAGCAGCGCGGTGAAGAACGGCACGGAGTCGGGGTAGATGAACTCGTACCGGGCGTGCGCGCCAGCGCCACCAGCGCCCAGGCCGCAGACGACGGGTGTGCCGACAGCCGAGATGAAGTTGGCGTCGGACCCGCCGCCGACGGCAACCCCCTCGAAGTCAGAGTGGCCCAAAGCTTCGGCCTGGGACTTGAACACCTGGAAGAGCGCCTCAGTGCCGTCGGTATGCACCATCGGCGGCCGGTTCCAGTTGCGTTCGCACTCGATGGTGACGCGGTCGTCGGACCAGGTGATGGTGTCGAGGGCGGCGTCGATACGCGCGGTTTCCTCCGGGACCCAATGGCGGACGTCGAGCTTGGCGGTGGCCGTGCCCGCGACGACGTTGGCGCCGGAGCCGCCCTCGATGAGGCCCACGTTGATGGTGGTGCCTTTGTCCGGGTCGGCGAGGTCCGCGGCGGCGAGGCAGAACTCCATGAGGGCGTTGATGGCGCTGGCGCCCTTTTCGGGTTCGAGGCCGGCGTGCGCTTCGATGCCCGTGGCGGTCACGGTGATGTCGCCGATGCCTTTGCGCGCGACCTTCACGTTGCCGTCGACGCTGGCCTCGAGCACGAATGCGGCGTCGGCGTTGCGCGCGGTGTCCTGGATGACGTGCTGCGAGGCAAACGAGCCGATTTCCTCGTCGCCGTTGAAGACGTAAGTCACCGTCGGGTGCGCGATACCGTGGTCTTTAAGCAGCTTGAGCGCCCAAATGCCCTGCGTGAGCCCGATCTTCATGTCGAAGATCCCGGGCGCGGACAACCGTTCGCGCGGGTCGTCGTGAGCCGGCGGGTCCCACGCCGCGACGGTGCCGGCAGGCCACACCGTGTCGTAGTGTCCGACCACCACGACATGGCCGGGCAGCTCGCCGCGGTACGTCAGGGTCACGATGTCGCCCCACTCGCCGCCGTCATGCCGCGTGCGCTCGTCGGGTTCACCGAGCCGCTTATCGACGACCCCCTCCAACACCCTCAACCCCTCCACCAACGCTGGTTTATCGAAGCTGTAGGTCTCCTGGTTGACCAGGAGGAGAGCGTCGTCAAGCATCTCCTTCAGGTGTGATTCAGCGACGGTCAGGTCCAATGGGGCAGTGGTGCTCATGGCTCCGATTGTGCCAAAAGGACTGCGGGGCGCCCCGCCGGTTAATCCGTGTTGAAGCGTCCTGGTTTTCGTTCCGCTTATTGAACGCCCAACGGGTGGGCGTGTGATTGTTGATAGTAGGCGTCTTC